>SYKU01000074.1 GCA_005808865.1 Acidobacteriota bacterium
CCGCCGAAGCGGTGGCTGCGGAACGTCTGCAGCTTGTCAAGCAGTTGCAGGATGGACTGGCGGACCGGGAACAGGCGCTTGCCGCCGCGCATGTGTTCGAGGAAGTCGCGAACGAGCGGCTTGCCGGGATGAACCGGCTGACTGAGGCTGTGCGCGCCGCGGAAGCGGTGGCTGCGGAACGTCTGCAGCTTGTCGGGCAGTTGCAGGATGGGCTGGCGGACCGGGAACAGGCGCTGGCCGCCGCGCATGTCTTCGAGGAAGTCGCGAACGAGCGCCTTGCCTGGATGAACCGGCTGACTGAATCGGTTCGGGCCGCGGAAAGAGTGGCCGGCGAGCGCTTCGCCGACAATGTCCGTTTGGGTAATGAATGCGCGAGGCGTTTGGATGTGATTCGCGAACAGGAAGGCGCCATCGCGACGCTGCATAAAGCCTCAGCCGAAAGGTTGGCATCGATGATCGCACTTCGACAGGATGCCGACGATCGACTGGCGTTAATTCAGCGCTTGGACCGCGAACTGCGCGGAAAGCATAGTTCGCGGTCGTTTATCGAGCGTTGCCTCGGTGCAATCAGTTCTCATTGGGGGCGTCATTGATCGTTTGGCTCGCTTCTTATCCGCGTTCGGGCAATACGCTCGCCCGCACAATGTTGAATCAGTGTTTTGACATCAAGACCTATGAGCGCGAACCGCCACCCTTCGGCGTGACCGAGGATTACATTTCGAGCATGATCGGCCACGTCGAGATGCCCTGCGAATGGTCACGGTTTTACGAGCGGTCGGCCGCCTCGCGCAGGACGGTCTTCGTCAAGACTCACCTTCCGCCTGAGGATGAGCAACCGGCAATCTACGTTGTCCGCAACGGGCGCAGCGCTATCGTTTCCTACTTCCATCATTTCGGTAAGTTCTTCCCAAACGAGGAAAGAACTTTACTCGAACTCATCCTTGGACACGATTACTACCTGGAATGGACCAGTCACTATCGCGCTTGGGATCCTCACAAGCGAGGCCGGACGCTTGTTCTGCGTTACGAAGATCTCCTGGCTTCCCCGGCGCGGGAGACCGAGCGGATAAGGCAGTTCCTCGGCGGGGAAAGCCAGCGGAAGGAATGGGAGAACCCGTTCGAACTCCTGCAACAGGACGCTCCGCAGTTTTTCCGGCGCGGCAGAGCCGAATGGACAGCGGATCCGGTCTGGACGGCCGACATCGAGGAAATTTTTCAGGCTAAGCACGGCGAGTTGATGCGGGAGCTCGCTTATTACGGCCAACTCGACCGGGCGAAAGATTACGTTCGAGACGATTTGGCCCGGTCTTCATTCCTGACGGCTGTGTTTGCCCTCTCGACCCGCGCCCAACATGAAAAGACGGAACTGGAAAAGATCGCCGGCGAGCGGCTGAAGGAGCTTGACTTGGCGCACGCTCACGCGGATCTGTTGACGAGAATATCGAACGAGCGGCTGTTGGACGTGGAGCGCGTCTCAGCCATGCTCGTTACGCGCCGTCAGGTAGTGGGTGATCTGTATGCCGAACTCAATCTCCGCGCCGGAGTCATCGACGAGCTTTCTGAAGCGGTACGCACGTTGGAGGGGGTCGCCGCCGAACGTTTGGACCTGATCGATGCGGTGGGCGAGCGTTGCAGGCGGGCGGATGCCGCGATCGCGGGACTTACAGAGAGATGCGCATACCTGGCTCCATTTGAAACTGCCGCTCAGGAGCGGCTCGCGCTAGTAGACGAAATGCAGGCGTCCGTGGCGGCGATTGAAGAGACGGCTGCGGCGCGCTTGTCGCTGCTCGAAGGTTTGACTCGTCAGATCGCGCTGCGCGACGACGCGATAAGGGATTTGCGGCTCTCTGCCGAGGCACGGGACGCCGCGGAACAGACCGCCAGGGAAAGGCTCGATCTGATTGAACACCTTACCGCCGAAGTAGCGGCGCGCGACGCTGCGATCACGGAACTGTGGTTCGCCGCTCGAGCACGGGACGCCGCGGAACAGGCTGCCAGGGAAAGACTTGACCTGATCGAACACCTCACCGCGGAAGTTGCGATCCGCGATTCCGCTATCGCGGATCTGCGCCTCGCCGCCGGTGCGCGGGATGCTGCCGAACAGGACGCAAGGCAAAGACTTGATCTCATCGAACGGCTTACCGCCGAAGTGGCCATGAGGGACGATGCGATCGCCGCGCTGACACCCGCGGCGGAGGCGAAGGCCGAGTCTGATCGCGTTGCCGCCGATCGGCTCGAAGCGATCTGCCAACTCATTGAGACCAATCAACGCCGTCTCGAATTGATCAGGCAAATGCAGGCAGCTATCGCCTGCTTCGAGGAAGTCGCGGCAGCCAAGGCCGCATCGGACGCGACTGCCGAAGAGAGGCTGCAGGCAATGCGAACGCTGAAGAATACGGCCGACGAACGGCAGGAGTTGATCGGCCGGCTCGTCAACGACCTGCGCCGAAGCAATCGCTTCATGCTCCGCCTCTGGAAGCTCCTCGGTCGCGATCAGGAGCCGTGGGCAGGCTAGGCCGGCTTAAAATACAGCACGACTCCGCCGCCCAGAGCAGCCATCACGTAGCCTGCGTAAAGCAAAGGGTTCGGCGGAGTCTTCGGTGGATGCATCCACATCGAGACCAGTACGTTGATCAGCGGCGCGCCGCCGAAAACCAGCGGCATCACATAGTTTGGCAGCCCGCCGCTCCGAAAGGCGAAGATAATGCATACCGCGCCCAAAGCCCCGAGCGCGCCGCCGAGAAGCGCGTTCATTGTGCCGCCCGAATTGAAGCCGCTTAACTGGCCCTGAGGTATCAGCATTCCAAGCGGCACCAGAACACCCACGAGAAAATAGGCCAGGCCCACACAGAGCAGCGATTTCATGGGACTGCCCAACTGCGTTTGGCCCTTGTGAAGAATCGGCCCGTATGTCCCCCAGCACAGGACGGCGCCGAGGGCGAAAATGATCCACATCATAGATCGTTGTTTCTCCGTTTTCATTAGAAGATTCCGGGAACGAACTGAAAGTTTACCATCTAAGCGGCGGGATGTTTGGTGGGCCCTGTAGGATTTGAACCTACGACCAACGGATTATGAGTCGTGCCAAGCGCCTTTCTCACGGCTGCTAATTGCTACCCGCTATTGCTCGAAATGACTGGTCTTAAAGGGGTTAGCGAAATGGATGGTTGCTCACCGTTATGCAGCGTTTATCGCCATATTGAGCGGTAGTCCCTGTGAAAGCCCCTGTAGTCGGAATCCCTCATGCACCCTTTTTTCTGGGTGGGTTGCCATCCTGCCAAACCTGCGTCGATCCACCGGGAAGTTGGAACGAACCGCAGCACGAAACCGCAGCGGTAGAATGCGAGTAGCCGCCTAGTTCCGGTCTCATGAGCCGGGGCGAAGGCTGGGCACCCTACCCAGGGGCGGCTATTCCAATTTAGGGGAATCGCGCAAAGGGAGCGATGCCCATAGTCCTTGATCCGAGCGATCCACAGAACCTTCTTTCCGAAGCGGCGCGGAGGCGAATTGATAAGGCTTACGTCTCTGCCGAGGCGATTCGAACCAAGGCCGAGGCGGATGCCGAGGCCCGCGCACGAGTTGGGAAACGCGTCGATGAGGCACCGGATGGACTCGAACGCAGAGAAGCGGAACTTGAATCTGTTCGCTTGATCTTGGGGGCGATGCTAAAAGAATATTCCGCTGCCCGAGAAGACGCGATCAGAGCGGGACGCATCAGCGAGTCTGGGTGGAACCTACGGGAGATCATGGCGCGCGAGTTAGACGGTCTCGCAAGTTCCGCTGGACTCACTGATATCGACCGGCACACGATCGAACTGGAGCTTTCCGTTGACCTTCGCACTGCCACCGAAGAGGCCATATCCGAAGTCGTTCAACCAGCGGCAGCATCGCCGAAGTCAAGACCTGCGAAAGAAGCGACACCCGCGCGACCGGAAATCGTCACAAATGAGCATGACAACAGAGCGACTCGATGGAAAGACGTCGAGATAACTTTTTTGAGTGATGAGCGGGTTCAGATACGAAACGGTAATCAGACGGAAACCCAGAACTACGCGGAATGGGGCTTTGCCGATCGCAGGACCGGAAAGCCCAACCAAGCATGGGTGACCTTGCGCGCGATGGCCGAGCTGAACGGCATCATCCGGGACGGGGCGAGAGCGGGTGCGGCCTGGCCGAAGGTGGAGAAGCGGATACAGGAGATACGCAAGGTGCTTCGGAAGCACTTCGGTATTGCAGCCGATCCCATCCCATTTATTGAAGGAACCGGATACCAATCGCGCCTCAAGAAGATCGGCTGTAGTCCTTCATTCCGCACGTAGCGAATTTTCGTCAGCACTGCACAAAATCAAAGAGAATTCTTTCTGCCTTTTGTTTCAATGGCATAGGAGAGTTTTCGTCGAAAACTCGTTTCTCGCGGCGAATTTTCGCCCAGTAGAGTATGAACACTACTGGACAAAGCTGCAAGCGCGAAAGCGCGGCAGACGAACGGCTGGAAAGCCTTCTCAATGAACATGACGTCGCGCGACTTCTCAAGGTGTCGGTCGCCACTCTTAGACGCCGACGTCTCCTACGGCAAAAACCCGACTGGGTAAAACTCGGCGCGAGCGTGAGGTATCACCCTGATACGATCAGGCGGCTCATTCAGGACTGCGAGAGCAACACGGCGGGGCGGCGATGAACGCCCAGGAAAGCCCGATGGGTACGAACCATCGGGCCGGAACTGCAAAGGGGCTGAACACTCCCAACTTACCATGGAGCCGACCCACAGACATCATTTCAGCCGTCAAGATCTCCGATGTCTACCGCGCACTGGGCGGCGGCGAACTTCACCACGAGCGGGGCCGTGCTTTCTGGCGTGACGGACAAGGTTTCAATGTCTCTCTGAACGACAAGCGGGGCGTCTGGCATGACTTCGCCACCGGCGACGGTGGCGGTGTATTGGATCTCGTGCAGAGGGCGCGGGGCACGACAAAGGCCGATGCGTTGCGATGGCTTGCGGACTTCGCAGGCGTACCGCTCAAAGATCGGGCATGGTCGCCACAGGAGCGTGCCCGCTTTGCTCAGGAGCGAACCGTCTTCGAGCGCGACCTGGCAGAGGCGCGGGATTGGCGGCGCGCGGGCATGATGCTATGTGAAGAGGCGCTGGATTTGCTCAAGAGCGCACTGTTCGATCCGACAGCGGGGCGGGTGGACACAGGCGAGCTAATGGATGTTGAACGGCTACTCGCGAGACTACGAAGCGCTGGTGACGCGGGGCTTGTGGACGAATATCGCGAATGGCGAACGGCGCGACCGAAGATAACGGCGGCCATGATCTGGGCGGCGCGACGACGCGGTGAAATCGAACGCCGAGCGCTTGAGCGGTTCATCAAAGAACTCGCGTTCGAGGTGGCCGCGTGAACGCAATCGAGGATTTACTTCGAGAGGAACAAGCGCTCCAATCGGCTCACGACGGCGAGGGTGACGGACAAGAGCGCGCGGAAGCTGCGAACGATTGGCCGAACCCTGAACCGATCCAAAGCGAACTTCCGCCCGTGGAATCCTTTTCCGAAGACCTCCTGCCGCATTCGTTCCGTCCCCTGGTGGTAGACGTTACCGACCGTATGCAAGTCCCGATGGACTACCCGGCGGTGGTGATGGTTCTCTGTCTGGCGGGCGCGGTGAACCGGCGAGCCGTCATTCAGCCGAAGGCGCTCGATACCGGATGGCTGATTGTGCCGAACCTTTGGGGCGGCATCATCGCGCCACCTGGATACTTGAAGTCTCCCGTCATTCAGGCGGCTACCCGGCTCCTGAATCAGATTCAAACCGAATGGCGGCAGAAGCACGAAGAGGGACTGAAGAACTATACGCGGGAGAAAGAGGGATACGAGCTTAGGCACGCGGCGTGGAGAGAACAGTACAAGGCAAACACGAAAAAGAACAAGGCGGCACCCGACAGACCGGAAGACGAACCCGACGAACCGACCTTGCGGCGATTGATTGTGAACGATGCCACGTTCGAGGCGCTTCACCAAACCATGAGCGATAACCCGGCGGGCATCCTGGTTATCCGCGACGAACTCACGGGCTGGTGGAGTCAATTGGATCGGACGGGCCGGGAAGGTGAACGCGCGTTCTGTTTGCAAGCGTGGAATGGGGACACCGGGCACACGATTGATCGAATCGGGCGCGGCACCATCCATGTTGAGGCATGCTGCATGTCCATGTTGGGCGGCATCCAACCGGGACGGCTTCGCTCTTACCTGGTGGACGCACTCGAAGACGGTCCAAGCAACGACGGACTGATTCAGCGCTTTCAATTGCTAGTCTGGCCGGACACGGCACCCGACTGGTGTTATGTGGATCGGCCAACGGACCCGAAGTGCGAAGAGACGGCGGCGCGGGTGTTTCGCAATCTGGTGGAGTTGGACCCGAAGAATCCGGCGCGGTTCCGCTTCGCTTCAGATGCACAGGAACTCTTTGTTGAGTGGCTGGAAAAACTGGAGTCAAAGATTCGACGGGGCGAACTTCACCCGGCGCTCATCTCACACTTGAGCAAGTACCGCAGCCTTATGCCTTCTCTTGCCGTTCTGTTTGAACTGGCGGACTCGGCGGGGGGTTTTGAAGGTTCTGTAGGTTCCACCATGGGGAAATCTCAAAACTTCGTGTCCCTGGAACACACGCAGCAAGCCGCGGCATGGTGCGAATATCTGGAGTCCCACGCACGGCGGGTTTACTCCTGTGTAGTGAAGCCGCAATTACGGGCCGCGCAGGAACTGGCGGGGAAGCTCAAGAGCCGGAAGGTGGGAACCGATGGCTTGTTCTCTTGCCGGGATATCTATCTGAAGGGGTGGAGCGGCTTGGACTCGCCTGAGGCAGTGAAACAGGCGGCGGAAGTGCTTCAAGATGCCGGGTGGGTCCGGGAAGTGTTCAGCGAACCCGGATGCTTGGGCGGGCGTCCGTCGAATCGTTATGAAGTAAATCCGGCGGTGTCGCGATGAGAAGCCAGTGGATGGACTGGACGCCGAAGGCTCGTATCTTGGCAGATTTTACAGAGAGCGAACCTACAAAACCTACAGAACCCGGTTTTGATGGTTTTGTAGGTGCCACTTCTGCGGAATCTCCCAAGATTGAGGCGGGACCCTGCCCGGCGGAGTTGGCGCGCGCGTGCGACGTGTTGAACAGGACTGGCGTCCGCATCTTGGCACTCGAAGGCGGCGCAGCGATTGGGGTATGGATCGACTTGGACGGGCCGGAAATCCGCGCGGCGCTTCGCACTTTGGGCATGGGTGGACTTCCCGTCCGATACCTGGACGGCGACGGAGTCCCAATGCGGTACAAGGTGCGGCGGGTGGAAGGTGATCCCGTCCCCATGAACGTGCTTGCCGAGATGGAACTGCACCCGACGGAACCGTGGAACGTCCGGGACAGGATGTTGAACGAAATGGGCTGGAACTTGAAACGTCCGGCGTTGACGAAGTGGAAGGCCGGGCGATGAGCGACGAAGAAACCCGTGGCAGGGAGTGCACTATGGACGACCTTTGCGATGAGTGGCTGGCTGCGATACGGGACGCGGAGGAGGCCGAAGAACGGGACACGATGGCGGAGAGGGTTAGAGATCTCAGCGGGTTCTGGAAACGCATGCGGGCCATCCAAGGCGCGATGCGGCGCGTTACCGAGGGGAAGGGGTAGGTCAAATCTCTGCATCATCGCGCCCGGAGACCGCGCGGCGCAAGAGTTTGGAAAACCGTAGAAACTCAAAAAGGGAGGACTGAAAATGAGTGTCGGAAACCGAGGTGGCGGGCGTCCGAGAAAGCCGCTCGCACTGAAAATTGCAGAGGGTGACCCTACGCGGGTTGGGATGAAAAAACTCGCTCGGCTGGCGGCGGAGGAGCAAGAGCGTTTCGCGCCGGGTGAACCGCGCATGCCGAATGGCTTGAGCCAAGGAGCCCGGCGCGAGTGGCGGAAGTTGGTTCCACTGTTGGTGCAAAGCCGCGTGCTGTCTGAGGCTGACGGGCAGGCGCTCGCTTTGTTGTGCGAAGACCTCGCGCTGGCGAGCGATGCGCGGTTGGCGGTTCAGAAGGAGGGTTTGCGAGTTCAGAACGGCGACGGGCTGAAGATCCATCCGCTGCTCACCGTTATCGACAAGGTGTCGGCGAGGGTGTCCGCCGGGCTTCGCGAGTTCGGTTTGACGCCAGCTAGCCGTTCGCGCGTGATGACAACTCAGGGCAGCGATGGAGGCATGGAAGAGCTAGCGGAAATATTATCGAGACCCATGCAAGCCTGAAGGGGATTTTCAAAGGCATCCTTGTCTTTCGAGTTTTGAAGAAGTACAAGGTTGTGCGTTGCCCGCCTATTCTGACATACTCCGGGCATGTCCCCTGCCACGAAATCGGGAAAATCGGGGGTTCAAGTGTTTCACTTTCTATTAGCTCTCGCGGTTGGTGCAGGGCTGCTCCCAAACGCTCGCGCACAGTTTATCCAGCAGGGCGGGAAGCTTGTCGGCACGGGTGCTGTCGGGAATGCGTATCAAGGCCAATCCGTGGCGATATCTGGTGACGGGAATACGGCCATAGTAGCTGGAAACGCTGGACGTGTATCTGGAGACGATGGCCGTATTCCCGGGTGTTCTTCCTTAACCCCTTCGAACTGCGCATGGGGAGTGGCCTGGGTGTACACCCGCTCAGGTGGAGTCTACACCCAAAAGGGCCATCTGGTCCTCATAGGTGGCGGCGGATCTGCTGTGGCAATATCCGCCGACGGGAGTACGGCTGTCGTCGGCGGGAGGGGTGACAACAATTATGTTGGAGCAGCGTGGGTGTTTGCGGCCGTCAGCCCTTCGATCACCTCGGGCGGTGTGGTGAACGGCGCAAGTTTCCTGCCGAGAATCGCGCCATGGACTTGGATAACCATCCAGGGCCGCAACCTTGCCAGCACGACGCGAACCTGGGATAGCGCGGATTTTCGGGGAATGAACCTGCCAACCCAATTGGACGGTGTCAGCGTGACCATTGATGGGAGGCAAGCTTACGTCTATTTCATCAGCCCAACGCAACTGAACGTCCTAGTGTCTAGTTGCATTAGTTATGGTACTACTGTATGTTGAGTCATGCGCCGAAAGTCCGCGAAATTTCAGCTCAGCGACGAAGAGATGAAGACTTTAGAGGGATGGACCCGCCAAGGCAAGACGGAGCACCGTTTGGTC
>SYKU01000075.1 GCA_005808865.1 Acidobacteriota bacterium
CAAGATTACAAGAACAAACTAGCGATATACCGAACCATTTGCAAATAAACGTGACACTAGGATTTACGCCAGAACCGCATCCCTCCTTCGCGAATCAACAACTTACCGACAAAAATCAGCGATCACTGTAGAAGATGGGTCTAACCGTCAAAACGCCCCAAAAACGATGTCACGCTGACGCGAAACGACCTCTAACTTCGGAATTCAGGATAAATGGACTCGCAGACGTGTCTTCGCCAGCAGTGCGATTCAGGCCTCGCAGAATGAACCGGCCGCCTCGTAAGCAGACATGCACGAATCGAGTGAGCTGAGTTTACGCCAAAATCTCTTTGATCACGCGCCCATGCACTTCCGTGAGACGCTCCTTGCGCCCCTGGTGCATGTAGCTCAGTTGGTCCTGATTGAGACCCATTTGATGGATGAGCGTGGCGTGGAGATCGCGGAAGTGAACCGGATCGACCGTCGCCTTGAGGCCGATATCGTCGGTTGCGCCATAGGCTACTCCGCCCTTGAAGCCTCCGCCCGCAGCCCACATCGTGAAGCCTGTGTTGTGGTGATCGCGCCCGGAGCCGCGTTCGGATTCAGGGGAGCGCCCGAACTCTCCGCCCCACAGCACGATGGTTGAATCGAGCAGTCCGCGGCGCTTTAGATCCTGCACCAGCGCGGCGGTTGGCTGGTCGGTCAGCGCGGCCATTCGCGCGTGATTCTTTTCAATGTCGCTGTGCGCATCCCATTCGGTGTCGCCGCCGCCGCCGCCCGCCACCACACAGACGAAGCGAACTCCCTTCTCAACCAATCGGCGCGCAAGCAAACAACGCCGTCCGTAATCGTCCGTTTTCTCGCGTCCCACGCCATACATGTCCAGGGTCTCCCGGGATTCGTTCGAGACGTCGAAGATTTCCGGCGCTTCCGTTTGCATCTTGAACGCGGTGTCGTAGGCGGAAATACGCGCGGCGAATTCCGGGTCCTCGCCCGCCATGTTGGCTTCGTTCAGCGCACGGAGAAAATCCATGGTTTTCCGGCGCCGTTCAAGGGAAACGCCTTTGGGAAGTTCAAGGTTCAGCACCGGCCGTTTGCCCGCGCGAAACAGGGCAGGCTGAAACGCGGCCGGCAAAAAACCGTTGGTGTACATGGGCTGGCCGGCTTCTGGCGCGCCGTTCGGATCCGGCATAACGACGTAGGCCGGCAAGGACTCCGAAACCGTCCCAAGTCCGTAGGCGAGCCAACTGCCCATAGCGGGAAATCCTGGAATCACGCGACCCGACATCATTTGATACTGCGCCGCCGAATGAACCACCATGTCGCCGTGCATCGAACGAATGACGCAGAGATCGTCGGCAATCTTAGCCTGATGCGGCAACAGATCCGAGATCTCAAGGCCCGATTGCCCGTGCCGGGCAAACGTTCGTTTTGTGCCCAGTATGCGCGAGTTTGCGTTGACGTTCTGGTATTGGACGTCGCCGAACTCAGCCGGCCGCTTCTGTCCGTGCAACTTATTCAACAATGGCTTGGGGTCGAAAGTTTCCAGGTGCGACGGTCCGCCCGCCTGAAAAAGGAAAATCATCGCCTTCGCCTTCGCCGGAAAGTGAGGCTCTTTCGGCGCCAGCGGGTTGTATCGCGCCGCGCGCGCCTGATCCTGAGCCAACAGCGACGCAAAGCTCAACGAACCGACGCCGCAAAAGCAGTCCGTTAGAAACTCACGCCGATTTCGGGCAAATCGAACATGTTCAGGCATTTCAGTTCACGTAGAGGAAGGCATTCGAATTCAGAATCGACAAGGCGAATTCGGAAAGCGCCGCCGGATCGGGATCGTCGAGATAGGTCATGGCGAGCGACCGCTCCCGTGCATTCGGGGCGCGTCCCGCCGCCAGATGGAAGGCGTAGTTGATGCGTTCGGCGGGCGTCTTGCGTTCCGCCAGTAACCGGCCGGCGAGCGACCGCGCGAGGCTGTTCGCCAACTCGCCATTCATCAACTCGAGCGCCTGAGGCGCGTGTGTCGACTGATCGCGCCTTGCGCAGGAGAGCAGCGTGTCCGGAGAATCGAACACCTGCATGAACGGGAGTATCAGGTTTCGCTTGTAGATCATGTAGATTGTGCGCCGGTCGTGCTCGCTTTTGTCGCGCGTGGCCACCCAGTATTGAGGCCGCTTCAGGTCCTTGATCAATTCGGGGTCGATCGTGACCATCACGCTCGGCCCGCCCGCTTTCGGATTCAGTCTGCCGGAGACGGCCAGCATCGAGTCACGTAACTCCTCGGCTTCGAGCCGCCGGCGGTTCCACTTCCACAGCAGCTTATTGCCGGCGTCCTTGGCGGCCGCGATGGTTTCGGCTGGGTTTTGGCTCGACTACCGGTAGGCGCTCGAGAGCAGGATCATCCGATGGAGAGGCTTCATCTTCCACCCGCCACTGACGTACTGGTTGGCGAGCCAGTCCAGCAACTCCGGGTGAATGGGCCGCGTTCCCATTCGACCGAAATCGTTGGGCGTCGAAACAATCCCGCTGCCGAAATGATAGCCCCAGATGCGATTCACCATCACGCGGGCAGTAAGCGGATTGGCGGGATCGACGATCCAATCAGCCAGTTTCGTCCGCGGCCTGACCGTATCGAGCGGCAATTCGG
This sequence comes from Acidobacteriota bacterium, assembly GCA_005808865.1. Classification (GTDB taxonomy): domain Bacteria; phylum Acidobacteriota; class Terriglobia; order Bryobacterales; family Bryobacteraceae; genus SYKU01. The sequence goes on from SYKU01000075.1 coordinate 2,621, forward strand.
CTTGGCCCTCCGGCAACAGAATTCCCAGCGGCCGCATGCCGACGCTGTCGCCCTTGTTCCGGTAGTCACCTCGCGCCAGGAGGTGAATTGGAGTCATCTCCCTTACGTTGTCCGACACGGCGTGATAGGCCGTGAGCGGCAGAGGCATCTTCTCATCGATCTCTTCGAGCCGCGCCAGAATCTTGCCCTTCTCTTCCTCCGAGGCCCGCCGCATCGAGAACCGCAACTTGCGCATTTCGGTTTCGATGGGATCAACAACGGCTTTATACTTTGCCTGTTCTTCCGGCGTCGCGATAACTATGTCGTTCGATTGCGTCTGAGCAAAGAATCCTTGAAGCCGGTAGTAATCGGACTGGCGAAACGGGTCAAACTTGTGGTCGTGACACCGCGCGCATCCCACCGTGACGCCCAGCAGCGAGGCACCCACGATGTTCGTCATCTCTGTCAGGACTTCGGTACGCGAGCTGGCCACTTCCTGGTTGCCCGCGTTCTTTCGCAACGGCCCGAGCCGGTTGAAGCCGCTTGCCACGAGCAGCGTGTCGGACTTCGGCTCCATCTCGTCACCCGCCAACTGCTCCTTGATGAACTCGTTGTAGGGCTTGTCGTTCTGAAGGCTTGAGATCACGTAGTCGCGATAGCGGTACGCGTCGGGACGGTGGGTGTCGTATTCATAGCCGTCGGATTCCGCGAACCGCACGGCGTCCAACCAGTGCCGGGCCCACTGCTCGCCGTAGCGCGGCGAGTCAAGCAACTTGTCGATCAAGTCCTCGTACGCTTTGGGCGACTTGTTATTCACAAAGGCCTGCATTTCGGCAGGCGTCGGCGGCAACCCATGGAGATCGTACGTCACGCGGCGAATGAGCGTGATACGGGCAGCTTCGGGCGCGGGCGACAACTCCGCATTGCGGAGACCGGCGAGAATGAAGGCATCGACAGGAGTGCGTATCCAGGCTTTGGCCCGGGCATCGGCAAATACCGGGGGTTGAACGTCCCGGCGCGGCTGGAAAGCCCAATGCCGGCGTTCCGCGGCAGTATAGGCGCCGAGCGGGGCAACGCCAGTCTCGGCGGATGCCGCGAAGGCCGCACCGGCGGCGAGGATAATCGTGAGCTTGCCGATGGTCCAATTCGTCATACCATGCTTCTGAATCATCATCGCATACCAGACGCCGCAGGATGGCCAATGGTAACCCTGAAGTGACCGTTGGTACCCACCCCAAAATTGCCCGCTGGTTTCGTTTCCGCGATTTCGTTCTTGGCAAGTTCCGTTCGCGCGTCAGCGTGTTTCGTTCGGAGTCTCCCCTACTGTGGATCGTACACTCACCGGGTCTGTGGCCGAGGGCACCTGAGCGTTAACTCATGTGAAATCAACGCTCAAAAACGGTTACAAAGCTGTCACCGAGGAAGAACGGGGCACACAATGGCATTTAAGGCCGAATCTCCGCAGCCGACTACCGGCAGCAGCCCCGCAGTGAATGGAAACCGGTGTCCGGCCTATCCTGTCCGGCGGGGCGTTCGCAATCGGGATTAGGGCCGTTTAGCTGTTTTTTGCTATGAGCGCGGTTTCCCAAAATGGGACGTTAACCCAACTTCCGCACACCTTTGATAGGCGGTGCTGCGAAAATGGCGATCCTGGCGTGCAACGCCTGTCTTTTCAGTGGGGCCCGCCTAAAATCCCATTATAGTGACTAATCTGTGAGCGCCGCCATCGCCGCGAAGTTCGG
>SYKU01000076.1 GCA_005808865.1 Acidobacteriota bacterium
CCTCCGATCTTCTTCCCCGTGTGCACCTGGTCATCTCACTCCTGAAACGGTGGCTTATGGGGACCCACCAGGGCGCGGTCAGCCACAAGCACCTCGACTACTACCTCGACGAGTTCACGTTTCGATTCAACCGCCGAAAGTCAGCCAGTCGCGGCAAGTTGTTTTATCGTCTGGTCCAACAAGCGGTAGCGGTCGAACCCTCAACCTATGATGAAACCGTCGGGCGAAACCCCCGGCAAGCTCAAAACGGCCAAACCACAAGCACTAGTGGCTACGTGAGTCAAGCACATACCCAGTTTCACCAAATCCACAGAATTCCACAGAATTCATCGGGCTTGACTTTCGATTGGCCCCGATATAGCATCTAATGGAAATTTCCGGGGGAGTGCCGCATGCAACGTAACGGGCTTACATATTTATTGATCTCAGCGCTGGTTTTCGCCATTTCGGCGTCAGCGCAAACATCAACCGGCACCATAAGCGGCAGAGTTGTCGATTCAACCGGCCAGGTTGTAGTTGGCGCCCAAATAAAACTCTCGAGTGAACGCACGGGTGATCTGCGCGATACGACCACCAACGGCACGGGCGACTTTGTGTTCCCCGCGCTCAAGCCAGGTCCGTACACCATCGAGGTCCAGGCGAAAGGATTCCGCCAGTTCACGACCCAGAACAACAACTTGCTTCCGTCGGCGCGCCTTGAGGTGGGCACCATTCAGTTGGATCTTGGCGCGGTTACGGAATCGATCACGGTGCAAGCGGTCGGCTCTGCCGTACAGACGGGCAATTCGGAAAATGCCTCGGTGCTGAGCACGAAGCAACTGGAGATGGTCTCGGTCCGCGGCCGCGACCCGATTTCCATGCTGCGCATCCTGCCCGGCGTCACGCAGGGATTCGACCCCGAATTCAACGGCGGCTTCTTTGGCACCAGTATGCCGAACTTCCAGGGACTCGGCACCCGCTCGACTACCATCATGTCCGATGGCGTCAACGGCGGTGACGGCGGCGGCGGTGGTGTCTTCAGCGCCACGGTAAACATGGACGCGATTTCGGAAGTGAAGGTGCAAATGAGCAATTACACCGCCGAGTATGGCCGAAGTGGTGGAGCTCAGATCAATATCATTACCAAGGGCGGCGGGAAGGAAATCCATGGAACGGGCTACTGGTATAAGCGCCACGAGATGTTCAACGCAAACGCTTTCTTCCGCAACCTCAATGGTGTTCCTAAGCAGTTGTACCGCTTTCAGAATCTCGGAGGAACCGTCGGTGGCCCCGTGAAGGTGCCGATCCCGATCATCAATCGCGGTGGCGACAAGATGTTCTTCTTCTATTCCTACGACAACAACCAAATCAAGGAACCGGTGAACCTCGAGCGTTGGACCATGCCGACACTTCTTGAACGCCAGGGGAACTTCTCCCAATCAAACGACCTGAACGGCCGCCAGATTATCGTGCGGGACCCGGCCGCGGGTAACGCACCTTTTCCGAACAACATCATTCCCGCCCAACGCGCGAACCCGTTTGGCGTCGCGATAATGAACATTTTTCCGGCGCCGAACTTCAATGGCGTCGGATTCAACTACCTCTTCCAGGAAGAGAGCCTCGGCCGTCCGCGAAACCAGCATCTGTTCCGCTTCGACCTGCATCCGACGGAGTCCGATTCCATCAGCGTTAAAGGCTCCACATGGCACGCCGATACGATTGGATATCACGTAGCCGGTGGATCTTCACCGTGGGGTTTGGTCAGGCAGCACTACGAGTTCACCGGCGACCAGCTCACGCTCAACTACACCAAGATCGTCAGTCCGCGTCTGGTGAATGAAGCCTTCATCGGGTTCTTCATCGACACCGAGGATGGGCGGACCCCGAACGACCAGGAAACACAACGCCTGCAACGCCAGAACCGCGGATTGGGCGGCCTGGGTCAGTTTGTTCCGCAGTTTAACCCGCTCAATGTGATCCCCAAGGCGACATTCGGCGGAATTCCGGCCAGTTTCAGCGCCGCCAGCATCGCCTACGACAACCGGCTGCCATTGTTCGGAGCGGATTCGAATCTGACCATCACCGACACCGTCACCTACTCCCGGGGGTCTCACTCTTTCAAGTTTGGCGGCTACCGCGAGAGCAGCCGGTTTGGACAAGCCAGATCGAGCATCTTCGGAGGGCAGTTCGATTTCGGCCATGACGTCAACGATCCGCTCACCACGGGTTATGCGTTCTCGAATGCGTACACCGGCCATTTCCAGAGGTACACGGAAGGCTTGGGGCGGCCCGCCCAGTTCGCGCGCAAGAACACCTGGGCATTTTTCGCGCAGGACACATGGAAAGTAACGAGACGCTTGACGATGGATATCGGAATCAGAGTCTACTGGAGTCCATGGGCTTTGCAGTCGAATCCCGAGGCATCGGCCTTCAGCTTTGAACGCTACGATCCCCAGAAGACACCCACTCTGTTCCGGCCAGTCCCGACCGCCGCCGGCCGCCGGGCATTGAACCCGCTGACAGGTGAAATCCTGCCTCAGACCTACATCGGCGCCATTGTGCCAGGCACGGGCGACATCTGCACGACCGCCATCACCCCCAATTCCCCCTGCAAGCTCAACGGCGTGGTGGTCCAGCGCGACCCAGACTTTGTAAAGGGCTACGGCGGCTTCCGGGACTTGCTGCCCCCGCAGTTCGACCCGCGGCTTGGCCTCGCTTGGGATCCGTTCGGCACCGGCAAGACCGCCATCCGAGCCTCTTTCGGGGTGTTTCATCAGGCGAGTTACGGCGGCAACGCGGCCTATGACGGAGGACCGGCTTTCCGCTTTGACAAGTCCATTCTGTTTAGCGATATGAACCAGTTCCTCAACGCCGGTTCTATCACGACTCCCATCAACGTCACCGGCCCGCGCCGGCAGCAGAAGCTGCCACTGGTTTATCAATACATGTTGGGAGTGCAGCGGGAGATCTTCCGGGGTACCGTGCTCGATGTCGCCTACGTCGGTAACAACTCGCGCCACAACCCACAGAACTTCAACCACAACCAGCTTCCCTACGGCGCGCGTTTCCGTCCTGAGAATGCGGACCCTGCCAACCCGGCGCAGCCCCTGCCCGATGTCTTCCTGAGGCGCTACATCGGCTACCAGGACATCAGTATCGAAGGCCCTGCCACGTCCACCCGTTACGATTCTTTGCAGGTGCAGTTGAACCGCCGCTTTATCGGCGGCGTTGAGGTATCCGCTTCTTACACATACGCCAAGGCGTTCGTAAATGGCTACGCGCAGCAGATTCCCTCCCGGCTCAGACGTACCCTCCTTCCGAACGATCAGACGCAGGTGTTGAACCTGAGTTACGTCGTGGACCTGCCGAAAGGCAGCAAGGTGGTTCCCGGCCGGCCCGCAAAGTGGATTTTCGATGATTGGCAGTTGTCGGGCGTTACGACGTTTGCTTCCGGGTTCCCGCAAAACGTCGTGCTGCAGACGACCGACAACTTCGATTTCACCGGCGGCGGCGATGGCGGCGGCGTGGTGCAGACGGGAAGGGCTCAACTGCCGCACGGCGAGAAGACTTTCAGCCGCTGGTTCGATACCTCGGTCTTTAGGCGGCCTGGCGGACGCGGAGACATCGGAACGGATTTTTCAAACGTCAAGTTCCGCGGGCCCGGTTTCGCGAATCACGATTTGTCGGTATTCAAGAATTTCCCGGTCGGCGAACACCGGAGGATCCAGTTTCGCTGGGAGTTTTACAACATCCTCAATCACACGCAATTCAGTGCGGTGAACAATATCGCCCGTTTCGACCCGCAAGGCGTGCAGGTAAACGCCGGGTTCGGCCAAGTGACCGCGGCTCGCTTCGAACGCCGTATGCAGGGGTCGCTGCGGTTCACATTCTAGAAGGCTCCGCAAGACGCTGGAGCGGCTCAATGCGGCGCGACCGGTTCATTCAGGGTCTGTTCTCGGCCTCCTTAGCCGCCGGAAGCGCAGGGCAGCGCACGGAGGGGCGCCACCGGAGAATCTGCGTCCAGTACGACGCAGCCGACCATCGCGATGTTCGGCTTCCGCCGGACGATTGGCTCAAGTACCTGTTCACGTTCGCGGACCAGTCAGGTTCCCAGATTGATACGATCTTCTGGGACGTCTCCCTCGGCGACACCTACTCCGTGTATCCCAGCCGGGTGCTGCCGCCCAGTCCCGACATCCATCTGGCGGCATGGCGCAAGCAGGGCTTCGAGTGGATACCTGCCATGCTCGACGGTTGCCGCAGGCGCAAGCTAGAAGTGTTTTGGCATCACCGCTTCAGTGAAGTCGACATTCGTCCCGAGGGCGGCCTGGAAATGGAAAAGCTCAGTCCATTGAAGGCGAAGCATCCGGACTGGGTGATCCACTCCTGGTGGTGGCAGGGTTTGTGGAATGCCGCTTCGCCGGGGCTGCGCGCCCACAAGCTGGAAGTGCTGCGCGAAGTGGCAGAAACGCTCGATATCGACGGCATTCAGATCGATTTCGCGCGCCACATTCCTTGCCTGCCGCCGGGCCGCCAATGGGAGATGCGCGAGCATGTTACGGAGTTCTTGCGAATGATGCGGACCATGCTCACTGAAGTGGGACGGCGGCGCCGCCGCCCGCTGCAACTGGCTGCGAAGGTCCCGGAGACCCTGCGTGGATGCCGCGAAGATGGGTTCGATATTGCGGTGTGGAGCAAAGAAAACCTGGTCGACTTGTTGACGCTGGGTTCGCGCACCATGACCGTGAATGTGGAGGAAATCCGCCGCGCCGTGGGGCCGCGCGTGAAGTTGTCCCCGTGCCTCGACGACCATCACGCGACCGACGGGTACCGTTCGCCGCCGGTTGAGTTCTTCCGCGGGGTGGCCACTAACTGGCTGGAGCAGGGTGCGGACTCGGTAACTACGTTTAACTGGGCCGCGGCGCCGCCCGAAGTCGCGCGGCCCGTGGGCGGGAGGGTAGCGCCCGCCTCGCAGGGTATCGCTTACCGCGAGATCGGTGAGCTCGCGACCATGCGTCGGAAGGACAAGCTATTCGTCGTCGAACGGCGCGGCGGATATCCGTGGGCGGAGGGCTACCACGGCCGCAACGATCATCTTCCGCTGCCCGCGCGGTTGGCGAATCACGGCCGGCTTTCGGTGTTTCCGCTGCGCGCTTATGAGACCGATATCCTTCGAGCCGAACTCTCGCTCGTGTTGTTTCAGGCACGCGCGGCGGACCGGCTGGAGATCCGGGTGAACGGACAGATACTGGCGCAATCGGGGCCCGGGCAGGATTGGAAGGATGCGCAGATTTTTTCTCCGAAACCGCAGCCGAACTCCGGGGGCAAGGGCGAGTACACGGTGGATGCGAACCAGAAGCTGCTTCGCATTGCGTGCGCGGTTCCGCCGGCGTTGCTGAGGCGCGGAGAGAACGAGGTCGCTGTGCGGGTGTTCGATCGTCCGGCTTTTCGGATCGGCGAGGATATTCAGGTCGAGAAACTGGAGCTTGCGGTTACTTACTGAAACCCCAGTTCATCGGGTGCAGCGGCTTCTCCCCACCGAATCGGCTCGACGCACCCTAAGCGGCATTGCCCCAATGCGGGGTCGGGCTGTGCGGCGGCCCTGTGCTTCCTCTGGAGCGGCGATGCCCCGTTCTCGGGAACGCACACGGCCACGTCTCGTGAGATCCCGGTGAGTACGTTCGACTCCGCCGCCTCTCGCGCGGCGTCCAGCCGGTCAGACGACAGCCAAGGCTTCGTCTCGGTTGATGATCACCTCTCTGGCGGCGGCAAACCTCGAATGGCGTCCTTGACGCCGCCGGACCCGAACTGCGGAGAGCTGACATTAACTGGAATCAGTCGTGGTTCCCCCTGTAATCAAGCCCGGTTCGGCATAGCATAGGATGGGAGGATGTAATTTCAGATGAACATGTCCTTTGTTACCTGTTGCCACTGGAAACGGCTCTTGTGCTTCTGGCGCAACAGACGATGCCCCGTATGACTGCCCCCGAACCGGCCACCGGATAATCTCTTCATTCAACCCTTCTGAAGTCCTCACATGAAAGAGCTTGCGCGGGCACCAGTAGGCACCAGTACGCTCCACTTGTAATCAAGCCCGGTTCGGCATAGCATAGGGTGGGAGGATGTAATTTCAGATGAAAATGTCCTTTATTGCCCTGTTGCCACTGGCAACGGCTCTTGTGCTTCTAGCGCAACAGACGATGCCCCGAATGACTACCGTTGAACCGGCCACCGGAAAGGTGGGCGATGTTCTTGCAGTAGCGGGAGAGAATCTGGACAAGGATCAGGTAAAAGAGGTGTACCTTACGGTTGGCAGCACCGACGTCAAGGTCGAGATCACCGAACAGGCGGGCGCGGCCATCAAGTTCAAGATTCCGGAGAAGGCTGCATCTGGGCGCTACAGTCTGATGATCCTCACCTCGGGCAAGGAGCCGAAGCTGATCGAGCAGCCGGTGAAGATTACTGTCGAGTGATCTCTCCGCTTCCTGGGACGCTGTATCTGGTCTCGACGCCGATCGGGAACCTCGAAGACATGACGCATCGCGCGGTGCGCGTTCTGAGAGAAGCTGCGGTCATCGCCTGCGAGGATACCCGCCAGACCCGCAAATTGCTCGATCACTACGGCATCACAGGCCCAGTCGTCAGCTACCACGATCACAATGAAGCGGCACGGACGGCGGAGTTGCTTACGCGCCTCGAGAGGGGGGAATCGGTCGCGCTCGTGTCGGACGCGGGCACACCCCTCGTATCCGACCCCGGATACCGCGTACTGTGCGCGGCCGTCGGCCGCGGATTTACCGTTTGTCCGATTCCTGGTCCATCGGCCGTGCTTGCAGGTCTGGTGGGTTCCGGCCTGCCGGTTGACCAGTTCTTTTTTGGAGGATTCCTGCCGCCAAAAAAAGGCCAGCGGCGCAAGGCACTTGAGGGCTGGAAGGAGTTGCCGTGCACTCTGATCGTTTACGAAGCGCCGCACCGGATTATCGACACCCTGACGGACACTGAGGAATTGTTCGGCAGCCGTCAAGTGGTGGTGGCCCGCGAACTGACGAAACTACACGAAGAGTTTTTGCGAGGCACGTCCGGCGAGGTACACGCGATACTTGCCGGCCGGACGGCGGTTAAGGGCGAGATCACGCTTCTCATCGGCGAAGCACCGGAAATAGCCGAAGACGAAACGCCGGTGGAAGAAGCGGTCGCCACGCTTGTAGCCGGCGGCATGCATCCGATGGACGCCATGAAGGCGGTAGCCAAGCGGCGGGGAATGTCAAAGCGGGACGTGTACGCGCGGCTACAGCGAGGCTGACCCGCTAACCCATTTTCCGCACTTTTTTTGAAGAATGTGTGTGACATCAGTGGGTTAGTTAGTGCTCGTGCCCGGCTATTTTTCGTCACTACAATCGTCAACCGGTTCGAATAGGGTCCGCTCCTCGGGAAGCTTCAGGTCCAGACGGTCGAAGCGAACACGCGGCCGCGGCAGCGCCATGTTCAGCGAGTGCAGCGCCACGGCTTCTTCCGGTTGGGGAGTGCTGACTCTCTCCGGTTCGAGTTTCATCCCATCCGCCTTGCGCAGGCAGATGGTTCCCAGTTGAATGCCGCGCCAGTCCGTCGCGGTGAAGTTGGAAATGTCGCCCAAGTGGGCGACGACCTGTTGCCGAGGACCGGCGTCGGCGCGAACGTTCTCGACCAGCTTCCAGTAGCGGTAGGTCTTGCCGCCCTTCCTGACGACCGAACTACGGAGAAACATTGGTTGTCACCCGAGCTGGCGATCAATGACTCAGGAGAATAATGACAGATGTCTCAAAAGAGATCAATAAGGCAAGTACGATTTGTCAAAACAAGCGCTTTTCTGGATTCTGGAGAGCCAACTCCAATCGCTGCAACGCCGAAGATTCCAGAATAGTCAATTTCCCGCGGATGTTTGCGGAAAATGGGCTAACGCGGAAGGCGCTGAAGTTCGTCGAGTAAAACCGCCATCCGTGGCGCCGCATCCGCGCAGCCGCCGAAGCGAAATTCGTTATACGCTCTTGTGAAGTCTCCGGCGAGCGCTTGTACCGCGGATGGCTTCAACAGCAAAGCGAATTCCGACGGCGTCAACCACGGCGGTTTCTCAAAGCCACGCTTTCCAACCAACCAGAGAAACCGGCCGTAGAGCAGCGTAGCGTCCGACCGCTCGGCCTGCCCGCGCCGCACACGGTGGGCGCAGAGAAATGACGAAATCATCGCCTTTGTCTTAGGCCACAACCGCCAGGCGCACAGCACGAGGAAAACGGCCGCAACGGCCGCGCCGGCGTGAGGAGCGGACCAACCGCGGAGCGCGCCGCTCCAGGCGAATGCGCTCTTACCGGCACGTTCCCACCATGCGCCGCCAAGACGGCGGGTGGCGCGGTCGATGTTGTCGGCAAGCGAAATCTGCCGCCCCAGGTCGTAACCCACCACCCACTCCTGCCACAAGGTCTCAGCGGCGTCAGCGTAGAGCGAGAGCCGCATCCAAAGCGTGGCCGTTCTCACCGTCAAATCCGGCGGTGTGGGGTCGAACGCCGTCCAGCCTAGCCCCGGGGTCCACGCCTCAACCCAACTGTGCGCATCCGATGCGCGGATGACGTAGAAACCGGAAATCGGATTGAATTCGCCGCCAAGAAACCCGGTGGCGATTCGCGCCGGAATGCCCTGCACTCGCAGCAGGACCGCCATCGCCGAGGCGAAATACTCGCAGTGACCCTTTTTCCGTTCGAAAAGGAAACGCGAGAGCGGATCGGCGGACGCTGTGGCCGGAAGCTCGAGTGTGTATCCGTAATCGGCCCGTAAGCGCTTCTCGACCGCGACGGCGCGGCCCAGTGAAGCAGGCTCGCCACTAGCCCAATCGCGAGCCAGTTGCGCGATTCGAGGATCGAGCGGCGGCAGTTGCAGATAAGTCTCCCGAACCTTCGCGGTAAGCTCCTGAGCTTCGCCCGGCTCAAAGAAGCCGCCGACCGGCAAATAGCTGTAAGCCTCGTAGCGGAATCCCTCGGCTGGCCCGTATCCCAGACGAAACGTCTCCTCCGTGGGGTCTCGCAGAATCGATGCCTGGTTAAGATTGAGCACCTCCGGCACGCCCGCGAAAAACAGAACATCCGTATCCATTGCCTTGAGGTCCACCAGGTACGCGATGCGGCGTCCGGGACGGCGGCGCTGACCATCGCCGGCCAGGATGACGCGCCCCCCCTCGGTCCTCAGCATTTCGGAGCGCGAAGCATGATTGAACCATCGCCTTCCGTCGAACTGAGACAGGGCGGCGCCCCGCCACTTCAAGTCCGGCAGAGGACCTCGCGGCTGGGTATTGGGGAGCGGCGTGCTCGACGGCGTATAGAGGCGCACGTGCATCACCGCGTCCGACCGGCGCTTGATCTCTCCGATTTGCCCTAACGTCACCTGATTCGAAAAGCCCGGAATGTAGAGCCGGTGGGACACAAGGCGGAATGCCGCGCCGGCAGTTCTCGGCAACAGAAAAAACAGGCCTGCCGTGAGCGCGAGAATTCCGAGCGACAACACGACCGTTAGCGTCGCGAGCCTCGATTGAAATCGACCCAAGCCGCTCCGCGCGACCTGCGCTGCGGGCGCGGAATGGCGCTCGATCGACCGGCGAATTTCCAAACTCATGAAAGCCGCGCCGGCAAATAGCAGGTAGAAAGCCAGGAACAGAAAAAAGCTCCAGTTGATCGAGACCAAGGCCGCTGCGAGCAATTCCAGGAAGGAAATAGCCGCCGCAAAAGAATAATCGCGCGGCGTCGCCGCGGTCACAATCTTGACAACAGCAACAAAAAACACCAGATGAACGGTGGCGTCCAGAAACCCGCGCGAGACGTAGAGATAATCGAGCGGATAGAAGCCGGCGTAAGCAAGAGTGACTGCCGTAATGGCCCGCTCCGGAATCCGGACACGGACCAAGCCCACCACAAGCAGACCCCGCAACGCAAGGCCTGCGCCGGTAAGTACGATGGTCGCCAGGTCCAGGTACCCGGATCCGGCCACCGCTAGGTACCCGCTGGCCACCAGGCCGAGCAGGGAAACCTGGAAAAAGCGTTCAACGGAAGACTTCCCCGAGCCCAGCTCTCTCATGAACTGATTCTATCGCGGGACGCCGCTATTAAGATTCCTCGGTCACTTCGACGACCCGATTGGCCTTGACGCTCGTCAATTTTTGTTTGGTCCCGCCCGGCCATTCGATCTGGACAAGTTCCGCGGCTGCCGCGCCGCCAAGCCCGAAGTGAACCACCTTGTCGCCCGAGCACGCGAAGCCCACCGAGGTGGTGACGTGATTGACCTGGCCTCCAATTCGAATGCGCGCGCCGATGCCGTCGCGGTTCGAGCGCGTGCCCACGAGCCGAAGCCCCAGCCAGTGGTTTGCGGCGGGCAAGACGTTGCGGAGAAGTTCCGCGCGTTCATTCAACCGCGTTGTTATGACGTCGATTCGACCGTCGCCATCGAAGGCTCCAAAGGCGGCTCCTCCGTACCTGCCAAGGGGCGGCACGGTGACTGCGTCGAAGGCTTATCCTTGCGGTTCAGAAATACCGTGTTTGGCTGCTTCGACTTCCGGCTGGGAAACAACTCGGTGTTGTCCTGGACGTCGCCGTTCGCGGAAAACAGGAACGCGACGTCTCGTTTCACGTCCACTCCGGAAACGGATTCAGCCGTGCCCGCCGCACGTCGCTCAGCAGCGCCGGCACGCGTTTTCGCCGCTTCATCAGGTTCTCAAGCATGCGATCCAGTTCATCCTCGTCGCCCGCCACCCACTGAGGCGGAACCTGCCGGCGCGCCTTGTCGATCACATCATCTGGAAAATGCACCACTTGATCGAGCCAGGGCTCAAAGTCCTTCAGCCCCCGAACCTGTGAATAGACGAGCTTTCGCGGGTAGAGGCCTTGGACCGGCGAATCGGGAAAGTCCCAGTGGGGGCCGTCGAAGATGAATCCCTGGTCCACCATGAGGGCGACAAAACCCAGCTTCAGTGGATGCACTTCGCGCTGTCCAGCCCAGTCCCGCAGGCGCGCGCGAAAAAATACGGACTGCCGCCCGTCGGCGTTGGCTGTCCACTTGTCGAAGACGAGCGCTCCCCGGAATTCAATGATATTTTGTACCTGCCCGAGGAGCGTGTCCGGCACGAAATCGTAAACGGCCAGTCGCGAGGGATCGCCCGGGTGCCTCGATCCGAAATGCCAACCTGCCAACGGCTGTATTTTTCTGGCGCCGAGCTCGATTGCGACTTCAGGATATTCTCGCAGGAAGTCTTCACCGATGTCGATTATCGCGTGCTCGGGAGCGGATATCTGAAGATGGCGCAGGAAACAGGAAGCAAGCAGTTCATTAACAAGAATCCGTCGATGCTGCGGATTATTTTGGAATTTTACGATGTAAAAATGGGAATCGTCCGCCTCGATGAGATGGGCTTGCGCACCGCCACGCATCTTCCGAATCGGCCGGAGGGCGTTCAGCGGCAAGTACTAACCTCGACGATCCATAACACCACACCGACCATAGTACTACTCGCATTGCGCAAGCTGCGCAATCGGAATATCATGGAGGAAGAGTTGCTAACTAGCTCTTCGGAGATACCGCTATGCTCAGTCGCTTGCTTGTTCTTTCTCAACTTGGCGTTCTTGTAACATTTGCGTCGGGCGCTCACGGCCGGTACGCAAAACTACCTCTCAGTTTTGAGAGCACAGCGGGCGAAGCGGCGTTCGTCTCGAGAGTTCCGGGATACACACTATTCGTTACACCCGGTGGCGCGATCGTGGAATCCGCCAAGTCATCCATCCGGATGTCCCTTGAAGGAGCGAACCAGACGGCAGGCGCAGTGGGACTCGACAAGCTGCCGGGAAGGGCAAATTATATTACAGGCAAAGATCGATCCAAGTGGCGGACAAATGTCCCCATGTACGGCAAAGTGCGTTATAGCGCCGTATATCCCGGCATCGATCTCGTCTACTACGGAAACGATCGAGAGCTTGAATACGACTTCGAGGTCGCGCCTGGCGCAGACCCGGGGCGGATAAGCCTCGCTTTCGGGGCTTCTCTCGGGACAGCCACCCTGAGTCTTGATGGCGTGGGCGATTTGATCGTCGCTACGGACGGCGCGCGTCTGCGGATGCGCAAGCCTGTAATGTATCAGAACCTTGACGGCAAGCGGGTCCTGGTTCCAGGGAGCTTTGTGCTCTCGTCCGCGAACCGGGTTTCGCTGCGCGTGGGCGCGTATGACCGGACCCGGAAGCTCGTCGTCGACCCGGTCCTGAGTTATGCGACGTATTTCGGTGGCGCGGACGACGATGTGGCCGGGGCGCGTTCGGGAGGCGGAATAGCGGCCGATGCCAGCGGCAATACCTACATCGTGGGCACAACAAATTCGGCGAATTTTCCCGCGTCCTCCGGCAGCGTGCAGCCGAAAATCAAAGGCGATTCCGACGTATTCGTCGCGAAACTGAACTCGAGCGGCACCGCTGTGTTGTATGCCACATACATCGGTGGTGAGGCCGGCGACACGGGGTACGCGATTGCGGTGGACGCGTCGGGCAATGCGTACATTGCGGGTTCCACAAGCTCCACGGATTTTCCGGTCTCCGATACCGCAGTGCAGAAGACCCACGCGGGCGGCGTGCGCGACGTATTTGTCACCAAGCTGAATCCAGACGGTTCGGCCCTTGTGTACTCCACGTATCTGGGCGGTGGCGGCGTAGAGCCCAACGCCAGCATTGCGGTGGATTCAACCGGGAACGCCTACGTAGCGGGCAACACCAACTCAACCAATTTCCCCACAACGCCGGGAGCGTTTCAAACCACCCGAGGCGGCCTTTCCGCGGCCTTCGTTACCAAGTTGAACGACAGCGGTTCGGGGATGCTTTTTTCCACGTACCTTGGCGGAACCGGCGGTGACAACACCGTGGGGATCACGGTCGATTCAGGTTTCAACGCGTATGTGACAGGGTCGACGAATTCCCCGAGCTTCCCCACGACAACCGGTGCGAGACAGAGAGCGTTCGCGGGAGGCGCGAGCGATGCGTTTCTGTCAAAGCTCGCCTTTGACGGCGGCAGCTTGGCATATTCCACGCTGCTTGGCGGAACCGGAGACGACAGCGGGTATCGCGTAGCGGTGGATGCCGGGGGCAATGCACTGGTCACGGGCGTCACCCGGTCGAAGGACTTTCCGGTGTCACCGGGCGTCGCGCGGTCTTCGAACGCCGGAGACTCCGCGGCGTTTGTAGCGAAGCTTAGTCCGAATGGGGCAAACCTCGGTTTTTCCGTGTACCTCGACGGCAACGACGATGACCAGGGCAACGATATCGCGGTTGACTCCGAAGGGAACGCATGTGTGGTTGGCGGCACCGGATCGACGAATTTTCCGCTCACACCCAACGCGCTCGCGATGCCGGGAAAAGCGTCGTTCGCGGCGAAGCTCGCCGCCGCCAATGGCGCGATTATCTATTCCACCTACGTTGGCGGATCGGGCGCAACTGCCGCGACAGGTGTGGCTGCGGACGCCGCCGGCGCCTGCTACGCGACGGGTTGGACGGAATCCACGGACTTCCCGGTGACGGCCGGGGCTGTCCAGTCCGGCAACGCCGGCGCGCGCGACGTCTTCGTGGCGAAGATATCGCCGCTCGGGTCGATTACAGGAGTAGTTACCGATTCCGCCGGCGCGGGATTGGGTAATGTGACTGTTGCTTTGACGGGCGCCAAGAGCGTCGGCGGACAAACCGACGCCAACGGCAATTTCGCCTTCTACGATCTCGCGGACGGCGGCTACACGGTGACGCCTACCCGCGCGAACTTCAGATTCACGCCACCCAGCCAGACGTTTAGTACGCTTACCAGCGCGCAGGTTGCGCGCTTCCGCGCTGAGATTCTCCAGTTTGAGATCGCGGGAAAAGTGGCGGACGGCTCCGGCAGGGGTGTCGCGGCCGTCACGATTACACTAAGTGGTGGTCAAACCGGCACGGCACAGACCGATGCCAGCGGTGCGTACGTATTCAAGAACCTCACCGCTAATGGTACCTACACGGTGGCAGCGGTAAAGGCCGGATTCGCGATCGTGCCCGACAAGCTCACTTTTGAGAACCTGACCGCGAATCAGACGGCGAACTTCACCGCCCTACCGACCTACAAGATCTCCGGGAAGGTTACGGGTCCAACGGGCGCCGGCATGATTGGCGTCACTCTGGCGATTTCGGGAGGGATGACCGCGACGGCAACGACCGACGCCGCAGGCGCCTACTCCTTCCCCGTGGTCCCCTCCGGCTCGAACTATACCGTAGCTGCATCCAGAACCTCCTGGACGTTCACGCCCGCGAATCGATCTTTCACGAATTTGAACGGGGATCAAGCGGCGGACTTCACGGCGGTCCTCGCGACTGGACAGTCCGAACTTGTAATCGCCGACCGGAAGAACAAGGCGATTTACCGCTTTTCCAACCGCCAGATCACTAAAATAGCGAATGTTGGCACCTGCCCCACGGCGGTCGCTCCAGATTCCGCCGGGAACTTCCTCGTGGCCGATCCGTGCACGAAGTCCATTATCAGCGTTACGTCGGCCGGCGTGGTGACAACGCTCGTTGCTGGTGCTCCGCTTCAGACGCCCTACGCGATTGCCGTGGACGCCACTGGCGATGTCTTCGTGACCGACAACACGACGAGCATTATATACCGGATTGCGCTCCCCAGCCGCGCGATCTCCGAGTTCGCAACGCTCCAGATCCGCCCAGCTCCGAACGCCCAAAACGTCGGACTCGCGTTCGCTTCGAACGGCGATCTGATTTCGGCAAACGACGACGGCAACGGCAGGACTTCCGTTCTCCGGATCGCTCCGGACGGCAAAATCACAAGCGTGTTCCTGGGAACCGGAATCGAGAGCTCTGGTGGCGTGTCGATCGATGGCAACGGGATTTTCTTCATTGCAGACTACAAGCAACGCGTCGTGACCCGGCTTGAACCGGGCAAATCTCCTGGAGCCGTGGTGACGGGAGACGGAGTCTGCTGCAATCTGTCGGGGATCGCCGTCGACGCGGCGGGGAACATCATTGTCACTTTGGACACAGCGACGAAGCTGCTATCCGTTTCGCCTAATGGGGCCATTACCTCCCTTGTGAACGGACCGCCCCTGTTTGAGCCTGCGGGTATTGCGATTGTCGGCGGTATCACCGCGACGCCCTCCATCGCCGGCCGCGTCCTTGAGATCGACGGCACTCCGGCTTCCGGCCTTACAGTTACCCTTGCCGGAGGCCTTCAGCCGGTTACGGCCAGGACTGACGCCGGCGGCTATTTCTTTTTCCGCAATCTGGTCGCGGGAAATAACTACAAAGTTACACCCTCGCGAGCCAACTCGGCCTTTGTCCTCACGAATGGCACGGACACCTTCGAAAACCTGATTTCGAATAAGAGTCTGGGCTTCAGGGCCGCGGTCATCTTCAGCATCAGCGGAAGGGTCGCAGATTCCGCGGGAACCGGAGTGCAAGGGGTCAGCGTCAACGCCAGCGGTTCGGCGAACGCCGGTGCGCAAACGGACGCAAGTGGCGTGTATACGCTCAAAGATCTCCCTGCCGGCAGCAGTGTGACAATCACGGCTTCGAAGACGGGCTTGATTATCACCCCCACCGCAATCTCCATTAGCAACCTGAATAAGAACGAAACGGGAGTGAACTTCATCGCGGGCCAGCCCGCGCAAAACGGCGACCTAGTCGTCATTGACCGGCGCGGCAAAGCCGCATACCGGTTTGCGCCCGGCGGCCGAAACGTGAGCCCGTTGGCTACGCTTTCAGGGTGTCCTGCCGCCGCCGCGGCGGATAGTACTGGAAACGTTTTCGTCGCGGATCCGTGCACGAAAGCAATCTATCGCGTTACAGCGGCTGGGGTGGTAACCACCTACTTCTCGGGCGATCCGCTGAGTTCCCCGATCGCGGTCGCCGTTGACATCGCCGGCGCCATTTACGTGGGCGACAATGCGCGAAACTTCATCTACCGGATCGGCGCTGATGGAAAGGCCGGGGAGTTCGCGAGGCTTCCTCTTCAGTCGACACCGGGCGCTCAGAATATCGGGCTGGTGTTCTCCGCCGCCGGCGACTTGATCGCGGCAAATGATGACGGAAACCTCAAGTCTGAAGTGATTAAGGTCGCTCCGGACGGGAAAGTTACGGTTATCTACACGGGGCCGGCGATCGAGAGCGCGAGCGCCGTAGCAATCGACGCGGCGGGCAACTATATCGTGACTGACCCGCGCCAAAAGGCGATCTCAAGAGTAACGCCCGATGGACGCACGGCCATTCTGGTAAGCGATGTGTGTTGTGCGCTGGCTGGACTGGTATTTGATCCGGTTTCCGGGAATCTGCTCGCGACGCTCGACACCGCAACAAAGATCATCAGCATAACACCCGGCGGCGTTGTCTCGACCATCGTGAACGGACCGCCGCTCAGCGAACCCACGGGCCTGACGATTTTGTCAACCGGGGCCGCCAATCCCGCGATATCAGGCCGGATTGTGGACGCAACCGGAGCCGCGGTCGTGGACGTAACCATGACCCTAACCGGCGGAGCGCAACCGGCCGCTACTAAGTCCGATGGCAGCGGCAACTACTCCTTCCGCAATCTGACGGCCGGCGGTAATTACACCGTAACACCGTCGAAGACCGGACTCGGGTTTTCGCCGCTCAACGCGGCGTTTTCGAACCTCACAAGTAATCAGACCGCCAACTTCACTGGAGGCAACGTGTTCGCAATCAGCGGCCGAGTTATTGACGGCGCTGGCGCCGGACTCCTGGAAGTGACGATTACTCTGTCGAGTGGACCTTCGAGCGTCACCGCGCAGACGGACGTCAACGGCAACTACTCTTTCCCGAGTGTCTTTGCGGGCAACGATTATACTGTTTCGCCGTCAAAGACCGGCCTCCTGTTCTCGCCGGCGAACATCTCGGTGACCAGACTCAGCCGGAACTCGGTCGCGAACTTTATCGGCGGATCGGCTGCGACGCTGGGAGACTTTATTGTTTCGGACCGGCGAGGAAAGGCGATTTTTCGAATTTCCCCTTCGACCCGAATTCCCAATCCGATCGCCGCGGTTGGTGAATGTCCGGCCGGCATTGCAACGGACGCATCCGGGAATATTTACGTCGCCGACCCATGCGCGCGGGGTATTTTCCGCGTCACCGGAGGCGGCGCCGTCACACCCCTGTTTATCGGGACCCCGCTGGTTTCACCCGTCGCGGTAACTCTCGACATCGCCGGCAACCTGATCGTCGCCGATAACGATCTCAACCAGATTCTGAGCATCGCACCTGAGACCAAGGCGGTCACGGTGCTTGCGAAGCTTCCGTTGCAGTCTTCCGCCAGTTCGACGGTTCAGAACATGGCCCTCGCCTATGACAACAACGGCGAATTGGTGGTGGCCAACGACAGTGGGACCGGGAGGAGCGAGATCATACGGATCAAGCAGAATGGCGATATCGTCAACGTACTGACGGGAACCTCGATCGCGAGCACCGGCGCACTTGTTATCGAATCGTCCGGGAACTACCTCGTGGCCGATTATCGCGAGCGCCAGTTGTTCCGGGTCACGCCGGCCGGAGTTGCGAGCGTTGTGGCAGGAGCACTCGGGAACAATCTTTCCGGGCTGGCTCTTGATCCGGTGTCAGGCAACATCATCGCGACGCTTGACAACGACAGCAAGGTTATTTCGATCACGCCGAACGGTACGACTGTATCGAATATTGTCAGCCAGTCACAGTTGCTGACCCCAACTGGCATCGTGGTGCTTGGTGTAACCGGAGGATTGCCCGGAATTACCGGACGGGTCACCGATCCCGGAGGTGCGCCGTTGGCGGACCTACTCATGACGCTGAGCGGAGCGTCGAGCGCCACGACCCGGACCGACGTGGGAGGAAATTATTCGTTCCGCGGATTGACCTCGGGCGGGACTTATACCGTCACGCCCTCCAGGACCGGATTCCAGTTCGTCCCGCCCAGCATCACTTTTGAAAACCTGAACCGGCCCCAACTCGCGAATTTCAGAGGCGGGGCGGCCTTCGACATCACGGTTCGCGTCATCGACGCCGCGGGTGGTCCGGTCTCGGGCGCCAGAGTAGAACTTACCGGCGTGGCTCCAATCGTCACCGATAATTCCGGCACGTTCACCTTCCGAAGTATCCCGGGAGGCACTGGCTACGAGGTGTCGGCTTCGAAAGAGGGCTTCATCATCGTACCCCGGACCCAAGCCATCACAAATCTCAGCTCCAACGCCACGATCACCTTCACGGTCGGCGTGCCGCCTTCCCCGGGCGACTACCTCGTCGCGGACCGGAAGGCGAAAACCATCGTCAGGATTTCATCGAATGGGCGCAGCGCTAACCCGATCGCAAGCCTGGGCACCTGCCCGTCTGGCGTTGCGGTTGACGGCGCCGGCGTCATTTGGGCCATTGATCCTTGCACAAAGACCCTGTTCCGTGTAACACTAACCGGTTTCGCGCAGTCGATCTTCGTGGGCGACCCGCTCGTGCATCCCACAGCGATTGCAACCGATGCCGCCGGTAACGTTTTTATCGCGGACAACGGAACGAATTCTATTTTCAAATACACGCCGAATACAGTCACGTTGCCGGCGGAGTTCGGACGGTTCCAGCTCAAATCACCGACCACGGCCCAGAACATGGGTCTTACCTTCGACGCCAACGGCGACTTGATCGCCGCGTGCGACGACGGCAGCAGGAGCGAGATCCTTCGCTTCAAGCCGGATGGAACCCGATCGGTAATCTACAGCGGATCGGGCATCCAGAGCGCAGCGGGTATTGCGATCGACGGGACGGGTAATTTCATCGTTGCCGACTACGTGGCACGCGTGTTCGCCAGATTGAACGCCGCAGGCAGCGTCAGCGTTCTGACATC
Source organism: Acidobacteriota bacterium (assembly GCA_005808865.1). GTDB lineage: Bacteria > Acidobacteriota > Terriglobia > Bryobacterales > Bryobacteraceae > SYKU01. The sequence continues at coordinate 18,874 of SYKU01000076.1, forward strand.
CGCCGGAGGAAATCCGGCCGGTGTGATCTTCGATTCCGTCACGAGGAATATTGTCGGGTCACTTGACCAGGAGACGCGGATTGTAAACATTGGAGCCAACGCGACCCCTGTTACACTGATCCAGGGCCCGCCGCTTACCGAGCCGGTTGGCCTCGCGATCTATCGCCCGAGGTAGAATCCGGCACAGCTTTTGTTTTCTCGAGACGGTCCGGACCGGCGTCCCGCCCGTCTCTTCGTGCCCGTGTGCTACAAAGGTAAGTTCATCATGAAGGCACTCTTATTGAAGCAGTACATGCAGCTCGAAGTCACCGACCTGCCAACGCCTGAGATCGGCCCGGACGACGTTTTGGTTCGGGTGCGCGCGTGCGGTATTTGCGGCAGCGACGTTCACGGCATGGATGGATCGACAGGCCGGCGAATACCACCCGTCGTCATGGGCCATGAAGCGGCTGGCGTGATCGCCAGGGCCGGCCGAAACGTAAATGACTGGAAGGAGGGCGACGCCGTAACCTTCGATTCCACGGTCTCGTGCGGCAACTGCCATTTTTGCCGCCGCGGCGATATCAACCTTTGTGATAACCGGCAGGTCCTGGGCGTCTCTTGTGGCGAATTCCGCCGGAACGGAGCCTTCGCGGAATACGTGCAGGTCCCCCGAAACATTCTATACCGGTTGCCTGACGGGCTTCCGTTCGAGTACGCCGCCATGATCGAAGCCGTATCGATTGCGGTCCACGCCGTGAACCTCACGCCGCATTCCCTGGGGGACACCGCCGTCGTTGTTGGAAGCGGAATGATCGGGCAACTAACCATTCAGGCTGCGAAAGTAGCCGGGTTCGGCCGTGTGTTCGCGGTCGATGTGGACGACGCGAAACTGGCGATGGCCCGAAAACTGGGCGCGGACGAAACCTTCAACTCGAAAACCTGCGACGCACCGGCGGAAATCGCGGCGCGAACCAGCGGGCGGGGCGCGGACGCGGCGCTCGAGGCGGTTGGTGCGACCGACCCGATTCGCACCGCTATTCTTTCCGTGCGCAAGGGCGGGACCGCTACCTTGATCGGAAACATCACAGCGAAGATCGAACTTCCCTTGCAGCAGGTGGTCACCCGGCAGATCCGGCTGCAAGGTTCCTGCGCATCGTCTGGCGAGTACCCTGCGTGTATCGAGTTGCTTTCAAGCGGCGCGATCAAGGTGGAATCGATGATCAGCGCGCGAACTCCCCTGGAAGACGCCGCTGGTTGGTTCGACCGCCTTTACAAGCACGAACCTAATCTAATGAAAGTGATTGTCCAACCGTGAGCTCGCCATATTTCAACCTCGCCGGCCGCGTCGCTATCGTGACCGGCGCAAGCCGCGGTCTCGGACAGTATTTCGGGCGCGCCCTCGCTCGCGCCGGCGCCGATCTTGTCATCACCAGCCGAACGCTCGACTCGCTGCGTGATTTCCAGAAAGAAGTGGAAGCTCTCGGACGCCGCGCCGTCCCCCTCGAACTCGACGTGCGCGACGAGCAAAGCATACGCCGAATGGCGGAGGCCGCAGCGGAGGCTTACCCGAAGATCGACATCCTGATCAACAATGCGGGTTGCAACGTGCGCAAGCCGGCGCTCGAAATTACGTGGGACGACTGGAATCTCGTCCTTGAGACCAACCTGCGCGGCACCTTTTTTGTGGCCCAATCCGTGGCAAGGAAAATGATTCCGAATGGTTATGGGCGCATCGTCAATATCGGTTCCGTCACTAGCGTGTTCGGCTATGCCGGGCTTGGTCCGTATACGGCGAGCCGCGGCGGCGTGAAACAGTTAACCATGAGCCTTGCCGACGACTGGGGCCCGCACGGAATTACGGTTAACTGTCTTGCTCCGGGCTGGTTCCGCACCGAGCAGAACAAGGCGCTTTACGAGAACAAGGAATGGGTCGAATACATCTGCGACCGAATTCCCTTGAAGCGGCCGGGCCAGCCGAACGATCTGGACGGAGCGGTTGTTTTTCTGGCATCCGAAGAGAGCAGGTATATTACCGGGCAGACGCTGCTCGTGGACGGTGGAATCTCAACAGGCGCGACGAAAGCAACGCTGAAAAAGCAGTAGATCAGGCCGGCCATCCATTCGACGCGAGCAGCCATCGAATGAGACGCCACGTCGATATCGAAACAAGTGTCGCGAGCTGCTTGACGGCGCGTCGGAGTCGGGACATCGCTGTCGCGGCACCCAGGAACTAACGGCGGAATGGTGGGCAGACCACCGTCGGCGATTCGACCTTTTTACAGGCCCGATATTGTGCTGCGGGAAGCGGTAGAAGGAGTAGAGCCGGCAGCACCCTGCGCATGGCGGGGTTGGATGGAGTTGATTTACTTGCCTTGGATGACAGACCTCGTCAGTTTGGACGTAACGTGCAACTCTGCATGCGCCAATCGTTCCAACAGCGATGTATGATGCGGAAGCACGCGCCGCCAAACTGTCTCCGCAAGCGCGTCTGTTGTTTCATCAGCAGCGCAGCGAGCCGATCATGAAAACGTTGCGCGATTGGATGGACGCGCAGTTCGCCGAGCATCTGGTTGAGCCCAACTC
>SYKU01000077.1 GCA_005808865.1 Acidobacteriota bacterium
CGAAAACAGGATTGCCCAACCGTCGCCGATCCACTCATGGAAATTGATCTCACCTTGAGTCGTCTCGGCCGTAAAGTTCGGGGCGTCGTCATTGATGCGTAGGGACATGGTTCATATTCTCCGATAGGCCGCACTGGACCCGCGCCCTTCGCGATCGGGAAAGGCGAGTCGCAGGGCCAGCACCTATACTAATATATTCTATTGGAATCGGGCATGGAAGAAATTCAAGTCGAACATTTCTATTTGGGCTGTCTTGCTCACGCCTCTTATCTGGTGAGTTCCGGCGGGTCTGCCGCTGTCATCGATCCGCAGCGCGACGTGGATATCTACCTTCAGGCCGCGGAGCGCAAGGGGCTGAAGATCGAGCACGTCATTGAAACACACCTTCACGCCGACTTCGTCTCCGGGCATCAGGAACTCGCGGAGCGCACTGGCGCGCGGATCTACCTTGGTGAAGGATCGGGCGCCACGTTTCCGCACACTGACGTTAAAGATGGCGATTCCGTCCGATTCGGGCGCTGCTTGCTTGAATTTCTCCAGACTCCCGGCCACACGCTTGAGAGCGTTTCAATCCTGATGACGGATATGGGCAGTTCCGATCGCCCGCGGACGGTCTTTACCGGCGACACCCTGTTTGTGGGCGATGTGGGCCGTCCCGATCTCTCAGCCAGTCATACTCCGGAACAGCTCGCCGCGCTCTTGTACAGCAGCCTCCACGAGAAACTCTTAAAGCTTCCCGACGATACCGAGGTACTCCCGGCGCATGGAGCCGGATCGCTGTGCGGACGGCAGATGGGACCGGAGCGTTCATCGACCATCGGCAAGGAGCGCCGGTTCAACTACGCGCTTCAGGCCCGCAGCGAAAGCGAATTCGTACGGCTCTTAACGGACAGCCTTCCCCCGCGCCCGGAGTATTTCGGGCGGGAAGTCGAATTGAACAGGCAGGGAGCGGCCCGGTTGGATGAGCTTCGGCCTCTGTCTCCCGTTCGTGCTTCGGAGGTTTTGCGTCTTCAATCCGAAGGCGCGATCGTCCTCGATACGCGGCCGGCAATGGAATTCGCCGTGGCCCACGTTCCCGGGTCCGTTCATATCGCGCTGTCGGGACAATTCGCTTCCTGGGCGGCCCGGATACTGGGGCTTGATTCACGAATCGTCATTGTAGGTGAAGACATGGATCGTGTCCGGGAGTCTCAGCTCCGGCTGGCGCGTGTTGGAATCGAGAACGTCCACGGGTACCTTGAAGAAGGCATTACGGGATGGATAAGAGATGGCTGCGAATTGGATTACATCCCGCAAGTCTCGGCACAGGAACTGGCGGAACTCCTGGAAAAGGAGAGCGGCCGCATCTCGATTTTGGATGTGCGGGAACCGGCGGAACTTGCCGAGGGCGCCGTCGAAGGCTCAATACGCATTCCCCTGGGGCTACTGACGTCGAGATCCGGCGAACTCGACCGGAACAAGCTGGTGGTTGTGCACTGCAAAGGCGGGTACCGAAGTTCGATCGGCGCGAGCCTCCTGCGCAGATGCGGCATGCGGGATATCGCCAATCTGACGGGCGGCTTTGATGCGTGGAAGTCGACGGGTCTTCCGGTCCCGGCGTTCAGATGAACGCGCTGGTAGAGATACAGCACCTGCGGGAGACGCTGCGCAGGCACGAGCATCTCTACTACGTTTTGGACCAGCCTGAGATCGACGACGCTGAATATGACGCGCTGATGCGCCGGTTGCTTGCGTTGGAGGAGAAGAACCCGGCGCTTGTGACGCCCGATTCGCCAACACAGCGAGTGGGCGGCAAGCCCCGCGAGGGTTTCGCAAAGGTGTCCCATTCCGCGCGGATGCTAAGCCTCGACAACGCCCTTAATGAAGGCGAGTTACGGGCGTTCGATGAACGCGTGCGGGACCTGCTTCGTGGCGCGTCTTTTCGCTACGTGGCGGAGTTGAAGCTCGATGGACTTTCGCTGGCGGTTCAGTATCAACTCGGCCAGTTCAGGCGCGCGGTGACCCGCGGTGATGGCATGGTGGGCGAAGACGTTACGGAAAACGCCAGGACCATCCGGTCCATCCCCTTGCTGATTCAGGGGACAAGCGGAGACCTCGAGGTGCGTGGCGAAACCCTGCTGAACCGGCGCGCCTTCGAGCGCCTCAATGAAGAGCGCGACAGGCAGGAGCTTCCGCGGTTTGCAAATCCGCGGAACGCCGCCGCGGGATCGCTGCGGGTGCTTGAACCCGCCGTCACGGCGTCGAGACGGCTCGATTTTTACGCGTATCTGCTGTTAGTTAATGGCAGTCCTGTTTTTGATAGTCACTGGGAGTCGCTCGACGAGCTCGAACGGATGGGCTTCAGAGTAAACCGCCACCGCCGGCTGTGCCAGGATCTCGACGAGTTGTTCGCCTTCTGCGCGGAGTGGGATGCGCATCGAGACGAATTGCCCTATGAGATTGACGGCGTGGTGGTGAAAGTCGACTCCACTGCTCAGCAGTTGGCCCTTGGTTACACAGCCAAGGCTCCACGTTGGGCGATTGCGTTTAAGTACGCTCCAAAACGGGCGGTTACCGTTGTTGAGGATATCAGCGCGCAGGTTGGACGCACGGGGGCGTTGACGCCGGTGGCGCATCTGCGGCCCGTGGTTGTGAGCGGTGTCACGGTATCACGCGCAACGCTGCATAACGAAGATGAGATCGCGCGAATGGGCCTCGCCATCGGCGATACGGTCATAATCGAACGCAGCGGAGACGTGATCCCGAAGGTGCTCCGCGTCGAGGCGAAGGGTACCGGCCGGCGCGAATTCCGTATGCCTTCGTTGTGCCCTGTCTGCGGCGGAGCGGTGGTCCGCGCGGAGGGCGAGGCGGCCAGCCGCTGTATAAATACCAACTGTCCGGCGAGGTTGAAGGAGTCGATACTGCATTTCGCTTCGCGCGGTGTAATGAACATCGATGGAGTCGGCGAAGTGCTGGTTGAGCAGCTTGTAGAAAAGGGGTTGGTTCGCAGTGTCGCGGATCTCTATGATCTGACCGCGGAGCAGGTGGCGGCACTGGACCGGATGGCGGAGAAGTCGGCCGCGAACGTGATACAGAACATCGACGCCTCAAGGAAAGCTCCGTTGCCCAGACTGCTCGCGGCGCTGGGCATTCGCTTCGTCGGTGCGCGAACAGCGGTGCTTCTTGCGGAGCAATTCGGGAGCATCGGCGCGATCATGGCGGCCGATGTGGAGACGCTTCAACAGGCCGAGGAGGTGGGGCCGAAAGTAGCGCTGAGCGTTCGGGAATTTTTTGCCGAGCCGGCGAACCGTGAACTGGTGGAGCGCCTTCGCGCGGCGGGTCTCACGTTCACCCACGAAGTGCCGGTGCGAAGGCGCGAGGGAGCGCTCAAAGGAATGACGTTCGTACTTACGGGTACTTTGCCGACGCTTAGCCGTGAGGTGGCGGCGGAGCGAATCGAATCGGCGGGCGGCAAGGTGGGCGCGTCTGTGAGCAGGAAGACCCGTTTCGTCGTGGCGGGCGAAGACGCGGGTTCGAAGCTCGAAAAGGCGCGGGCGCTCGGCGTGGAAGTAATTGGCGAAGAGCAACTGCTGGAGTTGCTGAGATGAGCGGGAGCTTGGACGGCAGTCCGCCCGCGGCTGGTGTCGCTGGTCGATGGCCCTCCGCGTGAAGGGGTGCTGATCACGCGGCATGGAGACCCAATCGCACGGCGCTCTCCACTGCCGCCGGAGAACAGCATCATCGGCGTGCTGCCCGGTCTGATCATAAACCCGGACGATGGATCTATATGCGATCGAGGCTGGAACTTCGGCCTAGTGTCTAGTTGCATTAGTTCTGGTACTACTGTATGTTGAGTCATGCGCCGAAAGTCCTTGAAATTTCAGCTCAGCGACGAAGAGATGAAGACTTTAGAGGGATGGACCCGCCAAGGCAAGACGGAGCACCGTTTGGTCGAGAGGGCGCGGATTGTTTTGCTTGCCAATCAAGGCAAGACCAATCAGCAGATCGCAGTGGA
>SYKU01000078.1 GCA_005808865.1 Acidobacteriota bacterium
CCGTCGTCTCCAGCCGTAACCGGCGCAATCCCCGGGGAGTGAAGCGGAAGATGAGTAGCTTCCCGCTGCGCCGCGGCTACCAGCGCTTGCCTCTCATCGATTTTCCCGCCGCAGTCAGGATCGTTAAGTGACGAGTATTGGACCTAACTCAGCCGAAGAAAAGTATGCGGCCGCCTGGGAGCCGTTTCAAAAGGCGTGCCGAATGACTGCGGCCCTGGAGGACGCCTGCTGCTACCTCGGTCGCGACCAGTACATGCCCAACAAGTTCGAGGCGGCCGAAGGTGCATTCGCGGAAGCGCTCCGGCCGGTGGGAAACCAAGGCGCACGCAAAATGGGGGCCTTACACTCGAAGCCCTGGGACGCAACGATGCAGCCGAAGACCGCTTTCGCAAGACCGTCGAATCATCCGCCAGCGGCAACCGAACCTCCCTTAGTCCGCGCATCGACTACGTGCATTCCTCTCAGGCAGGGCGTCTCGGCTATAAACGTCAGGATCGGCGCCGCCGTCAGGTGCAGCGACGCCAGGAAGCGCCAAAAGGTGCTCTGCACCGGGCAAAGCCTACGTACAGCGCCAACACAAACCGGGACCCGGACATCGACGTGGTCAGCCGCCTGATGGTCACATGCTCTTCGATCAGTTCCTGGAAGCGAAGCTTCTCCGGCGTGGCGGCCACGGGCAACAAGCCACCGTACGCCGTCAGGTTCGAGCCTTGGAACTCATAGGTCGTGGCAGCCCCGATTTTCATGGGCTTCGGCATAACTGCGCCCCGCCCTTGATTGGAGCGCGTTTCCCGCGCATGCTCGTTTTTGTTGTTCACCATTTGGGTGACTCCGAAAATCAGTCCGCGAAGTTAGCGCTTCGCGACTTCTACTGTTTTAACGCAGGGTTTTCGGGGTCCCCAAATGGGGTCCCTTCAGGCGGGTCGAATGCGACTCAGTTCACGTGCATGATTCAGGTTGAAGATGGGTCTTACTTCGAACTCGAAAAGGCTCGATTCATGATGGAGCGTTTGGATTTGGAGCAGACCGCCCGGGAATTCGAAAATGCGCTCGCCTTCCCGGGTGGCGACGAGCGTGCAGCTGCTCCCGGCGAGAGTGTACTACCGGCTTAGGCGCTCGGAGGACGCTGAGAGGCTACTCTAGGCTTACCTCTGACTCCTGCGGGACTTTATTGCTTCCGCAAGAATCGGCAGGACGGAAACCAGCACAATCAGGATAACCGCCTTCTCGAAATGCCGTTGCACAATCGGGATTCCACCGATGAGGTATCCGAGCGTTGTCATCGAGATGACCCATCCGATTCCGCCGAACACGTTGTACGACAGAAATTTTCCATAGTCCATTCCGGCCACGCCAGCCACAAACGGGGCAAACGTACGCACAATCGGCACAAATCGCGCATAAATGATAGTCTTTCCGCCGTGCTTCTGATAGAAGGCACGAGTCCGATTCAGATGCTCGCGGCGAAATAGCCGGGAATCGGGCCGGTTGAAGATTCGCGGCCCGGCCTTTCTGCCCAGCGCATACCCGACTGTGTCGCCAATGATCGCTGCTGCAATAAGGAGCGCATTGATGAGAAGCAGGTTGAGCTTTCCCGCGTGCGCGACCACACCGATCGTGAACAGAAAGGAATCGCCCGGAAGCATGAATCCGGCGAGCAACCCGGTCTCAGCGAAGACGATGCCGAACATGACGGCGTAACCCCAGAATCCAGTCAGAATCGTCGAGAGCAACTGAATCAGCCGCTCAGGCGTCGTCAGAATCCTGATGAAGTCTATTAATTGGCGCGGAAGTTCAATGAGCCAGTCTATCAAGCTCGGACTAGCCTCTGTAGTTCGCTATCAGATTCTTGATCACGGCGTCGTAAATCTTGACTTTGCCTTCTTTGACCAGTTGCTGACGAAAGCCATCTTCGAACAGTTCCGATCGTTCCCGGGACTTCCGGGCCTTGATCTCTTCTTTAATGGAGTCTCGTTGTGGGCCAAGCTCCGAGAGGTCCGAGTCCAAACGCGCGACCACGCGGGCCACAATAAACGCCTCGCCGACCGGGATTGGACCGATGAGAGTGCCTGAAGCTCTCGCGAAGGCGTCGGCAACCACAGCACCAGTTCCAAGGCCCTCCACGGCCCCACTGCGTGTGAATTCGGGCGGGGACTTCAACTCCAAGCCCATCGACTGGGCCGCCTTCTTCAGGTCGCCCGCCTGCTGCGCTTTGGTGAACAACTCGTTTGCTCGCGTTCCGGCCACGGAGGCCAGTTTGCTCCCTTCGAGTAAAGTTTTGATCTGCGGCATAACTTCGGAGAACTCGGCAGGATGCGCGGGAAACACATCCGTTACCACAGCGACCACGTAACGGCCGAGAGGCGACGGTACCGGAGTGCTGACACCGCCTTTCGGCAGGCTGCGGAGCATCGCCTGCATCTCCTCGCTCACGCCCAGTTCCGGCAATGCATCATTGGGACCAGCCTTTTCCACCGGAATCGCCGTCAGATTGTGTTCAGCGGCAAATTTCTCCGGATTCGGAACGCCTTTCCTCATCGCCACCTGGAGCGTGTCAAGGGCCGACTGGCTGGCATCGCGGGAACGCTGTGTCTTCAGTTCGCCCGCGATATCTTGCTTTACCTCCTCAAAGGGCTTCAGGCGGGCATCTTCCTTTTCCATGACCTGGAGAACATGGTACCCGTACTCCGTCTCAACAATCCCACTCAGTTCCTTCACTTTCAGGCTGAATGACGCTTGTTCAAAGTTCTTGACCATTTGGCCCCTGACGACCCAGTCCAAGTCTCCACCCTTCACGGCCGATCCGGGGTCCTCGGAATTTTTCTTCGCCAAGTCGGCGAAATCCGCGCCGCCCTGAAGTTTCTTGAGAATATCCTCCATCTTTGCTCGAATCTTCGGGTGCTCCTCCTTAGGCTTGCCTGTGGTCTTGAGGAGGATATGCCTGATCTTGACACGCTCTCCCGTCCGGTACCGGTCCTTGCTCGACTCGTATGCTTTTCTGATGTCATCATCTGAAACGACAACGCCCCCTGTGAATTTGGCGGGGTCGAGCACGAGAAGCTTTAAGGCTCTCTTTTCTGGTACCGAGAAGCTGGCCTTGTTCCTGTTGAAGTGGTCAAGCATCTCGGCCTGACTAACGGCGGCCTCGGCGCGATACTTGGCTTGATCGATCTTGACGAACTCGATCTTCGCCTTTTCATTTCGATTACGAAACTCCCGCTCGATCTCCACGGGAGAAACGACGATGCTCTGCAGGGCGATGCCCCGCACCCGGTTGAGCAGGACTTGGCGCGCGATCTGGCTCTCAAACTCTGGAATGCTCAAACCCTGCTGTTCGAGAAACGCGGAATAGGTTTCCTTTCCAACGAACTTACCTTCCTGGAAAAGCTGCGGAACGATGTTACGAATTGCGTTGGCCGTATCGCTTTCGGTCACCTCAAATCCAAGGCGCCCGGCCTCAAAAGCGATTGCCCGCTCGGTTATCATCTGGTCAACCAACTGCGGAATAAAGAATTGAAGCATCTCGGGCGGCATCGAGCGATTTCGCTGCGCGTTGGCTAGGGCTTTTTGAACGTCCCGCAAGGTGATCGCTTCCTTGCCGACCTCCGCCACGATGGTCTCTGTAGTGCTGGTGCCAGATCCGAATCCGGGGATCAGAGTGATCACCATGGACAACGCGACAACCATGAGTAGCGAGCCGAGCAGGTAACGAACTGCCTTATCGCGGCTACGAAACAAATCAAACATTGGACGGAGTTCTCCTGAGGAAATCGAAACTAGTATTATAGCAGGTTGACCTTGTGGAGCGGCTTTTGACGGTGCCTTGGGTTGGGCGGCCTTGACTTACCAATCAACCACGGACCCGTCTTCTGAATCGTAGCTTTCCTCGTTCCGCCAGTCGTGGTTGATCTTGCCAGCCAACGCGTTATCGTCGAGTTCGATGCCGAGTCCAGGCCCTGTGGGCAGGTCCAGATAGCCGTTACGGACTGTGAACGGCTTCTTGATATAACCCTCACCCAGCGAAACCTGTTCCTGACAGAGGAAGTTCGGAATGGACGCGGCGATCTGCACGCCCGCGGCCAGCGAGATCGGGCCAAGCGGGTTATGCGGCGCGATGCTCGCGTAATAGGCTTCCGCCATTCCCGCAATCAACCGCACTTCCGTGATGCCGCCAGCGTGGCAAAGGTCCGGCTGAAGAATGACAGCTGCTCGTTTCTCAAGCACCTCCCTGAACCCCCACTTGGTGAACACCCGCTCGCCCGTCGCGATCGGCAGGTGAGTTCCCCGAGCGATTTCCGCCATCACGTCGTGGTTCTGGGCCTGGCAAGGCTCTTCGATGAACATCGGCTGGTAGGGTTCAAGCGCCTTGATCAGCAGTTTGGCCGTCGCCGGACTGACAGCGCCGTGGAAATCGATGCCGATATCCACTTCGTTTCCGACCGTCTTGCGCAATTCGGCGAACTTCTCCGCGGCATACTGGACGGCTGCAGGAGTCTCTACGTATCGCGAGGGGCGCCGCTTCGCTGTTCCCGTCTTAAACGCAGTGAAGCCTTTTGCCATGGCCTGTTTCATCAACTCCGGCGTGCCTGCGTGTGCGTAAACGCGAACGCGGTCTCGCGTGGGGCCCCCGAGCAATTCGTACACGGGAACGCCCAAAGCTTTTCCCTTGATGTCCCACAGCGCTTGATCGATACCGCTGAGGGCGCTGGTCAAGATGGGACCGCCGCGGTAAAAGGCATGCCGGTAAATCGCCTGCCAGTGATGCGCCACGCGCCGGGGATCCTTGCCAATCAGGTAAGGCGCGATCTCTTCGACCGCCTGCTTGCACGTGAGAGCACGGCCTTCCGTGATCGGTTCGCCAAGTCCGGTGATGCCCGCATTGGTGTGGATCTTCAGGAAAAGCCAACGGGGCTTGACCAGGAACATCTCAAGCTTCGTTATTTTCAGGTTGTCTTTGGCCGCGACTGGGGCGTTGTTTCCGGCCTTTTGTTGAGCGGCGGCGTCGGCCGCGCTAAAGGCGGAAAGACCGGCTCCCGCGAACAGGCTTCCTATCGCGGACCGGCGGCTTGGCTTTGGCATAGTCAACCATTTATATCTGAATACCAGCCACCGGTCAACCCGGTTAGCGCCGGGTTAGCGCCGGGTCAGCGACGGGTGGCGTGGTGCAGGGCGATCCCGCCCAACAGAAAGCCGCGCGCGTCGATCTCCCCGTATCCTGCCCTTAGCAGTCGGCGCGAAAAATCGTCCATGGAGACAAAACTGCGAAGGGAGGCGGGTATGTAGGTATAGATTCGCGGCTTGCCGTGCAGCAGGAACCCCCAACAGGCGCCCTGCACCGTCAAGTAGCCCAGATAGAGCTTGCGCCATATAGGGTTCGCCGGCAAAAAAAAGTCGAGGCTCACGAACGCGCCGCCTGCCTTTGTGACGCGCGCGATCTCGGCCGCCGCGCGGTCGAGATCCGGAAAGTTCCGCAGACCATAGCCGACGAAGACGGCGTCGAAGAAAGCGTCGGGGAAGGGAAGTTGCATGGCGTCGGCGCAAACCGCGTGACGAACTCCTTGCGCCGCGGCCAGGCGCAGCATACTGTATGTAAGGTCCGCCGCCACCGCCCTCGCGCAAGGCAATTTTTGGGAAACGAGCCGGGAAAAATCGCCGGTGCCGCAGGCGAGGTCGAGAATCAATGCGTCCTTCGGGAGCGCGGCCAAATCAACGCCCTGACGCTTCCACCGCATATCCATCCCATACGAGAACACACGCGTAATGAAATCGTACCGTGGCGCGATGACCGAGAACATCTCGCGCATCAGACTGGAGTTCTGTTTTTCCGGGGGTAATGTGGGCGGCATCGAAGAAGGGTCTCCGAGGCTCGTGAATCCCCCCGGATGGCCCATTCTACTATGTCCGCCGTGACCCCCGCGCAAGCGCTGCCCGCGCAGGTTCCGTTCCAAGGCTTCCCGCTAGCGCCGCAAGCTGAGCGCTGAAATCGGATTCGCTCAATTGAGCCAGCGCATACACCGGCATGTCCTCGGCCTCCTTCACGAATGTCAGTCGGCGAGTAGACGTGTCGAAATCGATCTTGACGAGGTCCCCCGACCGCAGTTGACCCGTCGCAATGAGATTGGATAGAGGATGGACAAGCGACCGCTCGATCGCTCGCTTCAGGTGCCGCGCCCCGTACTTGACGTCCGTCCCCTCCTCGAGCAGGAACTGCTTCGCCTCCACCGACACGGCAAAGATGAATGGATTATTGCCAGACGATTGAAGCACGCGCTGTTGGACGATGTTCAGCTCGAGATCGAGAATCTTCCGTAGCTCCGCTTCAGCGAGAGGCCTGAAGACTACGGTCTTGTCGATCCGGTTCATGAACTCCGGCGTAAATTTCCGCCGTGCGGCCTCCATCCCCGCCCGGGCGATCTTGCTGCCCGTCACGGCGTCGATCTCGCCGGACATCCGTCCGCGCTGCTCCTCGGAAGCCGCAAAACCGAGGTTTGGCCTGAGGATGGACCCCATTTCGGCCGCCCCGAGGTTGCTGGTCATGAAGATCATGGCCTTCGAGAAATCCACCCGCCGGTTGTCGCCGAGAGTCAGTGTCGCCTTGTCGAGAACCCCCAGCAGCAGATTCCAGAGCGCGTCGCTGGCCTTTTCGATCTCGTCAAATAAGATGAAACTGAGCTTGACCTTCTCCGTTTGGTGCTTGTTGATTGTCTCCTGGCTTAGCAGGGGGTGCGTTTCCCTGTGGCCCAGATAACCCGGAGGAGAGCCGATGAGCTTTGCAATCTCGTGACTATGCTGAAACTCGGCGCAGTCGATTTTCACCACGCCTCGCGCGTCGCCAAGCAACGTTTCCGAAGTTGCCTCTACAAGGCGCGTTTTTCCCGAGCCTGTCGGCCCGAGGAAAAGGAAGTTCCCTACCGGACGGCCTGGGCTCGCCATTCCGGCCAGATAACACTGATACATGTTGACGATCTGGTTTACGGCTTCCTCTTGACCGACAATTCTGCGCCGCAGCCCTGAGTCAAGGGACTCCGCCTCACGTCCAGTTTGCGCCGGATCCAAATGTTTGTGGATGCGAACCATGTCGCGTAGATGTTCGACGGTTCACGTACGGAACTTTAGGCTTTCTTGGGCTTCGACGGACGCATTTCCACGCGGCTTACCAGAGTTCGCGAGGGCATACAAAGCAGGTCGATCACAACCTGAGCCACATCTTCCGGGGCGATCTTCCATTCGGCGCGTCCGGAACGCGGGCTGAAATCCGTATCCACGCTGCCGGGCATGATCTCGCTCACGCGAATGTTCCGGTAGCGCACGTCGAGCATGAGTGCCTCGCTGAAACCGCTAAGCCCGAACTTCGAGGCGTTGTAGGCCGTGCCGGTGGCGAACGCATTTTTTCCCGCCAGACTTCCAATCTGAATAATATGTCCGCCCCCGCGCTTCTCCATGAGCGGCAGCGCTTCCCGCGAGCAGTAGAACGGCCCGGAAAGATTCAGCCCGATGACGGATTGCCATTCCTCGACCGTAATCTCCCCGGCAGGGCGGAAGACGCCAAGGCCCGCATTGTTGACCAGGATATCAAGGCCGTCCCACTGGCGGTCCAGGGTGCCGAAAAGCGCAGAGGTTTCTTCGGGCTTCGAAATGTCCGCCGCAAACCCCGCCACATCTCCGCCCGTGAGCCGCGTCAACTCGCCGGCGGCAGCCGCGGAGCCTGACACCGTTCGCCCGCAGATGGCGACGCTTGCTCCCTCAAGAAGAAGCGCCTCTGCTATTGCGCGCCCTATGCCGCGAGTGCCGCCGGTGACGAGCGCCGTCCTCCCGGCGAGGAAGCGGGATCTCTGGGCTGCATTCCGGGTCATCCGTACTGGTTCCGTTACCTCACAGCGATCGTCACTTCCGGACTCGCCTGGCCATCGACGGTCACGACCAGCGGGGTCAGGTCGCCGGGTTCCACACCAGCCGGCACGTTCACGCGCACTTCGTAAAGACCAGCTCCCAAAATGGAAAGCCCCGCGAAGGAAACTTCTGCCTTGACTTCGCCAATCGTCACGGAAACCGGCTTCGTTACCGAGTGAATCGCCCCTCGGGCTGGCGCCGTTCCAGCTTCAATCGTCGGGCTTACGGCGCCGAGGCCCGCGCAGACGATCGTGATGTCGTCGCCGGCCCGGACAGCCGCTCCCTTCTCCGCGAGCGGACCAATTGCTCCGTCTCTCAGCACGTAGACCAAGCCTTGGCCCCGGCCACTGCCATCCTTGGTAAAGACACCTGGTTGCGCGCCCGCGACGACGACGGCTTCAGGGACCGTGATCGTCGCGCCGCTCGCCAGCACCAGTTGCAGCGTCGTGTTCAATGGGACGTCATAAGGTACTACCGCGTTAACCTGTCCATCGGCCACGAACTGGAGTGGCATGGGCCGGCCTGCGATCGCCACCGAGGTTCCCGCCAGAACTAATTCAAGCGGTGAGCGCGCCGAGGCCTTCTCGGAATCGGCAAGCTTCGTTCCGAATAGCGAGATCAGGCTTCCGGGGGCCACGGGAAGTCCGGGTCGCAGCGTAGCCGAGTTCGACACGCTTCCCGGTATAACCAGTGGCGTCGGCGAGTTGCCGCGAATCGCTCCAGGCAGCGAAACAACCGCGCGCAGAGATGTGCCCGGGGCCTCGGCGATCGCCGAGACCGTGACACCCGAATTGGAGAGTCTTCTAACCACCCAAGTGGCCGCCCATCTCCCATCGCGCAGTGGAACTAGAACGATCGGCGGATCGCCGTTCGTGAATGCGGCTCCTACAAATCCTGTGACAAACGGCTGACCGCAGTCGTCCACGACTCGCATCTCGAGCGACGCCGGCCATCCAAGCGGTACGTTGAAGTCCACGCCCAAGCTTGTAAATATGGGCAGCAGTCGCGTTGGCACGCAGCCCCCCGCGTCCCTGCGCGTCTCCTCACCGCCCTTCAACGACGGACCCGACCCGCTTGCCGTCACCACGAACAACAAGCTCACGGTCCGCACGGAGCCGTCGGAGAACAGCAGCGTAAGGACGCCGCGGTAGACTCCCGCCGCTAATCCCGAAACATCGGGTTGCACAATGACCCGCGTCGGCACGTCCGGGCTGACCGTCGCGTTGCTGGGCGCGTGAACAAACCAGTTCTTCCCGTCGAGGGTCAACCGGCCCGAGGTGTAGCTGATGGGGCGGTCCGAGACGTTGTAGACCAGTACGTCCTGCGACCCGGGTGAAACACCGCCGGCCACGCCGGTAACCACGAGTCCTGCCGGCTGCACTACAGGTCCAGGATTACTGAACGGCGGAAGGATATTCAAAACGACCGAAACGGACTGCGGCGAGTTGTCCGCACCGCGTGCGATCACGAGAATACGGCCGTAATACACGCCGGCCGAAAGTCCCAGAGGGTTGACGTTCACTTCCACTTCAGGGGCAAGCCCGACGGGTCCGCTTGACCCACCCTCGGGAGACACCAGCAGCCATCCCCTGGAACCGGAAAGCGTCGAGGCCACCACGCTCCAACCCATCACTCCCTGTCCGGCATTAAGGACTGCGACCTTCTGCGACGGCACAATTCCGCCGCCCTGGACAGCGGTGAAAGTCATACCCGTGGAACTGAGCAGCACGGTTTGCCGCTCGGGGCTGACCGTCATCGTGACGGCTACTTCTTCGTTTTCTCCGGTCTCCGGACTCTTGATAACGACAAGTGATGAGTAGGTTCCCTGGGAGAGCCCGGTTGGATTTGCTGACATGCCCAAAGTATCGGGCCGGGCGGTTGACGCGGATCCTGCACCTCGCGCGAGTGAGAGCCAATTCCCGCCGGATTTCGGCG
Source organism: Acidobacteriota bacterium (assembly GCA_005808865.1). GTDB lineage: Bacteria > Acidobacteriota > Terriglobia > Bryobacterales > Bryobacteraceae > SYKU01. Next base: position 9,826 of record SYKU01000078.1, read on the forward strand.
TGACACCGGCGGTGTATTCCAGCACGCCGCCGCCGAGGTTCGTGACGCCGACCGACTGCGACGAAGGCCTGCCCCCCTCGACGAACGCGAAAGAAAATGCCCGCCCGATCAAGCTCAGCTTTTTCGGGAGCGCAGGCTCAACCGTAAACCTTACTCCCACGGTGCGTACCGCCGGATTCGCGTTCGGCGCCGAAATGGTGATCACCGCCGTATACGTTCCCGGCGTGAGATCGCTCGGATCGGCGCTTACCTTCAGTGCCGTGGGCGTGGCTCCGCGAACGGTTCCGACATCAAGCCAGTCGCCCCCATCGGCGGTCTTGACGGTCACGAAGAACGGCACGCCAGGCACCGACCCCGATACGCTCATGTCGAGAGGCGCCGTGGGC
>SYKU01000079.1 GCA_005808865.1 Acidobacteriota bacterium
CATGCTCTATCGCAACCTCATGGCTATGGACGTCGAAGAATCCATCCGCGCCAATCCTATCGATGGCGTGGTCTTGCTCTGCGGCTGCGACAAGACCACGCCCGCTCAGCTCATGGGCGCCGCAAGCGTCGATGTCCCCGCCATCATGGTGACCGGCGGCCCAATGCTCAGCGGTCAGTGGAAAGATCAGAAGCTCGGCTCCGGCACCGATGGCCGCAAGCTTTTCGACCTTTACCGCACCGGCGATCTGAACGAAGAGGAACTCGCCGAAATTGAAGGCTGCGTCGCGCGCAGCAACGGACACTGCATGGTCATGGGCACTGCCTCCACCATGACCAGTCTCGCCGAGGTTCTCGGCATGACTCTGCCCGGTTGCGCGGCCATTCCCGCCGTCGATTCGCGGCGCGCCGCCATCGCCGAACTGAGCGGCCGCCGCATCGTCGAAATGGTCAATGAGCAGCTTCTACCGTCGCAAATCATGACCCGCGCCGCTTTCGAGAACGCCATCAAGATCGACATGGCGATCGGCGGTTCCACCAATGCCGTAGTCCACCTGATCGCCATCGCCGGACGCCTCGGCATCAAGCTCACACTCGAAGACTTCGACCGCCTTTCGAAAATCACCCCCTGCATCGTCAACGTGAAGCCATCCGGCAAGTACCTGATGGAGGATTTTTTCTTCGCCGGCGGCGTCCCCGCAGTGCTTAAGGAAATGCTCCCGATGCTCGACGGCGAATGCCTCACCGCTTCAGGCAAATCTCTCGCCGAAACCGTGGAGAAGGCGGAGTGTTTTTACCCCGACGTGATCCGCTCGCGTTCAAACCCCATGAACGAGGAGGGCGGAACGCTGGTGCTTTATGGCAATCTGGCTCCGGATGGCGCGGTGTTCAAGCATACGGCCGCGTCACCCCATCTGCTTCAGCACCGGGGCAAGGCGTACGTCTTCGAGAACCATCATCAGATGCTTGAAGACGTGGAGCGCGACGACCTTCCGGTCGACGAGACCTCCGTCCTCGTGATGAAGAACGGGGGACCTCATGGCGGACCCGGTTTCCCGGAGTGGGGCCACATACCCATGCCAAAAGCGCTGCTGAACAAGGGCATCAAGGATGTGGTGCGCGTTTCCGATTCCCGCATGAGCGGAACGAGCTTCGGAACCGTCGTGCTCCATGTCGCGCCTGAATCGGCCATCGGAGGGCCGCTCGCCATCGTTCAGACTGGCGACGAGATTGTCCTCGACACGAAGAACCGGCGTCTCGACGTCAACCTGCCACCCGATGAACTCGAACGCCGGATGAAGGCGTTTTCGCCGCCCGCACCTCACTACCGCCGGGGATATGGGAAAATGTTTTTGGATCACGTCACCCAGGCCAACCTGGGATGCGATTTCGATTTCCTCATGCCGGAGTAATCCCGTTCATGGCGAAGATTTTTTACATACACTGGGACGAGGCCGAAGCCAAAGCCCGCGCGATCCCATTGCAGAGCGCGGGACATCAGGTCCGTATCCATTTCAAGTCCGGAGAGAACCTGCCGCTCAGCGATTTCGCCCCAGACGCGTTGATCATATCGCTCGACCGCCTGCCGTCTCACGGAAGGAAAATGGCGGAATGGTTCTGGAGGCCGAAAGGCCGCCGCAAGATCCCGATCATTTTCGTGGGGGGGCTTCCGGAAAGGGCTTCTGTCATCAGAGGCATCTTCCCGAACGCGCCGTTCTGCGGCGAGGATCAACTTTGCGAGATCGCCGGGCGGCTTCTCCCCGGCCTCTGAGATGCCGGAACTGCCGGATGTCGTGGTGTACGTCGAGGCGCTCCGCGCCCGCGTGGCGGGCGAAGTTCTGGAACGGGTTCGAATCGGCAGTCCGTTTCTGCTCCGCACAGTCGAGCCTCCGCTCACTTCAGCGCACGGGCGGCGAGTGGCCGGGGTTCGGCGGGTAGGCAAGCGCATCGCCTTCGGACTTGAAGGCGGTTTATGGGTGGTGGTGCATCTCATGATCGCCGGCCGTCTGCACTGGCACAAACCAGGGACGAAGCTGCCGGGCCGGCGCGGGCTTGCCGCGTTCGATTTTTCGAATGGAACGTTGATGTTAACCGAAGCCGGATCGCAGCGCCGGGCTTCGCTTCACGTAGTTTCAGGCGAGGACGGATTGCGCGCGCTCGATCCCGGCGGCATCGAAACGCTTGGCTCGACGCTCTCCACGTTCTCCGCGGCGCTCACGCGCGGCAATCACACCTTGAAGCGCGCGCTTACGGATCCGCGTGTGTTCAGCGGCATCGGCAACGCATATTCCGACGAGATTCTGCACCGCGCGCATCTCTCGCCGGTTAAGCTGACCGGACGGCTCACGCCGGTGGAGATCGAACGGCTTCACCACGCGGTGAACGCCACGCTCAACGAATGGACCACGAAACTTCGCGCGGAGAGCGAGGGCCGCTTTCCGGAAAAGGTCACAGCCTTCCGCGAAGGCATGGCCGTTCACGGACGCTACGGCATGCCGTGTCCGGTCTGCGAGTCGAAGGTGCGGCGCATCCGCTACTCGAGCAACGAGACCAACTATTGCCCGCAATGCCAGACGGACGGGAAATTACTCGCCGACCGTGCGCTCTCCCGCCTTCTGCGCGAGGACTGGCCCCGCACGCCGGAAGAGCTCGACATGATCACCGGCGGTGTACACTCAGAAAGACCATGACACGACGCAACGTCTTCGCCGCAGGCGCGGCCCTTGCCGCTCCACTTGCCGCCGCTCCCGCAAAGAGTTCAATCATCGAATTGCGCTGGTTCTGGATGCGCAATGGAAGCCAGGTGGCGCGCACGACGGAATTCCTCGCCAAGTCCTTTGTTCCCGCCCACAAGCGGGCGGGCGGCGGACCATGCGGATTTTTCAGCGCCGTGATCGCACAGCACAGCCCCTTCATTTTCGCCGTGCTCAGCTTCCCCACGCTTGCGGGAGTCGAAGAATTCGGCGATGCGCTCGGGGCCGACAAGGAATTCATGCGGAGCTCGGCTGCGTACGGCGCATCGCCCGAACTTACCTACATGCGCATCGAGAACTCGCTGCTTCGCGGGTTTAAATCCATGCCGGGGATTGAAGTGCCCGCCGTCTCCGAAGGCCGTGCCCCGCGCGTGTTTGAGTTGCGCACCTACGAATCGAACAACGGACCCGCCGGGAAACGCAAGGTGAAAATGTTCGACGACGCCGAGATCGCGATTTTTCGCCGCTGTGGAATGACTCCCGTGTTTTTCGGCGAGACCATCGTCGGCCGCGATTTGCCGAACCTGACGTACATGCTGGCCTATGACGACATGGCCGCGCGCGACAAAGCGTGGAAGGCTTTCGGCGCGGACCCCGAATGGCAAAAGCTGCGTGCCACTCCAGGGCTGACCGACCCGGAGATCGTCTCGAACATCAGTAACTCCATTCTGCGGCCCCTCCCGTTTTCGCAAATAAGGTAAGTGTTGCGAAACAATTTCGACCTGCTCCGATTCGCGCTCGCGGCAAACGTCGTCTTGTTTCATCTTTACGTTCTCTCGGGGCTTGAAACGCTTGCGCCGCTCCGCGCCATCGCGAACGGAGCATACGCCGTGCTCGGATTCTTCGCCATCAGCGGATATCTGGTGAGCTTGAGCTGGCGGCGGTGCGAGTCCTGGCGCGACTACGCCAGCCGCCGTGCGCGCCGCCTGCTGCCGGGCTATCTCGCCGTAGTGCTTTTCTGGGTCGTGGCCGGAGGAGCCATTGGTTCGCTCCCACCATCGGAATACTTCGCGGCGCCCGGAACGTGGAAGAACCTCGCGGCGAACCTCATTTTTCTTCAGCCGCTCGCGCCGACGCTGCCGGGTCTGTTCACCGCAAACCCGGCGCTAACGGCGGTAAACGGGTCTCTGTGGTCGATCCGCTCGGAAATACTCTGTTACTTCCTGCTGCCGCTGGCGGTTCGTTTCCGGCCGGCGCTCGCGGCGGCTGTGATATCGGGAGTTGCGGCGTTGCTTTTCCAGCAGCATGAACAGCTTCGTGTCGGGATCGCTCAGCCCGTGGAAGCTTTCTTTCTGGGCGCGTGCGTCGCAGCGAGCCCGTTTCTCCGAAGATGGCTGGGGCTGGCGGGCGCGGTGTCGGCGGCGCTGCTGCTCTCCATGCATTTCATCCCAATTCCGGGCGAACATGCGCTCATGCCATTCGCGATTTCCTTTTGCGCACTCGCGGCGGGACTGTCTTTTCCGTACCTGGGCCAGGCGTCGCGCTTCGGCGATTTCTCTTACGGACTTTACCTCTGGCATTTTCCCCTGATTCAGACTCTGCTGCTGAATCGCACTTGGGTTGCGGCGTCGCCGTGGTTATTCGCGGCGGGTGCATCCGCGGCCGCTCTTGCATTCGCCGCGGCATCCTGGTTTCTGGTGGAACGCAGATTTCTCCGCCGCCGCGCCTAGGCTGCTATGCGAATCGGTCGCTGCGCTCGATCCGAAGCCGCGGCACCGCGCTCTACAGCGGTATCATTGCCCTTGTGATACGTCGCCTCTACGTTCATAACTTTCGCTGTCTCGAAAACTTTGAGTTGCCGGTCTCAGGCCTATCGTCCGTCTTGCTGATTGGAAAAAACGGGTCGGGCAAGACAACGGTTGGGCTTGCGCTGGAAATCTTACAGAAGATCGCTCGCGGTACGAACCGGGTAGACGATCTATTGAAGCCGAAGGATCTCTCTCGCGGACGCATGGACGTGCCTGTGCGATTTGAGATTGAGGTCGAGATTAACGCCAAACTCTACGAGTACGTTATCGCTTTCGAGTTCCCGGCGGGGTTCAAAGAACTGCGCGTACTCGAAGAGAAGCTCACCGTGGACCGCAATCCCGTCTACACACGAAATGGTGCGCAGGTGCATCTTGCACGAGAGGGGCGCGAGAACGAGGCGAAGTTTCGTATCGACTGGCACATGGTGGCTTTGCCGATCGTTCAGGAACAGTCGCCCATTGATCCGTTGTTTATCTTCAGGGATTGGCTGGCGAGCATGCTTATCCTTAGGCCGGTCCCCAGCTTGATTGCGGGAGACTCAAAACACGAAACGCTTAAGCCGAATATTCAGGTCACCGATTTTGGGGCTTGGTTTTCGGGTCTCCTGGCTCACGCGCCGGCTGCCTACGGCAGGATCGACAAGTATCTCAAGCAGGTTATGCCCGACCTGGAAGACATCAGGAATCCCGTGGTTGGAAAGGACTCTCGAAGTCTTGTCGTCCAATTCTCGAACGGCCAGGGTAGTGTCGGCGTTCCTTTCGCGGACCTGTCCGACGGCGAAAAATGTTTCATGATATGCGCTCTGGTGCTCGCCTCAAACGTTCACTACGGACCCGTACTTTGCTTTTGGGATGAACCTGACAACTATCTTGCGCTGCCCGAGGTTGGGCACTTTGTCTTGGCTCTTCGCAAGGCGTTTCAATCTGGCGGCCAGTTCATTGCGACCTCGCACAGTTCCGAGGCCATTCACCGTTTTTCCGACGAGAATACGCTTGTTCTACAACGGAAGAGCCATCTCGAGCCCACGATCGTTCGCATGCTCAAGGATTTGCAGGTTAAAGGAGATCTTATCGGCGCCCTGATTCGCGGCGACATCGAACCATGAGCGTGAACAGGTACCGGCCTCACGTCATGTTGCTTCCCGAAGACGATGCCAACCGTTCATTGGCCAACGGTTTTATCCTCCATCCATCTCTCTCGGATCAACAAAAGATCCAAGTGCTCCCAGTGGCCGGTGGCTGGACAAAGACCGTGGATTGTTTCAAGTCGGATCACGTCAGCGCTATGGCCGCGTATCCGAGCCGAACCATGGTTCTGTTGATCGATTTCGACGGAGAGTGCGAAAGGCTGGGCGAAGTGAAAGCCGTCATTCCCGAGA
>SYKU01000080.1 GCA_005808865.1 Acidobacteriota bacterium
GAGCGCCGGCGCGTCGTTCACGCCGTCTCCCACCATCGCGACCATGCGGCCGCCGGCCTGCGCGCGTTTCACTTCGGCCACCTTTCCTTCAGGCAGAACGCCAGCCACAACCCTCGTGATGCCCAGAGTTCTCGCAACGTTGCGGGCGGCCGCCTCGCGATCGCCCGTCAGCATCAGGACGTCCACGCCCATCCCACTCAAGGCGCGGACGGCGGAGGCGGACACGGGTTTGACCGGATCGGCGACGGCGAAAAGAGCGGATGCCTTTCCGTCCGCCCCGGCGAACATCAGCGTCTTGCCTTCTTCTTCGAGCCGCGCCGCGTCCGCATCGAGCGTTTCGCAGGCGATACCGGCATCTCGCAAATAGCTCTCACGGCCCACGATCACTTCCATGCCAGCCACGGTTCCTGACGCGCCAAGCCCGGGCCTTGTCTGAAATCCGCTGACCGCTGCGGCGGCCAGGCCACGGTCCTTCGCATACTCCACGATCGCCTCCGCAAGCGGATGCTCCGAAAGCGCTTCTAATGATGCGACGCGGGCAATCTGCTCCTCGCTTCCTATCGCGTCGGTAACGCGTGGCCGCCCTTCCGTTAGAGTCCCGGTCTTGTCGAATAGCAGTATATGCAGTCTTGCCAGCCGCTCGATGGTCTCGCCTCCTTTGATAAGAATGCCACCCGTCGCGCCGGTGCCCGCCGCCACCATCACAGCCGTGGGCACGGCGAGCCCCATCGCGCAAGGACAGGCGATCACCAGCACCGCGATGGCTGCGGCAAAGGCGCGCGCTACCGGCTCCTCCGGCGCGGCCAGGCGCCAGACAATCCAGGTGAAGGCCGACACCGCCAGCACAACAGGCACAAACACCGAGCTGACACGGTCCGCCAACCGCTCGATTGAAGCCTTCGAACCTTGAGCCTGCTGCATCAGCCTGACGATGCGGGATAGCACGCCGTCGCTCCCCTGCGCCGTTGCTCGAAACCGAAATGAACCCGTGCGATTCAGAGTGCCTCCGAAGACGCCATCGCCCGCGTGCTTCTCCACGGGCATTGGCTCGCCCGTGAGCATCGATTCGTCCACGGCGCTCGATCCCGTCGTTAATATCCCATCGACCGGAATCCTCTCTCCGGGCCGAACGACCAGAATGCTGCCACGCCGCACACGCTCAAGCGGAATCTCGCGTTCAATCAGGTTGTCAATCACCCTCGCCATGCGCGGTTGCAGCGAGACCAGTTTTCGAAGGGCGGCCGTGGTTTGCTTCCGCGCCCGGCTCTCCAGAGCGCTTCCGGTCAGTACCAGCGCCAGTATGACGGCTACGGCCTCGTAGTAAACATCCGGCCGTACGCCTCTCGCTTCGAACCACGACGGCACGAGCGTCGCGGCGACGGAGAAAAGGAATGCGGCTCCGGTCCCCGTGGCAATGAGAGTATTCATATCCGCCCTTCGCCGCCGCAGTGAGGCCCACGCGCGAACATAGTAGTGACGCCCGGGCCAAACCATGAGCACCAGGGTTATCGCCAGGAGCGCTCCGCGCAGCAGGTTCGAATCCAGACGATAGAGCCAGGGAAAGAGCGCCGAGACCAGCGGGTCCACCGTTCGCATCGCCCAGTTCAGAAATGGATCGGCCGGATGGCCGCCGGCGTGACCAGCCATCAACGGCATCGAAAGCCACATCGCAACCGCGGCTGCCGCCAAACTGACCGAGGCTTTGGTTCGCAGGCTTCGGTATTCGTCCGCTTCGGCTTTCTCGCGCGATTCCTGCCGCTCGAATTCCGTCCTTGCCACCGACGGGAGGTCCGCGCCATAGCCCGCTTCCCGAATCGCCTCCACCAGCGCCGCTGGGGATGCAATTGCTGGATCGTACGCCACCGCCGCCTGCCGCGCCGTCAGACTCACAGCGGCTCTGCCGACTCCGGGTAGCCGTAGGAGCGCGTCCCCAACGTGCGATTGGCATGAGGCGCAGTGCATCCCTTCTATCGGAATCACGATCTCTGCCTGTCTGGTCATCATACCCCCTACCCCTATATTCTAGATACCCCGCCCCCCTATGTCAAGGGTAACGGGCTGCTATAATCGCTGATGCTTGCACTGTGGCGCCCTACCTTTCATTCTCATGCTGTCGATTGCCGGCTGCGCGCGGAGTCCCGGCTCCTATCCGCCGCCGGCTCAGAGCGCGCCGCCGCCACCTCTTGAGGGCAGCGCGTTACTCAGTTTCATCGAGATGAATGCCGCCGAGGCACCCGCATACATTGTCCGAGACATAAGCGCAGCCGTCGAGGGCGGGCTTTGGCGTTGGGCGCGCCAAAGACCCGCGATCCGGGTTGCAGTTCCCGGTATGGATCGCTTCCGGTTTGTCATGGACTTCGCCCTTCCCGATGCGACGGCGAAAGGCGGTCCCGTCACGATCACCTTCGCGGTGAATGGACACATACTCGATACGGTCAGGTACACGACACCGGGAAGGAAAAACTTCGAAAAACCGGCGCCTTCGGCTCTGCTGCGTGCGGGAGAAATCGCCATTTTGACTGCCGTGCCGGACAAGACCGTCCGGTCCCCGCATGGTGAGGAGTTGAGCCTTCTGATGATCAGTGCGGGGTTCAAGCCCTGATGGGTGCCGCCTTCTACGTTCTGTTTGGCGCTGCATTCACCGTCGCGGTGTGTTCCGCGCTTGGCCGTGCTCTTCTGCGCGCCCTGTCCATTCGCCTTTACCGCGAAGAGCATGCCCTAATCGGTTTCGTCTTGGGCGCGCCATTGCTGAGCACTATAACTTTCCTGATCGCCGCCGCCGGTTTCGCCCGGAAAGGCGTCTTTCTTTGCGCCGGCGTGGTCATTCTCATCGCAGCCTCCCGCATCAAACGGGGGCTGCCCATCACTCGGCCCGCACTTCCGAATCCTCTGAATCCGGGATGGAAGAAACTCTTCGCGGCTGTGTTTGGCGTCTACTTTGTACTCTATTTCTTCAACGCGATGGCGCCGGAGCACAGCCCCGATGGTGCGACGTATCATCTCGGTCTCATCGCGCGGTACCTTCGCGAGCACCGGCTCGTCCCCATTACCGATAACATGTACGCCGCCATTTCGCAGGGCGTCGACATGCTGTACTTATTTGCATTCTCGCTCGGCAGACACTCGTCGGCATCGATGGTCCATTTCTCGTTTCTCGTTACGCTTCCGCTCCTCATGATTTGCTATACCCGGCGTGCGGGAATCCCTGCCGCTGGAGCCTGCGGCGCGCTGTTTTTCTATATCGCGCCCGTGGCGGGAATCACCGGAACAAGCGCGTACAACGATCTCGCGGTTGCAACGGTAGCCTTCACTGTGTTCTATTTGCTTCAGGTGTGGGACGCGGAGCGCCCGTCCGCGTTATTCGTTCCCATTGGCTTACTCGCGGGTTACGGTTACGCGGCTAAGTACACGGCGTTTATCGTCCTGCCCTTCGCTCTGGGATTTACAATCTGGAAGACGCGACCTCGAACCTTCACTTCCATCCTCAAGCCGGTCGCTGTGATCTCGGCGTGCGCGCTCGCGGTCATGTCGCCATGGCTCCTCAAGAACATTTTATGGTTTCAGAATCCATTCGCGCCATTATTTAACACCTGAGCTATGCGCTGTAGGAGGCGTCTCGGCAAAGTGAATTGAGAGCCAACCATTTGGGGACCCCGTTATCATGGGGTGAAACTGAAACTTTGCGGAGTCGCGAGCTTCGCAAGCCAACCGCATGGAGGCCACCC
>SYKU01000081.1 GCA_005808865.1 Acidobacteriota bacterium
ATGACGTTGTCCCAGGTGTAACCGGCGTTATTTACGATGATGTCCAATCCGCCGAAGCGGGCGATGGTGGCGTCGACCAACCGCTGAGGAAACTCCGGATTCGTCACGTCGCCTGCCAGACAGGCTGAGCCAGGCACCGTAGCGGACGCCTCGGCGGCGGGCTCGGCATCGAGGTCGTTGATCATGACGGAAGCGCCCTCGGCGGCCAAAGCTTGGGCAATGGCGCGCCCGATCCCCCGGCCCGATCCCGTAACGAGGGCGACTTTCGCTTCAAGAGAAAATGGCATCAATCCCCGGAGTGTATTCTATCGCAGTTGCTTCGCTGCCCGGGGAGTAAAGAGGTACAGGGGTGCGCGACCGGCGCCAGGGGTGAAAATACTTGATGAGGCGTATAGGAACTACGACCGGAGTTGATCCACTTATGTTGGCTCGATTTCTTTCGTCATCAGTATCGAGTGCCAGTGGTGTAATTCATCGGTAAGCACGCCAGTAGTAGCGAGTGTGAGCCGCGTCAGATCCGCGCTGTTCCAAGCGGGTCGCGCAAACCGTAATTCGCGACCGCTCCCCACGCCGGCACTCATCAACTCGAACTTGTGCGCGATTCTTGTCAACGCCGCAATTTGGCCGCCGTATCGCAAGGCGATCTGGTTATACTCGCTCTGGCTGCGGATTGCGGCGAACGCGCCGGCCCAGGCCGGTAGACCAGCTCCCAGGGCAATTGCTATCCGGTGCATCGATTCTGCGAGTTGGTGATCAGGGCGGGTTACGCCCGCTGCTTTTAGCGCCGCAAAAATGATGCGGTGCATCCATTCGTACCCTGGCGCGGCTTGCAGCAAATGCGATTCATGCAACCCGTGGAAGACCAAATAACTCAATGTGCCGAAAAAGGCCCATGCGATAAAGCGCCGTCCGAGCGTTTCAAGTACGTGTTCAGCGTAAGAAAGCTCTTCTATCTCCCCCTTGTAATAGCGGATCTGATCGCGAACCAAGCCCGACAGAACCAGATCTCGTACGGCGTTAAGATGGTCTCTGCCCATGCGAACCTCGGGCAAGCCCCCCTGCCGCAACACAGCGCGGGTGTACCAATTTTCCCAAACAGCCTGGTCGTGAAATGGGGAACCGTGAGCCGGCACTTGCAAACGAATCGTCTGGCCGAGCAGCGCCAGCCATGCCGCTGCATTCAAATGCCTTTCGAGCCTTCGGTAGTTCAACCACCTTTCATTCCAGCCATAGTGAGCGGCGCGGAAAAATATCGCCAGTACGATCGCCAGTGCGAATAGCTCGGCCGTCTTTGCCACGACACTCAATCCGGGGAACAGCACGTTAAGGAGCGCGAACGATACTGCCGTCGCTCCCAGCACGGCGGAAGCCGCGAACGCACCGCGGTACATTTCGCCATACGCACTCGCGCGGTGGTCGGCCCACACCGCGAACTCTTTGAAATTCCTGTCGATTTGTCTCTTGGACGCGTCCGCGCCGCGCGGCGGACACTCCGGCGACTCCGTGGACGCCCAGCGCTCTTCCCAATACTTTCGGTTCCTCTCCTCATCAAGCCGCCCGCGGTACCGCCGCTCGAATCCACGGGAGTCGGGCAACGGACCATGGGTCTTCGGTCGCCGGCCTAACCGGCGCAACGCACCCCTGACCGCGCCAAATCGCCCATGCTGTCGCGGCCGTTGCCCCTCCGGTAGCAGGAGCAGGTGCCGGAGTATTGTCTGAACGGAGCAGTGAACGCCTCCAGGTACCTCCGCCGAGAAAACTGGTTCTCGCATTTCTTTGCCGTCGTGATGCCACAATATTTCCGCTTCCTCCGGTTCCTCGATGGGGATCAAGATCAAGGGGGTTTCCGCCCGCAGGGCGTGCCGCGCTAGCCACAAAGTGCCTCCGCGCTGAGTTCCCGCCCCGTCGCTTAGGATGACGACGAGAACGTCTGAATTCGCCAGAACGACCCTGGCTGCGTTGGCATAGGCACGCGTCCTTTCAGTTTCCCCGTCTTCGCCACCGGCGGACAGGACGCCATCCAGTTCGAATACGATCTCCTTCTTTTCCATGAGTGCGTCGAATCTGCGCCCTGAATCCACGGAAACATGGTGCGGTGCGTTAGCGGTGATATCTTTTCGGAACTCCGCCCGCGGGGCGGGAAGTACGACCTGAAGGGCGTATCCCAACCCGGATGCGATTTCCGCGGCCAATTGATCCGCGCCCGCGGCCAGCGACGTGATCAAGCGGAAGCACGGTTCTGGCTGCTCCTTTCGCTTGCCGCGGAAACAAGACTCGTACTCCCCTTTCAGGCTGTTACACGCATCCACGATGCCCGCAAGCACACTCCTGGTTGCTTTGCCAATTCGCGCTTCGTGGGGGCGCAGATCGAGGTGCCCAGCCACCCCTACCCGAATCGTGAGCCGTGGTTGCGGGGTTGGGTTCTCCTCTTTCGCCGTGCCGAACAGCGTCGCCGCGGGGTTGAGTGCCGCCGCCGAATTCCATGCGAAGCTCTTCAGGTTGCGCCAAGCCAGACTCTGCATGCGGGTCAGGATACCTTTCCACGCCGCCCTAAGTAGAGGCGTGTTTTTTTGCTGGGTCGCCGAGTTGGCGCTTACGCCGCGCGCCGGAACGCGCCCAACGCAACTTGCGTGACGCGGTCGTCGCACTCGATCCAACGCACGCCGTTCCACTCCTTGCTCTGAATAATCCATTCCCCGCCCTCATAGGACGCGTGAAACGTGTCGTCGCAACCCGGAACAACCCACTCAACGTCTATTGGAGAGGCCCTGAAGACGCGCATTCCTGCGCCGTGCAGCAGTTTTAACATTTCGAATGAATCAGCGCTCCAGGATACTCCATCTTGAGATCTGCCTTCAATCGTCCATCTCCTGCCGGTGCGGGTCACACATCTGCTCCAGCGAAAGCTATGCTGCTGCGATTCCGACGGGTGGCGCGGGTAATACTGCTTCAAGCCTTCTTGATCCGGGCCGTGTTGATTCAAAGTAGGTTGG
>SYKU01000082.1 GCA_005808865.1 Acidobacteriota bacterium
CGGTAACGTGAATATCGGGAAGAAGCACGACGACAATTTCCGCACTATGATCGAGGTTGCCGTCGAAAACCGCAAGCCTGTGCGCATCGGCGTCAATTGGGGATCGCTCGATCAGTCCCTTCTGACGCGGATGATGGACGAAAACTCGAAGCTCGCCCAGCCGAAGGAGGCACGCGACGTGACTCTCGACGCCATCGTGGAGAGCGCGCTGCTTTCGGCGGAAGCCGCCGAACACTACGGCTTGGCGCACGACCGGATTATCCTCAGCGCGAAGGTGAGCGGCGTTCAGGATTTGATTGACGCCTACCGCATGATGGCGGCCCGCTGCGACTACGCGCTGCACCTGGGGCTCACGGAAGCCGGCCTCGGCTCGAAGGGTATCGTGGCAACCACGGCCGCGCTTTCTGTCCTTTTGCAGGAGGGGATCGGCGACACGATCCGGGCTTCGCTCACGCCGCTCCCGAACGGCGACCGCGCCGAAGAAGTGGTCGTAAGCCAGCAGATTCTGCAGTCGCTGGGGATTCGAAGCTTTACGCCGCAAGTGACCGCCTGTCCGGGTTGCGGACGCACCACGAGCACGTTCTTTCAGGACATGGCGGATCAGATTCAAACCTATCTGCGGGAACAGATGCCGGTCTGGAAGGCGAATCACCCGGGCGTGGAATCGATGAAGGTCGCGGTGATGGGTTGCGTGGTGAATGGACCCGGCGAGTCGAAGCACGCGAATCTGGGAATTTCACTGCCGGGTACTTTTGAAGAACCGGTTGCACCGGTCTATTTGGATGGCAGGCTTGTGACGACGCTGCGGGGGGACGGAATCGTTCAGGCGTTCATTGCGATGCTTGACGATTACGTGGCGGCGAATTACCGGGCCCTCCATTCGAACGGGCCGGGCAGATCTGAGGAAGCGGCATTCGCGCTAACCTTGGATACAGTCTAGAAACGAGGGGGCATCGAAATGGAAGCCGAAACCGGACAGGGAAGCGGGAGCGGGGCGGCCGGGGCCTATAAGATCTTCAACCGCGTGGTGGACTGGATCACGAGCGACCGTATGGAGTTGATCAACATCACGGACCGTATCAACGACATCGTGAAGAAGAGCGGGGTTCGCGACGGGATCGTCCACATGCAGTCTCTGCATACCACGACGGCCGTATTCATCAACGAGTGGCAGGATGCGCTGCTCGAAGACGTGCGTATGTTTCTGAGCCGCATCGTGGTGCGCGAGGAGCTATGGCGTCACAACGACCCGAGCGTATCGGACTGCGAACGCAAGAACGCCGACTCACATCTGCGCGGCATGATGATGGGCCAGAGCCTCTACCTTCAGGTACGCAATTCGACCGTGCTGCTCGGGACTTGGCAGAGCATCGTTCTGGCCGAGTTTGACGGGCCGCGAAGCCGGTCGATGTCCGTACAAGTGTCTGGAATCTGAAGGCGCCGATGTCAAAGCGTTTCACTCACGGGGAAGCCGAAAGCCTGCTGCCGGAGGTCGAACGGTCGCTGCGCGAAGCGATTGCGCAGAAGGAGCGTTACGAGGTGGCCGGAGAATCCCTCCGCTCCGTGGCGCAGCGCGTGTCGCTGGCGGGCGGAAGCCTTGTGAATCGCGAAGCGATCATGGAGGACCGGGCGCGCCGCGATGCGAGCGGGGAGCGGCTGAAGGAGGCAGTCGAAGAAATTCAGGCGCTCGGCGTCCTCATCAAGGACCTGGACATTGGCCTGATCGACTTTCCGACGTTGTTTCGCGGCCAGGAAGTGTACCTGTGCTGGAAATTCGGCGAACGGGGTATCCGGTATTGGCACGGCATTGAAGAGGGATTCCGCGGCCGCAAGGAGATCGACCGCGACTTCCTGGACAACCACGAGGGCGAGCGTCTGCACTGATTGGTTTAGTATGAACCGCGGAGAATTTCTTGCGACGCCGGCCGTGGCCGCCGCCCAACCCGCGGCCGCGCGCCCCAACATCGTTTTCTTCATGGTCGATCAGCTCGCCATGAAGTGGATCGAAGGCGACTGCCGCAAGCTCATTCCCACGCCCAACCTCGACCGCCTGCAAAAACAAGGCGTTACCTTTACCCAGGCATTCTCGAGCAACCCCGTCTGCTGCCCCACCCGCGCGACTCTTGCTACCGGCCTCACTACCCGCGGCCACGGCGGCGCTCACAAATTAGTCACTATAATGGGATTTTAGGCGGGCCCCACTGAAAAGACAGGCGTTGCACGCCAGGATCGCCATTTTCGCAGCACCACCTATCAAAGGTGTGCGGAAGTTGGGCTAAGCCAAGTTCGCATTCGCCACGTCGCTCGACGCGTGGTCGTATAACTCGCGCGCCGTCACTTCGCGGTCTTCCGCGTGATCCACCCCGTGTAGCGCATTATCTTCCGCCGCCGATGATCTGCATGTCCCGCATCACGCTTAACATTCCCGGCACGAGCGTAATGACGAAAAGGACCGGAAGAATAAAAATTACGATCGGGAACAACATCTTGATGCCCGCTTTTCCGATGGCGGCTTCGGCGCGCAGCCGGCGTCTCATTCGCAGGGCATCGGCGTAGACCTTCAGAGCCTGCGACAGACTGGTGCCAAATCGCTCGCTCTGTATGATCATCGCCGCGAGCGACTTGATGTCCTCAATGCCCGTGCGCCGGACGAGTTGCTGAAATGCTATGCCTCGCTCCTGGCCGGCCCTCACCGACATGGTGACCGTGCCGAATTCGCTAGCGAGCTCCGGATAAATGTGCTGCATCTCCTCGCTCACACGCGTCATCGCCTGATCGAGCGCCAGTCCGGTGCCGAGGACGATGCCGAGCATGTCGACCGTATCCGGCAGGGCATCCTGAAGCCTTGTGCGATAGCGCTTGACCAGGCGGTGAAGGACTTGTTGCGGCAGCAGGAAGCCCAGCAGGAAAGCCGCCACCATGCCGCCCAGCATCGATGAAAAATCGTTGTTGCGCTGAAACCACGCCATGGCGCCCAGCAGAGTGAGCATGAACGTAACGTGAAAAAGCGCATAGGCTCCGAGCGCGTATGGCTTGCGGACCCCCGCCTGGTTTAACTCCTTTTCGTGGTCTCGCAGCCAGTCGTCGCCGCCTGGCACAAGGCTTACCACGTACAGAAAACCGTTCAGAAATCCGCCGCCCTTGCGGCGCCCGGCGCGGCTGGCGGTGATCATGGCGTTCGACTGCAACTCTTCCAGGCGGTCCGCCAGCGGGTCCTCGCGCCTGGAGATTAACGCGTACCCGCTCCAGAGGAGCGCGGCCAGGGTGGCAAACGCGACGAGGAAGAACGACAGTGCGCCTAGCATATAGGACTAAAACCTGATGTTCGCAAGCTTCCTGATGACCAGTATTCCGGTGATCTCCGAACAAATCGCATACGTAAGGAATTTGCTGCCCGTCGGATCCGTATACAACAACCGGATGTATTCCGGTTTGAGGAACCAGAATCCAAGGCCGACTACGAGCGGCAGAGCGCAGAGCAATCCCGCCGAGAAACGCTGCTGCGCCGTGTGAGCCTTCATCTTGGCGGCCATGTTCAACCGCTCGCGGACAAGTAGCGCCAGATTCTCCAGTACGTTGACCATATTCGCGCCGGTTTGCCTCTGCAGAATCAGCGAAGTGATGAAGAATTTCAGGTCGATGAGGGGCACCCGCTTTCCCAGATTGTGCAGCGCCGGTTCAATCTGCGAGCCAAGCGCCAACTCCTCCATCAATTTTTTGAACTCCATTTTGACCGGATCGTTCGTTTCCGCCGCGATCGTTTCGAGGCCGCTGTGGATGTTGTGCCCGGCCCGCATGGTTCGAGTGAAAAGGTCGATCGCGTCCGGAAGGTTGTCCTCGAATTTTTTCAGTCTCGCCGCGCGAACATTCGCGATGTAGGCTACCGGCGCAGCCCCCAGTCCGCCGGCGAAAACCAGCCGCAGGGTCAGATTGCTTACGCCGAGCAGGCCGAAAAACAGAAAACTGCCGATGCCTAGAGCCAGGCACAACGCGAATACGTCTGCCGCCCGGTACTTGAGATTCGCCTGCTGAATATATTCCTCAAGCCGCCGCAACACGCCGACCCAGGCCACGAAATCGCCCAGAAATGCAAAACTTCCACGCTTCTCCGTCCGGACCAGATCGCTTCCCTGCGTCTTCGTTCGCGTGCGTGTGTTGGTACGCAGGTCTCGGAGCCGCACCTGAAGCGCCTGTTGCGCCGCCTGCCTGGGCACCTGCCACACGTAGTAGCCGGCTCCAAACAGCACGGCCGAAAACATGAGCAGGGAGAAGAGAAACATTACTTGTCCTTTATCTCATGCACTTCATTGAAAATCGACGGCGAGAGATGAACGCCGTACGCCTTCAACCTTTCGAGGCAGATCGGGGTATTCCCTGAGCCGCGCATCGTTCCCACTACCTTGCCGCGCGGGCTGATGCCGCTTCGCTCGAATTCGAAGATGTCCTGCATCTCGACGTGCTCATGCTCGACGCCCAATACTTCAGCGACACCGGTGACGCGCCGCGCGCCATCCGTCAGTCGCGCCACGTGCACAACAAGGTGAATCGCCGACGCGAGCTGCTGCCGGATCACTTTGTCGGGAACGTGCTGGCTCGCCATCATCACCATGGTTTCGAGACGGGAAAATGCGTCACGCGCCGAGTTCGCATGCACGGTGGTCATCGAACCGTCGTGACCCGTATTCATGGCCTGGAGCATGTCCAAGGCTTCCGGACCGCGGGATTCACCGACCACGATGCGGTCGGGCCGCATACGAAGAGAGTTGATGACCAGATCGCGCTGCGTGATCGCGCCCACCCCTTCGATGTTCGGAGGCCGCGTTTCAAGCCGCACGACGTGCGATTGCTGAAGCTGCAACTCGGCCGTATCCTCAATGGTCACGATGCGCTCCTCTTCCGGGATGAATCGCGACATCGTGTTGAGCATGGTCGTCTTGCCCGATCCCGAACCGCCTGAGATCACGATATTGAGGCGCGCTTCGACGCACCCGCTGAAGAAGTCGAGCATTCCGCTGGTGAAGGTCTCATTCTTCAACAGATCGTCGGTGGAAAGGGCCTTCTTCCCGTAGCGGCGGATCGACATCACCGGACCGATGAGCGAAAGCGGAGGAATCACGGCGCAAACGCGGGAGCCGTCCGAGAGGCGGGCGTCAACGATCGGCGAGGAATCGTCGATGCGCCGGCCGACGTTTGAAACGATACGCTCGATGATCATTCGCAGGTGCGCCTGATCCTTGAAGCGTACGTTGGTTTCGACAAGGCGGCCGCCGCGCTCGATATAGACGTTCTCGTATCCGTTGACCAGGATGTCGCTGATGCTTGCGTCCTTCAACAGCGCTTCGAGCGGCCCGAGGCCGAAAACTTCATCGAGGATCTCCTCGATCACGCGCTCGCGCTCGGCGAGCGTCATCGGGATGGCCTCCTCGATAACCAGCTTCTCCACGACGAGGCCGATCTGGCCGCGCACACTCTCCTTGTTGAGTGTCTTGAGTTGATCCGGCGTGAGGGAATTGAGGAGCCGGTGGTGTACCTGGCTCCTGATTTCAAACCAGCGGTCCGCCCCGGAACCGGGTCTCCCTAATGAACGAGTTGCCATACTTCTCCCACGTCCCCCATCGACGCCCCTATGCCGTCTTGAGCGCCGCCAGCTTTACGCCCGTGGCCTTGTCGGCGAACGCGCGCAATACCTTATCCAGTTCAGGCGCCGCCTGCCGGTCGGCCGCCACGGGCCTGGCGCGGTTTACCGCCGCCAACATTGAAGGGGAGTCTGGAATCCCGTAAAAAACCGGCTGGTTGAGCGTTTGCTGGATCTGTTCCAAGCTAGCATAATTTGCGCTCGGCTTCTTCTGATACCGGTTTACGACGACCTTGATCTGATCCGCGGTGAAGCCCATTCTCATCATGTACCCGATGTAGCGCTGGGCGTTGCGGATTGAGGGGAACTCCTGCGTCGTCACCAGAAACACGGCGGCCGAAACCTGGCTCGCTCCGAGCACAACTTCATCGGAAATCGAACGGCCGCCGTCGACAACGATCGAATCGTACTTTTCGACCAGGAACGTGGCGAATTCACGGAACATATCCTCGGTAAAGACCGTGCGATGTTCAAAGGAATCGGGAGGCCCCACAAGAAAAAATCCGAGCGGATCGCGCGTGACGAAACCCTCGAAAAGGGTTTGATCCATGCGGTTCAGATTTTCGGCCACTTCCATCAGCGTATATTGAGGCGTCGCACCGAGTTGCATGGCCACATCGTTGCCGGTCCAATCGAGATCGATCAGCACGGTCGATTGTTTCCTCTGCGCCAGTATACTGGCGAAATTCGTCGCAAGTGCCGTTGTTCCGACGCCCCCCTTGGTCCCGACGAAGGTGTAGACTTTGCCCAGTTTGCTTTCGCTCGAAGCGGCGCGGCGGGGGGCGCGCTCCAACCGGCCGATCGCCTCACGGAACTCGGTCCGCTTGAGGGGCTGTGTGAGGAAGTCGTTTGCTCCCGAACGGAGGGCTCCGATCACGGTATCGCCGTCGGCATGGTAGTTCGAGGCCATGACATAGAGGTCCGGCGCGGCCTGTTTCACTTTCTCGAGCGTCTTGAGCGAGCTTTCCATATCGCCCGAGAGGTCGATAATCAGCGCCGCGTGGGGATTCCGCTCCAGGTCCTGCAACACCCTGATATAGAGATTCGGGGCCACTTCAAGATACTCCGCCACGACCTTCGCGCTCGGAATGTTGGTGAGGTTCTCTCGAACCATTTCGCGAAAATGTTCATCGCCCGAGGCGATCATGAATGACATCGACATTTAGATTAGGACCTCATGGTATCCGCGATAAAAGTCAGTTCGCAAAGCTGTGTATCCTGCGCAAATTGTGGCGCGAACTCCCTGGCTGACGTGGGGTCCCCAGGACCCGCTCTTCCGGCGCGGAAGCCGGCGGAGGCCCCGGAGCAGCCGGGCCGCGCCACATCAGATGCAGATCGGCCGGTCATGGCAGACACGACCCCGTATCCGGGTCGCACCCGTTGCTCTCGATAGGAGCCGAAACCTGAAACTCCGGAATCGTCACCGGCGGCAACCCGAGGAAATTGACGAACCGCCTGAACTGATAGTTCGCAATCCGCACCGTCACCGTGTCCGGGACACACTGCACGCTGCAATCGCCATTTTCGCAGGAGAACGCCGTGAGTTCCCCGGTGTCCGGGTCGCGCGAGAAGTATTCCACGGCAATTTCGGCCTGTCCTCCCTGAAACTGATCCATATCGATCATGCGGGGTACGTGGGAGCGCATGTAGGTCAGCACATTTTCTCCACCCGCTTGCCAGCAGTGCGTGGCGGCGTAACGGACGCCATCGCGCGTGAAATCGACCGCGCCATGCCACACCCAAAGCATCTCCGCGGCGAAGACCAGCGAGAACGTGAGCGGCAGAACCAGACCCGCGTAGAGCAAAGCCTGCTCGACGGCGGCCTGCCCCTCCGTGTTGTTCCACAGGCGCCGCATCATGTGCCCCCATACGGAACGCGCACCTCGGGCCTGAGTTGAATCGGGTCCAAACGCAGGAACGGAATCCGCGGGGCTACTTCGTAACCGTCCGGGATCGAAACCACCAGGAAATCTGGCGGCCGGCCTCCGTTCGCCGTGTCGCAACCGGTCGAGGAACACTCGCACTCGCCCAGTTGCTGCGCGTCCGCGTCGTAGCGTTCGATGCGAACCAGGATCTGGCCCGCAGTAAGGCCGGGGACAACGGGCGTCCCGGAATTGTCCGTGGTTCCAGTGAGAGCGAAGCTCTTCGCGGCTTCGATCGACGCGTCCGCATCGTCACAGAAGTTCACCGCCTGCCTCGTGGCGACGTACCGGGCAAGCGTGTAGAGCGTCTTCTTCACGGTGTAATACACGTAGGTGATCTTGCCGATCTGCACCATGCCGACAAGCAGCAGCACCACGAGCGGAACCATCATGGCGGCTTCAATGATCGTGTTCCCGCGCCGTCCGGTCATTGCAGCAACACCACCTTCCCGGGGCCGCTCGTCACGCCGCAGCTACCGGAAAATCCGCCCTGCTTCAACGGAACCTTGTTTCCGATGTAGAGCCCGATGAAGCGCCCGTTCGCATCGGCCGGATTGGTGACAACGTCATCCGGATTTGGCTGAATCAGGAACTGACGGAAGCCGAGCACCGCCATGGCTCCGGCGCCGTTTAGCGCGTCGACGACAGGGAAGGTCATGACGCGCCGCGCGTTTCCCGTGTACGCGGTGTAATCGTCAAGACTGGTGACATCTCGGTCTGCCGTGTAGGTGGCGGCGAGCGTCTCGACATCGGTCACCACGGAGCACGCCGCCGGCGCGGTCACATTCTGGTCGAGGCGCGTGTAGATGCCGCAGAGCATGCTGGTAACGGCCTGTTGCATGTTCTGGTTGCAGCCGCGCGGAGCCGCCGTCAACGCGCCGCCATTCACAGCGCCCCAGATCTGTTCGCCATCGGTGCTCGCGATCGTCACGCAGGCTTTCGCCGGCGTCGGGTTCGGTAACAGCCCCTGCGCGCCGATGCGATACAACTGCTGTCCCTCTTCCTGGATGGACGTGTCGTCGAACCGGTCAATCAGCAGGTACGGAACGCGCGCGGTGGTTCCGGCGAGCAATTGCGGTGCAGGCGCGCCATTGCATTGATACCCAAGCGTGTAAAGCGTGCCCGCGACGAAACCGAAGTCAACCGCATCGGCGGGATCGGCCGCTGCGATTACAAGCGGATCGATGCCGCACGCCGTGCATACCGGCGCGCTCATACCCGCCGAAGCGCGTCCGGCGATAGATGTCTTTCGGGACTGGCCGAGCGTGAGGAACCCCCAAAACGTGAGAGGCGCCTCGGCAGTGAGGTCCACCCGGACGTGCCTTGCCTCGGTGCCGCCCGAAGTCGAGGCGCCGCTGTTCTGATCCTCGCCGATCGCATCCGCGGCAGTGGCGTAGTAGCCTGGGTCGGGAGCTTCGCTAATTAGGGTCCCGCCCGACGCGCCGATGGCAAGCGAGCCGAAATTGTACTTGTTTCCGTGGCCGTCGGCGTCATCGATGGTGAGGCGTGCCGCCAGCGTAGCGTCGTCCGCCGCTACTCCGGTGCCGTTAAGTCTCGCCGCCGCCGCAAGCGCCATGGATGTTGCGGCCTGATTGAGCTCGCCGCGCACAAGATACAGGCGGCCCAGGTCGATCGCGAAGCCCATCAGTCCGAACACCACCGGAACCATGATCACGAGGAACTGGATCGACATCGATCCGGAGTCGAGCGTGAGGCACGCCGGCTTATTTTGGTTCCTGATGCCCACGGGGTCCCACAAACTCCGGCTTGGTAGCCTTGTCCTTCTTGACCTTACGGGCCTTCTCCTCGGCCAGCGTCGGCAGCCACCCTTCCTGGAAATCGGGCAGCTTTGCCTGTTCCTCCGTGCCAAGCGGCCGCACGAACCGCGGAGTGATTACCACCAACAGCTCGTCGCTCGATTTACGCGTGGTACGGCTTCGGAAGAGATTGCCGAGAATTGGAATGTCGCCTACTCCACGAATCTTGGTCAACGTCTGGATCACGCGGTTGTCGATCAGGCCCGCGATCGCGAAACTCTCACCGTCCTTGAGAACCACCTCCGTATCCGCCCTGCGCTGCGCGATTGCTGGAATCAGGAATCCCTGAAGCGTTACGGCATTCGCGAAGTCGAGCGAACTCACCTCCGGCGAAACCTTCAAATGGATCGCACCCGAATTCGTTACGGTGGGAGTGAAGTTCAACTGCACGCCGAAATTCTTGAACTGCACGGTGATCACGGGCGCGGTGGCGCCGCCGGTCGAGGTGGTGGTCAGCGTCGGAAACGGGAACGATCCGCCCGCCACGAAACTCGCCTCTTTGCCCTCGATCGCAATCAGGTTTGGCTCCGCGAGAATCTGAAGCAGGTTGCGCGACTGAAGCGCCTTAATTGTCGCGCCAATGTTCAAATCCGGGCGGAACACGAACAGGTTCAACAGATCGGCGAAATTAACGGTTGCGTTCGAGAAGTTCTGATTCTGGAATTGTAACTGGCTGAAGCGCGGGGACTGAAACTGCTGGGTCGCCGTCTCACCGAGAGTTTTGGCGTTGCGGCTGAAGAAGTTGAAGCCAAGCTCGTTCAATCCCACTCGATCAATGCTGGCGAACTTGACCTGAAGCAGGATCTGGCGCGGGTCCGGAGCGGGCGGGGCCTGCAAAAGGTTTACTACGTTCTTGGCGCGCGTCTGCGCCATGCCGGCCGCTTTCTTCGACTGCTCCGCATCCTTCACCGTGCCCGTGAGCACGATCGTATCACCCTGGCCGCTCACCTCTACCGCGGCGCCGGGCAGCCCGGTCTTGATTTTTTCAACGAAAGATTCATAATCCGAATTGTCGTCCCGGACGGTAATGTTGAACTGATGCGGCGTGCCGCCATTCCAGACCACAACCGTAGCTTTTCCCGCACCCTTCGCGTTGATCATCACCTCGCGCGGCGAGAGTACCGCCACGTCGGCGATCTTGGGTTCCGAGGCCGCGACTTTCTGAATGTCCTCCTCGAAGCGCATCAACTCACCGCGTCCGGTAATGATACTGACTTCCTTAACCGCGGGCGCCGCGCCAAAACAGGCCGCCGCCAGAACGACAGGGAAAAGCCCCTGGACCAACCGGGAAACCCTAATCATTGAACTTTTCCTGTGTGTGCTTTTCTCCCCGGAAGACATCGACCACATACTTAGGCTTCTCGGCAAGCTTTCTCTTGGCTTCCTCTTCCGCGAGCTTGGCTTTTTCTTTTTCCTCGTCTCTTACCTTCTTTTCGCCTGTCAACTCCTGCCAGACGCGCGGGTCGTCAAGATTCGGAATCTGGCCGGTCACGGTCGTCGTCCGGCCGCGCCGGGCGCGGGCCAGACGGGCACTGATCATGGGATCGAGGATTTCCGTTGTGACCGGCGAAGCGTTATCGTTGGTCGAGCGGTCAAGAGGGTTGCGCAGCGAGAGGCTGATCTTACCTTGGTTCTTGGCGAGCTCCAGCTTCGTGGCGTCTTCCGGCGTAACCACCAGGGTCACCACCGGAACTTTCGGCGCCTTGGGATCGAGAGTCTGCCCTGCCTGGGTTAGGCGGCCCACGGCCAGCACCTTCACGTCCTGAAGAATCGTCGAAGAAATGGCCTCCGCCATCGAACCCGGGCGCGTAAACGTCACGTCGACGCGTGAATTGGGCTGAATCAATCCCGCCACTCCGCTCGTGTCGGTAATCTGCACCGAAACGGCGCGCATTCCGTCGTCAATAGTTGCGGAAACGCCTTCCGATCCGGTGGTTTTCGAGAGTTTTGAATCCGTCAGCGGTTCGTTCGCCGCGACCGGGTACAACGCCACGCGATCAAGCGCGTCGGCGTCCTTGAGTGCTGCGCCTGTCGGGAGGTCTTTCTCGAGAACCGAGACCTGTTTCAGATCTGTTTTCTTAACTCTCGCACCCACCGGCAGGTCGCGCACAGCGGCCATGATGGTGATCTTCTTCTCCGCCTTCGGAGCTGTGGTTTTCGCGTACACAAACCACGTCAGTAAAGCCGCGGAGAGCCAGGCGGCCCCAAAAAGCAGAAATATCTTCTGTCGATCCATCCAAATCCCCGGTTGCCATGAGGCCAGTCGTTCTTAACACAAAACAGGTCTACAAGTTGCGATTATGGCCTCGAAAACAGGGTGGCCACATCGTCCCGGTAAAGCTGCTTCCATTTCATCCGCTCCAACTCGCCCGCGAGCGAATAATCGTTCGGTAGAAGCGCATACCCGATCGCGAACTCGTCGAGCTCATGTTCCCACCCGGGCCGGACCTGCATTAGCCGGGCGTATCGCTTCATAAAGGCCGCGCCATACAGGTCGCTGCGCCCGTCAAAAAACACTTTCCGTTTTCCGGCAAACCGGTAAATCAGGTACCCGCCGAACTTGTCCGGCGAGAGAACCCGCGCCTGTTCCGGCACCAGCCGTTCCATGGCGCCGGCCGCCGCCACGGGAAATTGATCGACCGGAAACCCGGTGCGGGCCCTTACCGGCGGAATTAGCAGGATTCCAAAGATTATCACAACCGGGAGCGGCAGGAGGGCGAGTCCCCCCAGACCGGCGTCGAGCGACCGGAGCCGCGCCGAATAGGCAAGCGCGTCGCCGAGCAAGGTTCGCGCGGCCGGCCGCAGCCCGGTCAGGCCCGAGAGCGCGCGCCGGATGGCGCCGTTCGCAAGCGGCAAGAGCAGGAGCGCCACGACGGGTAGCGTCCTCGCCGAGCGCAGCGCCGCCGCGATCAGCAAACCGCTCAGCAGAAACGCACCCAGCCGGCGCTCTCCCAGCAGAAGCACTGCTCCGAGCATTGCGACACCCAGTGCAACCAGAATCTGCCCGGCCCCTTCGGCATGGAAGTTGAACGACTGAAATTCGCCCACGCGCGCCAGAAGTTCGGAATCGGTCAGATAGGCGAAAAGATGCCGGTGGAGATGCCAGCCGTACGGGTTGATGAAACTGGCCGCTGCCGTGACTCCCGCCGCCGCGAAAAACCAGGACCGGCGGGTGCGTTCGGCTGCACGGTCGAGATCCCAAATCAGGGGGCGCAGGCAGTGCCCGAAGGCATAGAGAAGCGCAATCAGCGGAGCAAAGAAGAAACTGGCGTGAACGTTCGCCCACAGCAGGGTCCCAGCCGCGGCGACTGCGGCGTCGCGCCAACCGAAGCGTTCATGCTTCCCCTCGGCCCACCAAACCGTCGCCAAAAGGAACACCCAACTGAAGACGTGCGGCCGCGCCAGCCAGTGGATGTTGGACGTGGAGAGCATAGGGGCCGCCAGAATGCACGCCAGCAGAAAATCGCCCCCGGCCCGCCAATGGAGGTGGAACCAGAGCCATACCGCGATTGCGATTGCTCCGCTGTAAAGAATCGCAACGCCGGTTAGTCCAAGCGCGCGGTGCGCGCCTGCCATCAGGACATCCGAGCCCCACTCCCATGCGAACCATGGAGATCCGGTCAAAGTGAAGGAGTACGAATCTGCGTAAGGGAGCGCGTGGGTGACCAGTATCGCTTCACCGGTCCGGATGTGCCACCCGGTATCGGAGTCGCGAAACAGTTTCTGATAGCCCTGGAAAAGAAAAACGCAATAGAACAGCGCGGCCAGAGAGCCTGCGGCGGCAAGATCGGGGATGAACCAGGCGGCCAACCCGGCGCGCGGTTTCGTCAAGTGGGACAGGCCTCCAGGCCTGTCATCGGCCTGATCAGTCGCCCGGCCGCGGCGTTACAGGCCGCCATCCGGCAAAGCGGACTACTGCGCAGTAGCGCCGATGCTCGAAAGGTCTTGTGTAATGCTCGAATACAGGCTGACAACGCCCTGTGACAACTGGTTCACGGTTGTAATCAGTGCCAACCCGACAGCGGCCACGATCAACGCGTATTCCACAAGATCCTGCCCCTGCTCGTCCTTTAAAAAACCGATGAACAATGCTTTCATGTTTTGCCTTCCTTATCGCGAAGCCGAATAGCCCGCGTTACCGTTCGATTCGACCGGATTGCCAACAAATATTCGTTTCACCGCCGCCCGCAATCGTTGCGCTCTCGTCAAGACTGGTCGAACCGGAATCGACGTAGGCCGTCCATCCAATCCCGACACCAACTCCAGGTTTCGCAGTGCGGAAGCATGAGACCTATTATATCCCAGCGCGACGTCCAATTCCCTGCGCGCTTCGGCGTACTGACCCTGCTCGATGAACCACGCCGCCATGTTGCTGTGAGCGGATGCGGGGTCGCTCACGGACTGCCAATGCACGATCGCCTCCCCGCCTTTAGGGGCGACGGCCGATCCCAGATTGTTACGCGCGACCTCCAACTCCGGTTGGAGCTTCAATGCGGACTTGAACGCGGTCTCCGCTTCCGGAAGCCGCCCCTGCTTCAGGAGGTTATATCCCAGATTGTTATGAAGATATGCTGTCTGGGGCGCGAGCGTCAGCGCCTCGCGGTGCGAGTCCTCGCCCTTCCCCCATTCCCCAAGCTCATCACGCAGGATGCCGAGCCAGGAAGAAAACTCAGGCGTCGTCTGCGGGAAGCGTTTCAGGAAGGCCTCCAGCAACCGGGCGGCCTCCGCCGGTTCTCCCGTTTCCCTGAGGGTCCTCGCCAGCTTCAGGTGCACCTCGCCCGATTGCGGGAAACGTTCGGCGGCAAGGCGATAGTGCTCCAGGGCCAGCTCGGAAAAGCCCAGGCTCTGATAATGCCTGGCCAACTCGAGCCGTGGGCGCACATCGTCCGGGTGAGATGCCATGCGCTGCCGCAGTTCGCGCATGAGGAGGTCGCCCTCGCCGGCCTCGATCGCGTTTCGAACCTGCCGCTCCATGGCGGGCTGGGAATGTGAAGGGACCTTAATCGAGGCCTGTTTCTGGTGGACGCACGAAAACGACAGGGTGGCGGCCGCGGACACTGCAATGATCTTAGCGTTCATGCGTTCAGACAACTTTCTCAAAAACCAACTGATCGCCCGGCTCGGTACCGGTCTCCGCGAGGGTGCCTGCCGGCAACTCAAGCACGGAATGCGACAGCAGCGATAACGCCATCCGCCGCGCCGGCAGACTATGACGGACCTTCCGCACGGACTTTTTACGGTCCAGAAAGGCCACATCGATAGCGAACTTCATTCCGAAAGTATGGATCGCCTCGCAAGGCGCGATCCAAAGCCCTTCCCCGGGCTTCAACTGGCTATGCTTCAGGAGACCAGTCCGCCGGGCCGCGCTGGAGCCGGCAATCTCGATCGCCTCCCCAAGGATCTTTCCGCGAGTGGCGTTTCGAACCCGGATGCCCAAGTGTACAAGGATATAACACAAATTGGTGTGGGATGTTGCATCGGAGTTGCGCGACGCAGCCGTCTCCGATGCACTTCAACCTTAAGTTAAGGTAGCCTTCCTCGATGAGATCGGTTCCAGGATCGTCAAAAACTCCCGCCGGCGGTGCCCCGTCTCCTTTTTTCGTTGCCGCCAGACGCCGTCAGATGCCGGCATACCAGGAGTAGCTCCCTTTGTGAAACTGTTTCAGGCTATCGGTGACGGTGATGCGGTTGATAAACTTTACGCTCTTGTAACCGAGCTGGCGCGGCAGCGACAGGCGCAGTGGAGCGCCATGGCCCATCGGAAGCTCGCCGCCGTTCATCCCGTAGACCAGCAGGGTCTGGGGATGCAAGGCATCAGCCATGTCAATACTTTGCCTCCAGTTGCGCTGTATCGAATAGTAAACCACGTAACGGGCCTGAGGCAGGGTTTGAGCGGCGCTCAAAATGTGCATCAGTGGCACGCCGGTCCACTCCGCGATGAACGACCAGCCCTCCTCACAGGCCAGTTGCGTGATCTGCCTGCGCGAGGGAAAACCTTTGAGTTCAGCAAGCGAGAACGAAGAGGGACGGGCCACAAGCCCATCCACATTGACCCGCCAGTCCACGAACCCTCCCGCTCGCAGGCTGTCGTACGCTTCGATCGTAAATGGCCTGAGTTTTGCGAACGGAGCCCGCGAGATCTGGTTTGCAGGGAATTCGCGGGCCAGCGACTGGCCGGTCAGCAGCCGGTGGGATGCGTAGGTTAGTGTTGTGCCGGGTCCGTAGATGCCGCCGTAATCGGGCGGAATCAGGCCGTACCGGTCCGCCAGGCGCACGGCCACGGCCAACCCCGACGCCCCCGCGCTGGCGGCGAGTCCGGTAGTGATCAGTTTGCGGCGGGAGAAGTTGCTCATGTGTGCTCGCTTTCGGATAGGGCGCCGCTCGTGATCATGGCTCGCATGCGGTTCCTGAAGCCGGCCCTGCAAACCATGACGATGTGGACCAGAAGAAACAGCACGAGCAGCACAGACACGACAAAGTGAATCGTGCGCGCGGATTGGTGGCCTCCAACGATGGTCGCGAGGACCGGGAACGCCGACACAAGGGCCGGAGACATGGCAAAGCCGGTCCAGATTGCCAGCGGAAATAGGACGAAAATGACTGACAGGTAGGCAAGCCGCTGAACAACGTTATAGGACCACGCTTCCCGCTCACCCGGGCGCTCACAGCGCAAATGGTTTGCGATGTCCATCGAGAGCTCACGCCACGTGAGGCCGGCTCCTCCAGGGAGCAGGTCTTTCCTGAGGTGCCGGCCAAGCACGCTCGAAATCACGTACACCAGGCCGGTCAATATTACAACCCAGGCGGCTTCAAAGTGAAGATTCCGGCTCCAGCCGTTCTGGTCCGGTAGCACGAAGGAGTAGCCGGTCTTTACCCATGGCCGGGACGCCGGGATCGGAAGCTCAAACAGCGAGGGAGTCATTACGTTCCCGGTTTCGCCCCAATAAAAGCGTGGGTGCGAGATGACAATTTCAATTCCACTAAGGAGCAAGGCAAAAAAGCAGAGCGTGGTGAGCCAGTGGGTAATGCGAACCAGAGCGGAATGCCGTGGCGCCTCGGTGGTTGCCGGAACAGCTTCCCGGAGGAGCCATGTCGAACCAGCCATATACTCGAAGATAATATCACGCCCACGGGCCGATGCTGCCTGCGCCGCGGACATGGATGGCTTGTCAAGGGTCAAAAAGCTGTAGCCTGAAACTCCATGCTGCCGCCGCGGGATTGGCCGCAATCGTGAGTCTCTGGTAGCGCGGAGCGGCCGTGCAGCGCCCGCCCGTCAGTCGGCTGGTTCGCGCGTTCGCCTGGACACGATTCGAATTTGAAGGGAAAAGCCGGCGCCCCCGGCAGGGATAGCCCGCCTTACGGCTCCAGGTACATGCGTACGCGGTTGCTTTCGCGGCCCTCGGCTGCGACGTAAAGCTCAGCGGGGCCTGCGTTGACGAGCGCCGGCAGTTCGGCTTCGACCAGATAATACCCGATGTACCCTGGTGCGAGCGTGGCGCGCGTTACACGCAAGGGCACGCGATCCAGCCACACTTGAACGGGAACGGCGACTTGCGGCGGGCTTTCGAGCGGCGCGGCGAGCCCGCTTGGCCAGGCGGGGCGCGTAAGACCAAGGCCGGTCGCGAGTACCTGGATTCTCGCGCCCGAGTGAGCCGCGCGGCCCGCGTCCAGTACCAGGCCGCTGTCGGCATCGAGGATCATGGGCGCGCCGTCCCGATCGACAAAAATCGCCGGAGCCACGCTTTCCAGTTGGAGCGGAAGGGTAACACTACGGCCTTCGGCCTCGATTGCGAGCGCTAATGCCGACGCGGTGGCTTCGAATGGAACCTGGATCTGCGATTCGCTGGCGGAAGAAGCAAGGATGGGAAACTTGAGCTGGCCGGTTTGGGCACGCTCCACGCGTCCGCCGAGCACGCTCAACAGCGAACCGGGCGCGGCCGCCCGAACACTGAAATCGGCCGCGTTCACGATGCGCAGCGTTCGCGCCCGATGAGGGGACGCGGCGGCGAAAAGTCCGTAGCCATCAATCGCCACGTACAGTTGATTACCCGTCTGGTCAAGTCTCACGTCGGTCGCGCGGCCCGGTGGAAGACCGTCGCTCAGGCTCGTCCATGTACCGGACGGACCCGCGGCAGTCAAACTCGCGCGCATCAGGAACACGCCGCGTTCGGTCGCGGCATATATCGCTGCATCGGCGCCATCGGAACGGTCTGCTGCGATGGCGTACGCGGGTGTCTCGGAGAGGTTGGCCGACAAATCGTCCCAGTAGAGTCCCCCGTTCACCGTCCGGAGAACGTGCGGCCCGCGTCCACCGAGTGCGGCGACCGCGATTCGCGGCTCACGGGCGTCAACGAAGATGCTCTCCACTCGGCCGCCGCCCGCTGCGCGCGACAGACGCCAGGATCGCCCGGAGTCGAGAGAACTCCAGATGCGGCCATCCGGTCCGCCGGCGAACCGGAAGTCGCCGCTGCCTCCAATTGCGCTGAGCGAAACGCCTAGCGATGACGAAAACGCCGCCAGTTCCTCCTCCTCCCGCCGGGCACGGGCATCGCTCACGGCGACCCAGTCTTTCGATCCGCCCGGCTGCCATTCGGCCGGGCCTATGCCATCTATCAGGATTCGCGCTCCCGATCCGCGGCCGGGCGTAGACAGGATCCGGCGGATCGGAAGATTGGGCAGGGTCTGGTTCAGACTTGTCCAGGAAAGCCCGGCGTCGGCGGAGCGCCAGACGCCGAAGTCGTTCGCTACCGCCACCTGTTCGACGGATGCCGGCGAAATCGCCAGATCGTTCTGCGGCCCGCCGATGATCGGCCGGTCCCGGTAGGCCGTCAGATTCGTCCACGCCTGGCCGCCGTCCTCGCTGCGATAAACATTAGACCCGAAAAGGAAGAGACGGTTCGCTTCCGAAGGGATGTAACGCAAACGGCCGGCGCGCGCCGGAGGTTCAGCCGATGACGAAGCGCTCCATGTCTCGAAATCCGAAGTCTCCCAGATACGACCGGAACGCGCTCTGGCGTAGAGCTTTGCGCCATCCGGAGAGTACCAGACCGAATCCGCGGGCCCGGTCGCCGGTCCCGCCAGAGACAAATCAACCGAAGAACTCCCGATTCGGCGCCACTCCGGCTTCGGGGCAAGCGCACGCTCCTGCGCGAACGCCGTCCACTGACCCGCGACGGCGATCGACAGAATTAGTGCTCGCATTGTGTCACTTCGACACATACCTGAGTACCATACTAAACCATCGGCGGTGCCCGTATTTTCCGATAGTGTTGAAATCAAAGGAGTGGTACTCATGGGAATCCGGATCTATTCTTGCACTGCAGGTTTAGTGCTAGACTCGGATCTAGCGGATAGCATGTTGAAGACGCTTTCATATCGCGCCGCGACGCTGGCCTTTGTCATAGCCAGTTGGACGGTGGTGTGCCTCGGTCAGGTTCCGGGGATTCCGGCCGGCGAGGGCGCGGCGAAAGTCATTTCGCTCACCGGGCAGGTCTCCGTGATGCGGGATTCGACCCCGTGGGCGCTCAATGTGGGCGACGCCGTGCGGCCTCGGCAAATGATCCTCACTGGACCGGACGGTTTCGCGGTGTTTGGTCTTACGGACCGGAGCACGTTTGAGGTCTATCCGAATTCGCGCGTCATATTCCGCGACAACCCAGGCTCATGGAAGGATCTGCTCGAAGTCCTGATCGGACGCGTGAAGGTCCATATTGAAAAGCTGGGCGGACTGCCGAATCATAACCGCGTGCGCTCGCCCACCGCTGTAATTTCGGTGCGCGGCACGATTTTCGACGTGGCGGTTGAAGACGACGACGCGACCACGCTCGTGCTGGTGGAAGAAGGCGCCGTCAACGTGCAGCACGTCCTCATGCCCACCGGAGACGGCAAGCTTTTGGGCCCGGGCGATTGGATCAGAGTTTACAAGCGGCAGCCGCTCGCGGCAAAACAGACGGATCGCGGTGGCGTCTTGCAGGGAGCGATGCGCGTCGCAGGCGACGTTCTTTACGGAATTCTGTACCGGAACGCGCAGACGTCGCGGCCCGGCGGCGGTGGTAGTGTTGGTGGTGGAGGAGGCTCTGTCCCCACCTCGACCGGCGGCGGCGCCTCTCCGCTGCCAGGGGATACCGGCGCCGGCGATCCACCTCCTCCCCCTCCGCCTCCTCCGCCCCCGCCCGGGAGTAACTAAAGACTCGTGGATTTCTTGAGCGCCGCCAGGAATAGGATCCCGGTATTCTGGATGGTGATGGCTTCGCTCACCGCCGCACCGCCCGACTCAACTGAAATCGCCCGTTTGCGGAGCATGTCCGCGCGCTTCGCCCCAAGCGAAATCCGTGTCGACACAAGCGCCCTTGAGTCGGGCGACCGCGCGGCGCTCGCGAAACTCATAGAAGCCGCCCATGTGATCGACGATATCTTCCTCGTTCAACTCTGGGGCGGCAACCGCGATCTGCTGAAGCGTCTGCGCGGCGATTCGAGCGAAACCGGGAAGGCCCGCCTTAAATATTTCCGTCTGAATAAGGGACCCTGGTCGGATCTCGATGAACATGCAGCGTTCCTTCCAGGCGTTCCGGCGAGAAAGTTGCCTGGCGCGAACTTCTACCCGGAAGACATGACCCGGGAGGAGTTCGAGACGTGGGCGAAAACGCTTCCAAAGGCGGAGCGGGACAAAGCGGAGGGATTCTTCCACGTCATCCGCCGCGACCCGAAAACGCGCGGCCTGAAGACCATTCCGTACAGCCGGGAATACAGCGCCGGCCTTCGACGCGCCGCAAAGCTTCTGCGCGAAGCCGCCGCGTTCACGCGCAACGCATCGCTCAGGAAATTTCTCACTCTGCGCGCCGATGCGTTTCTGAACGACGACTATTACGCGAGCGACGTCGCGTGGATGGATCTCGATGCGCCCCTCGACATCACCATCGGCCCCTACGAGACCTACAACGACGAGATCTTCGGTTACAAGGCCGGTTTTGAAGCCTACGTGAATCTTCGCGACGAGAAGGAAAGCGAAAAGCTGCGGTTCTTCGCGGATCATCTTCAGGAAGTGGAAGACAACCTGCCCATCGACGCGAAGTACCGCAATCCAAAGCTCGCGGCGTCGGCTCCCATCCGCGTGGTGAACGAGATTCTCGCGTCGGGCGATGGCGATCATGGCGTGCGCACGGCAGCCTACAATCTGCCGAACGACGAGCGCGTTATACGGGAAAAAGGCGCGAAGCGCGTGATGCTCAAAAACGTCCAGGAAGCGAAGTTCCGCAGCACGCTGGTCCCTATCGCCGGCCGGATGCTGGCCGCGAACGCGCGCGAACTGCTCAGTTTCGACGCGTTCTTCACGCACATTCTCGCGCATGAATTGAGCCACGGAATCGGGCCTCACCAGATCCAGTCCGGCGGCCGCACCACCACGCCGCGTCAGGAATTGAAGGAACTCTATAGCGCGATCGAAGAAGCAAAGGCGGATGCAACCGGGCTGTTCATGCTGCAACTGCTTGCCGATCGCGGGCATCTTCCGCAATTCCGGGAGAAGGCGGCGTACACGACGTTCGTGGCCTCCGCGTTCCGCACCCTGCGGTTCGGCCTGCATGAAGCGCACGGCAGGGGAATGGCGGTGCAGTTTAACTACCTGCTCGACAAGGGCGCGATCGTGGCGGCTGCGGATGGCACGTTTTCCGCCGATTTCGCGAAGTTCAAGCCGGCGGTTCGGGATCTGACGCGAGACCTGCTGACCATTGAAGCCACCGGCGACTACGCCGCCGCGAAGAGCATGCTCGACCGCCTCGCCGTCGTCCGTCCTGAACTGGCGGCGGCGTTTGAAAAGCTAAAGGACCTTCCCACCGATATCGAACCGTTGTTCCTGACCGCCGATGAAATCTACCGTAGAACAGATCCGTGAGCGCTTCGACAAGGATGTCGAGCGGTTTTCGAACTTAGAGACCGGGCAGACCGCGGCGATGGACTCGCCTCTGATGCTCGACCTGATTTCGCGCGCGGCCGCGGCTCTGAATCCGGGCGCAACCAGCATCCTTGACATCGGCTGCGGCGCGGGCAACTATACCCTGAAGCTGCTCGACGCCTTGCCGTCGATCCGCGAGGCGGCGCTGATCGACCTGAGCTTGCCGATGCTTGAGCGCGCCAGGGCGCGAACGGCGGAAAGGGCCCTCGTCGAGACGATTCAGGCCGACGTGCGAGACGTGTCGCTCGGCGTGGCGCGTTTCGATGTGGCCGTGGCCGCGGCCGTGATGCACCATTTGCGGACGGACGATGAGTGGCGGGCGGTATTCGGCGCGGTGTATGCGAGTCTGAAGCCCGGCGGGTCGTTCTGGATCGCGGACATGGTGGAGCATTCAATTCCCCGCGTGCATGAACTGATGTGGGACCGATACGGGACGTATCTGGCGGGGCTGCGCAACGAAGCGTACCGGCAGACGGTGTTTGCCTATATCGACGCCGAGGATACTCCGAAGCCACTCGTGTTCCAATTGGACATGCTGCGCGAGGTTGGATTCCGGCAGGTGGACGTGCTGCATAAGAACGGATGTTTCGCGGCCTTCGGCGGCCTGAAATAGTGCGGAGCTTCGCTCGCGCCCGCCGTTGAGGTCACTTCTTCCATGCTTCGCTAGTACCTAGTTGCATAAGTCAGAGTACTTGGCTTTGGGGCCGGAAGGGAACACGACTGCCTTCTTCCATTCAAACGGCGCTGCCTTTTCGTTGTAGACTTCAACAAAGTCGTCGATCGCTTGCCGCACTTGCCGC
>SYKU01000083.1 GCA_005808865.1 Acidobacteriota bacterium
GCCTTGATCACTACGAAGGCCGCAATTGGCAAGGCTGGCATCACCATGTGACCATGGTCATGGTCGCGCACGCCTTCCTCACCCTGGAAACATTGCGAGGCAAAAAAAACTTCTGGGTGGACCCTGCCGAGGACGCGACGTGAGATTCAATATATCTTGTTCACCTGGACTGGCGTTTGCGCTTACTGTGGAGCCACAGCAAAGAGCTCTCGCTGTCCATAGCACTTAACGTAGTAATATTAACAGCCCGTGGTTTAAGTAGCCCTTTTTAGGCCGCGCGGCTATCGTATCCCGGCCGGGAAAAATCGCACCGGTTCGGCTGCCGTTTGGAAGATCGGCTTTGGAACGGTTCTCCAGGCCCGCGAACGACCGTTTGAGCGATCACAGAGAGCATTTGAGCGGCAAAAATGACGATCCCGCGATCCTGAAGGCCTCGCGGAGTTCCCACTCCCAGTTGGCGCCTCATGAGCATTCCCGGATTGAACGCTCCGGCATGGACAATCATACGCTTGAGACTTGAATCCGGGGTGAAAACGCCGATTTCAGGGCTCAAGGGATTTTAATCCGGCAATCCTGGCAAGAATCTTCTCAGACAGGTACTCTAACATTGGCGACGGTCTCAGCCTGAGCAAGGGGCGATTTTGTGGGCGAGTCAATCGCCGGGAATCAGAAATAGCTTGTAGCGGAGCCGTTGCAGCGTGAGGCTTTGCCAAGACTCGTCCGGACAGGTTCATTGAAACGCGGTCACCAGATTGTAGGCGAGCCGGACGATTTCCAAGTACAAGGCGTTGGCGGCGAACGAGGCGGTAGGAATCGTGCGCAGGGCGAAGTCTTCGCGCAGTTCACGAATTCGTACCTCCATCGCGGCTCGCCCGTCGTAGAAGTGCCAGACCCGCTTGATTTTCGATCTGGACAGCACCGTGGTCACGGTGTTCGGCAAACAGGAAGGCGCCGCCGTCGGTTACAACCCCCGTTATCGCGGGGACCCGGGTTGAACACTTGCCCCACTTGCGGATATCATTGAGCAGCTTATGACGCGCATATCCATCTCACTTTTTGCCTTCGCTTTGGCTTTGCAAGCACAGACGGCCGAACGCACTTTCTATTTCCCGAAGCCCGTCAGGACAGCCGTCTATTCCGCGCCCATGAAACCGCTTACGCGCCTGGCGGATCTCAAGGCTAAACACTGGGGCGCAACCAACTGGAGCGAACTGGTGATCGATGACGGTAACTCGCGTGGGCATGTGGTTTCCGCCGCGCCCGGTTCGAAGGTCGTGCGCCGCCTATTCCCCGATTCGCCGGCGTGGTGGGTCGTGCAGGAGGGGCGTATACGCTTCGAGATTGAGACATCGCCGGGAAAGTTCCAGACTTTCGACGCGAGAAAGGGATCCTACGTCTTCGTGCCCGAGCGCCATCTTCACGCGCTCGAAGTGATCGGAACCGAGACTGCGATCCGCTTTGAGGTGACACTAGGGAGCGCAACTCCCGTGTTCGAAGCAAAACCCCAGGGCACGGGCGCGAGCGAAATCGAGTTCATTCCTGTGAAACTCCAGACCGGAACAAATCTCCTCGACGTCCCACCGGAAAAGGGTCGCCCGGAGCGATTCCATGTCAACATCGAAGATCTCGAGTCCGCGCACAAGGGTCAAATGAGCTGGACGGAACCGGCCCAGCGGCGGAACCGGGTCCGAGGCAACTTCATCTACGGACATAAGCAGAACAACCCGAAAGCCGCGCCCGGTAATCGCGGGCACTTCCACTCCGATTTCGCCGAGTTCTGGATCGTACTGCGTGGAACACTTCGATGGACCCTTGAGGGACTTCCGGAGCCTGTCTTAGCGAGCGAAGGAGACATAGTGTACGCTCCACCTAAGACGTTTCACGTGCCGGAGTTTTGGGGAGACGGCCCATCGTGCCGTCTGACTAGCAGCACATACCCGAACGCCAACCACATCACGGACGCGAAATAGCGGACAGGATCTCTGCTCACCGTGCGGGGTTCCTCGTGCGGCGCAGCCCTCATTCGGACTCACAGTCACGGCTGGCTTCTTCCATTGAGCGAATTCAGAAATTCCTTGAGCGCGAGCTTCTCCTCCTGGCTCAAACCAAGGGGCCGCAGTTCCGGATCGAGCGATGCGTTGAAGATGCCGCCGTGGTCGTAGTGTTCGACCACCGCGTCAAGCGTAGCCAGGCTTCCGTCATGCATGTACGGCGCCCGGCGCGCGATATCACGAAGGGTCGGCGTCTTAAACGCGCCTCCACCACGTCCCTTGTCCGACAACTTCCCCCCCCGCCACGCGATTCCCGTGTTGTGGAATCGCTCATCAGTCAGGTTCGGCCCCACGTGGCACGAAATGCAGTTGCCCTTGCCCCGAAAGATACGCAAACCTTCGATCTGCGGTTTCGTCAGACCCGAACGTCCATCGGCGACGTAGCGGTCGTACGCGGAATCTCCCGACAGTATGGTTCGCACATAGGTCGCCAGCGCTTGCGACATGTCTTCGACTGTGATCGCCCCGTACTTTCCAACCGCTCGGAGCCGCTGAACGGCCTCCTCCAGAGTCAGATCCATCTCCTTTTCCGCGAGGATCGGTTTCAACACCTGCTCCTCCAACGTGGCCACGCGACCGTCCCAGAAGAACGATTTCCCGTATGCCCGATTGATGAGCGTCGGGACGCGCCGCTCACCAACCCGTCCAAATACGCCAACTGCGAGCGGCTTTGTGTCGGTAAAGGAGAGTTTCGGATCGTGGCATGTCGCGCAGGAGACGCTCCGGTCTCGCGATAGTTCTTTTTCGAAGAACAATTCGCGACCCCGCGCGGCCTTTGCTTCAGTGTAGGGGTTGCCATCCGGAACAGGCAGAAACGTGTCCAAACCGAGGGGAACGGCGATGCGCTCCGCGGCGCTCCCGGCGGAGAAGAGCAAAAGAGTCAGGCCGAGTTTCATGACTTCGGAAGGAAGTTTTCCATGACCCACACCTCCGACCTCGCCGCACCCACGGTGTATGCAGTGTGACGGCCGTCAGGGTGCAGGCTCACGCCTTCCTTCAAGGCGGGCGGAATCGCGGCAACGGCCGGCTTCCCGCCCGTGACTGGAATCGTCACCAGCAGATTCGCCCGCCGGACAGTCCAATTCGCTCCGTCCGCGCTCAAGGCGATCAGGTCGAGCCGCACGCCCTCGGGGCCGCGGTAAAGCTCCCTTCCCAGCCGCGTTTCCGGATCGTGCAATCGCACGGAATTGCCGCTCACGTAGACCACTGCCTTGCCATCCGGAGACCAGGCGCCATCGAGACCCCGATAGCCGCCCTCTTCGCCAAGCACGAGAGGCTTAGTGGCTCCTGTCTGGACTTCGATCGCGAACAAACCGGCGTGGCCCTTGCTATCGCTGCCTCCCGCAAGGATTCGGCGTCCGTCGGGCGACCAACTGAGGTTCTGGAAATGGGCAAGCCTGGGGGTAAGCGCTCGCTCGGCGCTGGTCTTCATGTCGCGAATGACGAGAATCCGGGCCTGTTCGCCGAAGTTCTCCGAGCCCGCGCGCGCCATGTACGCGAGGTGCGTGCCGTCGCGGGACCATGCAGGCGAACTCGTGCGCCCGGCGTAGAGGCTTTCGAGCGGCGCAGAGGACGTTCCGTCGCTCACGACAATATCCGTCCCTCCGGCACGCAATCCGAAGAAGCTTGCGCCGGCACGCGTGATGCCCATCGGCAGGAATCGTCCGATGTCTCGTTTCACAAGCTCCGGACCTCCGGCTGGCTTACCATTCGATACGCGCACGGTCCAGACGTCCATCGTCCCGCCGCGGTCGCTCGCGAAGACCACGCGCGAGCCGTCTCTCACCCACAGCGGAAACAAGTCGTTCGAAGGATGCTCCACCAGCGGCCGCTCGCTCGATCCGTCGGCCGCCAGCACGAATATATCGCGGTGCTCCGGGGCATTGCCGGCATTTGCGGCAAACGTATCGTAAACGATGTACTTGCCGTCCGGTGAGAAGTCCATCTTCTTTGGATACACCCAGTTCAGAGATTTCAACACGCGGAGCGAGCCATCAGCGGCGCTCACGAGCGCGATCTGACTGGTGTTGTCTTTGCGAAACAGCAGCGTCAGAATCTGCTTGCCGTCGGGCGAAAATGCCGAGGGCTGAACGAATCCAGCTTCCTCGTTGCGGTAAAGAATTCGCGGTGGCGTGCCGCCATCGGCGGCAGCGACGCGCAGATCGTAAAAGCCTTTTTCGTTGAACCAGGCGTACGCAACGCTGCGGCTGTCGTTGGAGATAACTGAAAAATAGGCAAACTCGCCCGCGGTCTTCCGCTCGGTGAGGCGGCGCATCCTACCTGTTGGCAGATCGCGCAGCGCGAGGTCGCCTGTCGCCGGATCCATGCAGGAGAGAAACCGCCCATCGAGCGAAGGCGCGCCTTGCACGTTCGCTCCGGCTTCCGTCCAGATGGGCCGGAGTTGCTGCGCGCAGAGCGTAGAAGCGGCCACGAAGAAGATGGCGCAGATCGTTTTCACCGTGAGAAGCCCTAATGCGGATTATAGTATGGACGATCTTGTATACTTAGTTGCCATGGACAAGAAACATGGGTTCGGCCTGCCCGCACTGGCCATTGCTATTCCTCTCATTCTGGTCGCTGCCGCCGCGGCTTTCTTCGTATTCAGGAGCGGCGGAACATCAGTGAGCAACGCGCAATACCATGCCATTCTCCTTGATAACGGAGCCGTGTACTTCGGAAAACTGGAAGTCAACAATCTCAAGTCGCTGAACAACGATTTTCCTGTCCTGACGGATGTGTATTACGTGCAGACGGTTACAAATCCGGAAACCAAGCAAACGAACAGCGTCCTCGTCAAACGTGGTAAGGAGTGGCACGCGCCGGACCGCATGGTGCTCAATTCACGGCACATCATTTTTCTGGAGCCCGTGTCCGGAGATTCCCAGGTTGCGAAGCTGATCGCACAATCAAAGAGCCAATGAACCTCGGTGGGTTAGCCAGTGCTCTGGTTCTCTGCACAACACTGGATGCCCAGCCGCTTTCGCTCGACGACTGCCTGAAGCTCGCGCTTGAAGCGCCCTCATCGGTCTCACTTGCGCGGCAGGAGAATGAGATCGCCCGGCAGGGCGTCACGCAGGCGCGCGCGGGGTTCCTCCCTCAAACGCATCTTTCGTCAGGCTTCATTTATAACAGCCCTCACCGGGACAGCCGCTCGAGGTTCAGCTTCATTCCGCTAAACGCTGTGCGCGAATACGCCGGACTGTTCAGCGCGGCGCAGGAATTCGACACCTCCGGGCGGCTTCGCGCGGAGGTAGCGCGTGCAGGCGCCGGCCGGGACGCCGCCGGTGCAAGCCTCGCGATCGCACAGCGCGAGTTGAAACGCGCCGTCACCACTGCCTACTACCGCGCGCTCCTGACCCGCCACCTCGCCTCGGTCGCGAACGATACGCTTGCCGGGAGCGAGAGCTTCGAGAAACGCGCACGGCTTCTCTTCGAAGGGGGAGAAGCGGCAAAAGCGGATTTTGTAAAGGCGTCCGCGCAGGCGGCGTTCTTGCGTCAATCCTACAACGCCGCTGAGCTCGAAGCCCGCACCGCGAGTATTGAACTTGCGTCCTTCTGGACGCGTGACGTGGCCGCGCGGCTCGACTTGGCGGGCAACCTTGATCAGGCCGCGCCGGACACCGACATCGCCGCGGCCCCACCACCCGCCGCCGGTTTCCTGCGCCGCCTGGAATTCAACTTCCTCGACGCCCGGAAGCGCGGCTTCAGCGCCGAAGCCCGCCGCGAAAAGGCGGCCCTCTATCCGCAGGCCCGTCTTATATTTCAATATGGCATCGATTCGGCAGCCGTCCGCGCACGCGACCGCGGGTATGCCGCCTTTATCAACCTGAACATTCCCGTCTTCGATTGGTTCAAGGCTCGCAGCGCCACGCGGGAGTTCGAGTTCCGCGTCCAGCAGGTTGAAACCACGCGCGCCATCACGGAGCGAACGTTCTCTAAAGAATATGAAACCGCGCTGGCCCGCGTGAAGCAGTTCCACGCGCAAATTTCGCTGACGAAAGCGCAGACGGATCTTGCTCAGGAGGATCTGAAACTGAGCCGCATCCGCTATGAAGGCGGTGAGGGCTCGGCTCTCGACGTCGTGGCGGCCCAGAACGGACTTGCGCAGGCACGCTCTAATTTTTACACGAGTATGGCCAATTATCTGAATGCGAGGGTCGATCTGGAGGTTGCGTCGGGGCGATGATAACTCACTATTTCCTGCTCGCGACAACGGCCACGGCGGCGCTTGCGCTTACAGCGTGCGCTCCGCAGGAACATGAGGAGCCGAAACCAAAACCGCTGGTGGATGTGAGGGTGGTGCGCGTCGAGATGGCCGAAGTCAAAGTTTCCGTTCACGCGCCCGCCACGATTTTCGCGCGCGAAATGGCCAACGTCGCGCCGCGCCTCGCGGGACCCATTACAGCGCTCTCCGTACGCAAGGGCGATCGCGTCTCAGCCGGCCAGTTGATTGCGCGGCTCGAGGATCGCGACGTGGCGGCGCAGAAGCAGGAGGCTGAAGCGGCCCTGGCCGATGCCGAAGCAACTCTTCAGAAAATCACTGCTGGAACGCTGCCGACCGATGTGGAGCGCGGCCGCGGACAAGTCGCCGTCGCCGAGGCAGCACTCGCCCAGGCGCGAAGATTCAACGATCGCCGCGCTCAACTCTACGAACAGGGCGCGATCCCGCAGCGAGACCTCCAAGTGAGCCAGACGGAACTCGCGCAGGCGAAAACCAACTACGACGTGGCCATAAAGTCGCAGGACCTGCTGCTCAATCAATCGAGGGACAAAGACATCGCGATCGCGAAAAGCCGGGTAGATCAGGCGAAAGCGCGTGTCGCGAACGCCGGCGCTCAGTTGGAATTCACAAAGATCCACAGCCCGCTTTCCGGCGCCGTAACAGAGCAGTTCCTTTATCCCGGGGATATGGCGCGGCCTGACGCGCCTATTTTTACCATCATGGACCTGTCGACAGCAGTAGCGCGCGCGCAATCCCCCGAGTCCGAATCGACCCTGATCCGGAAGGGCCAGGCCTGCGAATTCGCGCCATCGGATCAGCCGGGAAAAACTTACGCCGGCCGCGTTTCCGTTGTCAATCAGGTCGTCGATCCGGCCCGGCGCACGGTCGAAGTCTGGTGCGAAATCCTGAATCCACAATACGCTCTTCGCGGCGGCGCGTTCGGCTCCGCCAGCGTCGTCGTCCGCTCCGTACCGCGCAGTCTGGTGGTTCCCGAAGCGGCGGTACAGTTCTCCAAAGGCAGGCGGAAAGGCTTCGCAATGGTGATGACGGATAAGAGGATTGCCGCGAAGAGAGAAGTCGAGATCGGGGAACTTACCGGCGGCAAAGCCCAGGTGCTGAAGGGGCTGTCGGAAGGCGAGACCGTGATCATAGAAGCCGGCTACGGACTTCCGGACGGCGCTGAAGTAAAGTTAGCCGGAGAGAAAGAAAAGGACGAGAGGAAAGAAGAAGAAAAGGAGTACAGCCCGAAGGAGCCGGAGAAGTGACGGCGCGGATCGCCGATTTCGTTGAAGCGCACGGACGCGCCCTGATCCTGGTCTTTCTCAGCTTCTCGCTCGCCGGAGTTCTATTCACGTTCAAGCTGCCCGTCTCGATTTTTCCGCAAACGGACTTCCCGCGGATCG
Organism: Acidobacteriota bacterium; assembly: GCA_005808865.1. Classification (GTDB taxonomy): domain Bacteria; phylum Acidobacteriota; class Terriglobia; order Bryobacterales; family Bryobacteraceae; genus SYKU01. The sequence goes on from SYKU01000083.1 coordinate 7,677, forward strand.
TGATTCTCGTCGACAACGGCATCGCGCCCATCGACGTCCAAATGCTTTCGGTGACCCGGCCCATCGAGGAGGCCATCCGCCTGGTGCCCGGCATGACCGATATCCGTTCGGTGACTGCGCGCGGCTCTTCCGAAGTAAACGTCTTCTTCCGATGGGACGTGGACATTCGGAATGCGCTGCATCTTGTGCAGGGGCGCATGTCGCAGATCATGCCCAGCCTGCCGCCAGGCGCGAGATTCTACGTGAATCGCCTGACTTTCTCCGTGTTCCCCATGATCGGATTCAGCGTCACTTCGAAGACGAAGTCCACTTCCGACCTATGGGACCTCGCCTATTACAACCTCGCGCCGCGCCTTTACCGGCTTCCCGGCGTGGCGGAAGCACGCATCGTCGGCGGCCGCCCGCCGGAGTATCACGTTCTAGTCGAGCCTGGTAAGCTCAACGCTTACGGATTGCCGATCTCGAGAGTCACCGATGCCATCCGCAACACCAACGCCATTACATCGGCCGGCATGGTTCAGGAAAACTACCATCTGTACCTCACGACTGTCACCGGTTTGGTGCGGGAGAAGAAGCAGATCGAGGATATTGTCGTTGACGTGGCAAAAGGCACTCCGGTGCTGGTGAAAAACCTTGCCAATGTCGTGAGCGGGGAAAAACCTGTATACAACATTGTTACGGCGAACGGCCGGCCCGCCGTCCTGCTGAACGTGCTGCAGCAACCCGACGGCAACTCGATTGAAGTGGCCGACGCCGTGAACCGCGAACTTGTGGAGATCCGAAAGACTCTTCCTGAAGATATCGAGCTCGCCGCGTTCTACGACCAATCCATTCTGGTTCGCGATTCGATCTCGGGCGTCACCGAAAGCATTCTGATCGGTCTTGGACTTTCCATCGCCGTGCTTGTCGGCTTCCTCAAGAACTGGCGGACCACGCTTGTTGCATCGCTCGTGATCCCCATCGCGGTGCTGATCGCAATCGTCTTCATGCGGCTGTTCAACATGAGCTTCAATCTGATGACGCTCGGCGGGATCGCCGCTTGTATCGGCGTGGTGATCGACGACGCGATCGTCATGGTGGAGAACATCATGGTCCACCTGTCGCTCGGCCAGAGCCCGAAAGAAGCTGCGCGAAGCGCCATTGAAGAATTGACGCCCGCCCTAATAGGCTCCACGCTCACTCCGATCATGGTGTTCGTGCCGCTCGTGTTTCTCGGCGGCATCACGGCCGTGTTCTTCCGAGCGCTCGCGATGACCATGGCCACGGCGCTCGCCGCGTCGCTTTTCCTGGCGATTTTCTTTACGCCCGTCCTCGCCGCCGTGTTTCTCAAACGGCCATCGGGCGCGCTTTCGACCGAACTGGAGCAGGCCGAGCAGGCGGGCGAAGGCCGTTTCCTCCGGTGGCTCGCTCACCGCTATGAACTCGCGCTCGGCTGGTCATTGGGGCATTCAAAGCTCATCGTGATTGCGAGCCTCGCCATTCTCGCATCGTCGGCAGGCCTCTACTTTTCGCTGGGCAGCGGCTTTCTGCCCGAAATGGATGAAGGCGCCTTCGTCCTCGACTACCGACTGCCCGCCGGAACCTCCCTCATCGAAGCTGACCGCGTGCTAAAGCACATCGAGCGCTTCTTAAGCGAGACTCCGGAGGTCGAGAGCTATTCCCGGCGCACGGGTGCGCGGCTCGCGCTCGCCATCGCCGAACCGAACACAGGAGATTTCCTGGTGAAACTGAAGCGCGAACGGTCGCGGTCGCTTGAGGACGTCACCGGCGAGCTGCGTGAGAAGATTCTGAAAGCTGAGCCAGCCCTTGAAGAACTGGAGTTCCCCCACATTCTGGAGGACCTGATCGGCGATCTTGCGTGGTCTCCACAGCCTATTGAGATCAAGATCTTTCACGATAACGAAGCCACGTTCCACGCCGTCGCCGAAGAGGTCGAGAAGTGGCTTCCGAAGGTGAAAGGCGTGGTCGATATCGTCAACCAGACGATCGTTATTGGACCGGCAGTCAACATCCGCGTGGACCTCGAAAAGGCCGCCCGCGCCGGCTTTGGCGTCAAAGACATCGCGGAGCAGGAGTCTGCGATCCTCGATGGCGCAGTCGCCTCGTATATGATCCGCGGCCAGCGCTCGATTGGGATCCGCGTCCGCTATCCGCTCGAATACCGCAGTTCGGTTGACAAGTTGAATGCTCTGCTTCTTACCTCGCCCACAGGAAATTCCGTACCGCTCTCAAGCGTTTCGCACGTGGAAATGGAGGAGGGGCAGACTGAAATCCGCCGCGATAATCTGCGGAACAACTCCGCGGTGACCGCCCGCCTCGCGGGCCGCGATTTGGGATCGGCGATGGATGAGATCGAACGCCGCCTCTTCAAGGAAGTGCGCATCGCGCCGGGAACCGATATTCAATTTGGCGGGCTGTACCGCATTCAGCGGGAAGCCTTCGCCGGCCTCACTCAGGTACTGCTGATGTCGGTTCTCCTGATCTTCATCATTCTCGTGTTCGAGTTCCGTTCGTTCTCGCATCCAATCGCGATTCTGGTAGCCACGCTCCTCTGCGGCTTTGGCTCGCTTCTCGCGCTGTTCGCGACGAAATCGACGCTGAACATTTCGTCGTTCATGGGCGCGATCATGGTCGTCGGCATCGTGCACAAGAACGGGATTCTGATGCTCGACTCGGAGAAGTATTTCACCGGGAGAGGATTTCCCTTACGCGAGGCCGTCTTTCAGGCCGGCCGGCGCCGCTTGCGCCCCATTTTGATGACGGCGCTCGCGACCATTTTCGGTATGCTGCCGTTAGCTCTGGGCGTTGGCTCAGGCGCGCAGATTCTTCAGCCGCTCGCAATCGCGGTGGTTGGCGGAGTTTCGGTGTCGATAGTGCTGTCGCTGCTGATTACGCCGGTGTTGTTCTGCCTGCTGCGCGAGCGCGGACTGTAGCTGGGCGAGGGGAACCATCCAGCATTCCTTGGTACGTGAAGTTGCCGCGCGAGATCGTTTGGCCAAGCGTGCCTGGCAGCACCCGGGACGAATATTTGGATAAGACTCAAGGTTGACAGACTCGCGCATATGATGCATTATATATGCATCATATGCCTACTCTCTACGAACAGCTCGGTGGATCGGCAGCCGTCGAAGCCGCAGTGGATGTTTTTTACCGAAAGGTCCTCATAGATGACCGCATCAGCCGTTTCTTTGACGGTGTCGATATGGACCGCCAGATCGCTAAGCAAAAGGCTTTTCTCACCATGGCCTTTGGCGGCCCCGCGAACTATACAGGCCAGGATATGCGCCGCGGACATGCGCATCTGGTGGAACGCGGGTTGAACGACTCCCACTTTGACGCAGTCGTGGAACTGCTCGGCGCAAGCCTCACCGAACTCGGCGTCGCCCCGGATCTGATCGCCCAGGTGGCCGCCATCGCCGAATCCACGCGGGCCGACGTTCTCGGACGTTAGGCGGTGCCGTTTCTCACTTGGGACGGGCAGCGCGTCGAGATGCGGCCCACCGAGACGGTTCTCGACGCGCTGCTCCGCGTCGGAGTTCCTTTGTCCCACTCGTGCCGCGCCGGCGTCTGCCAAAGCTGCTTGCTCCACGCCACCCAGGGTGCGGCGCCGCAGGGATCTCAAGCCGGACTCAAGCCCACGCTCGCCGGGCAAGGCTACTTTCTTGCCTGCGTATGCCGTCCGGACCAGGATCTCACTGCCGAACTGCCGGGCCCCGGAGTTCGCACAATTACGAGGCTGGTCGCTAAGAGCTGGTTGAGCGAGACGGTGCTTCGGGTGGCCCTTGAATGCGATGAGCCGCTTCACCACCGCGCCGGGCAATATCTGACGCTGTTCCGAATCGATGGGTTGAGCCGCAGTTACTCCATTGCCAGTTTGCCCGATGGCATGATCATCGAACTACACGTCCGCGTGATTCCGAACGGCAGGATGAGTAACTGGCTCGCGGGTACCGCTAACCCGGGCACCGAACTAACGGCGCAGGGACCGGCTGGAAACTGCTTCTACATGCCTGGCGCGCCGGAGCAGCCGCTTCTGCTGGTTGGAACTGGGACAGGACTTGCACCGCTCTACGGCATCGTGCGCGACGCGCTCGGTCAGGGCCATACCGGACCCATCTGGCTTTACCACGGCGCCCTCGACGAACGCGGACTCTATCTGGTGCACGAATTGGAAGAGTTGGCCGCCCGGCACCCTCATTTCCGCTACAGGCCGGCCCTGTTGAGCCGCGACGGTCCGCTGCCCCAAGTCCTACAAGCCGCTCATCCGAAACTAGCTGGATGGCGCGGCTTCGTCTGCGGCGACCCGCAGATCGTTGACGTGCTAAAGAAGCGCCTCTTCCTTGCGGGTATGGCGAGCCGTGAGATAAACAGCGACGCCTTTGTGCCCACGGCTTCCCCAGGATAAAGTAATAGCGGGATGTACCTGACGTCGCACACCGACTATGCGCTACGGGTGCTGCTCTACCTGGCGCACTTCCCTGAGCGGCAAGTAAGCACCCGTGAGATCAGCGGGGCGTTCGGCATATCGAAGCATCATCTGGTCCGCGTGGTTCAAACGCTCGCGCAACACAGATTCGTCAAAGCCAGGACAGGCCGCAACGGCGGCGTGGCCCTCGCGCGCGCACCGCGGCAGATTCGCGTCGGTGACGTGGTGCGCGCCTGTGAACCGAATTTCAACATGGTGGAGTGCTTCGACGCCGAATCGAATACCTGCCCAATTGTTCCCGTATGCGGCCTCAAGGCACCGCTGCATGAGGCGCTGCGCCGGTTCCTGGAGGCTCTCGACGAATACACGCTCGCCGACATCGCCGGCTCGGCGAGTCACAAGCGATTCGTAACGTTGCTATTGCCGTAGACCGCGGCGGCCGACTTTTTCCGGATGGCGGCTTCGACGGTGACCGCCGCCTCTTCGCGGAAATCCGGCCCGAGTGGGAGCGTTGCCTTTCGGGCAGGGGCGGTTTTCGGGTTGAATCCCCACGTCTGCGAAATCTCGCTACTCTCGCTCCGAAAATGATGTTTCCGGCAAGATCCGTCACAGTGGTAAGGTGAGGCGTCCCCGGAAGGGACATTCGCGGACGAACGCCAATCCGAGTCCTCGAATCACACGCCAGACAACATTCGTCTGGCACCGCCTCATCCCACGCGCAATCGGCGCCAGCCCGGCGCCAGCAGAAATACGGAATCCCGCCGCGCGCATGGTGATATACTGCCCCTTCATGTTGCAGATTGTCTCCCCGAAAGAGCCGTTTGATGCCATTGTCGTCGGGTCCGGAGCGACCGGCGGATGGGCCGCTAAACAGCTCACCGAATCCGGATTGCGCGTGGCGCTTCTCGAAGCCGGCAAGAAGATTACGCCCAAGGACTTCACCGAGCACACCCAGTCCTGGCAACTGCCCTATCTTGGCAATTCTCCAAAAATCCGTCGCGACCGTCCCATTCAGGGAAAATGCTACGCGTGCCGCGAGAGCAACCAGGAGTGGTTCGTAAACGACCGGGAGAATCCTTACACGCAAGACAAACCATTCAATTGGATACGCATGCGGGTGCTCGGCGGACGCTCCCTGAGTTGGGGCCGCCAGAGCTACCGCATGAGCGATCTCGATTTCAAAGCGGCCAGCCACGATGGATACGGCGATGACTGGCCAATTTCGCATGCCGATCTTTTGCCGTACTACGAACAGGTGGAGCGATACGTCGGAATCAGCGGAACGGCGGAAGGTCTGCCCCAACTGCCTGACAGCGTGTTCCTGCCCGGAATGGAGATGACGTGCGGCGAGCAGATACTGAAGGAATCGTCGAAAAAGAAGTTCGGCCGCACGGTAACCATCGGCCGCGCGGCCGTGCTGACCAAAAATCACAACGGACGCCAGGCATGCCACTACTGCGGACCTTGCGAACAGGGATGCGCGACGAACTCCTATTTCAGCAGCCCCTGGACGACCATCGCCGACGCCCAAAGGACCGGGCGCCTTTCTTTGTTCACCGACGCCGTCGCCAGCCACGTTGTCATGAAGGACGGGCTCGCCGCGGGTATCGCCTACATCGACCGCGTGACGCGCGCCCCGAAGGAAGTTCGCGCCAGAGTAATCGTTCTCTGCGCTTCAACGCTTGAATCCACGCGCCTGCTGTTGAATTCGGGCATCTGTAATTCGAGCGGAGTCCTCGGCAAATACGTCATGGATCACATTTACGGCGGCGGTGCCTCCGGCGTCATGCCTCAGATCGAAGCAAAACCCTGGGCAGGTCCGCCTCGCAGGCCGAACGGTATTTACGTTCCACGATTCCGCAACGTTTCGGAAAAATCAACTAACGGCTTTATTCGCGGATTCGGCTTTCAGGGAGGCAGCACGCCGGGATTCGATTTCGGGGCTCCAGGATTCGGCGCGTCTTACAAAGATGCCGTGCGAAAAGGACAGTGGAACGTCAACCTTGGCCTCTGGGCCGAGTGTCTCGCGCGGAAGGAAAATTACGTCGAGATCGATAAGGCCCGCGTCGACGCATGGGGCATTCCGATTCTAAGGATTTCCGCGGAGTACGGGGACAACGAGAAAAAGCTATTCAATGACGGCCGTGAGCAGGCGGCCCAAATGCTTGAGGCGGCGGGCGCGAGGAACGTCAAGATGACTGGACAGTACTCGGTGCCCGGCTTCTGCATACACGAAGTAGGAACGGCTCGCATGGGTAACGATCCTAAGACCAGCGTCTTGAATGCCTTCTGCCAGGCGCACGACACCAGGAATATTTTCGTTACGGACGGCGCCAGTTGGGTTTCGAGCGGTTGCCAGAATCCAACCCTGACGATGATGGCGATAACCGTGCGCACCTGCGAATACATCACCCGGGAATACTTAAGAGCGAGAGCATGATGAAAAGACTGATTGCGACGCTTATCGTGACGCCGGTTCTGCTTGTTGGCGAAACGCATCAGGTTGTTCCGAAGACTTACTACCGCACGTTTTCGCGAGCGCATCCGGCGCTGAAGCACGTTAAGCCCGGCGATGTTGTTCAGACAACGACAGTCGATTCCGGGGGTGTTGACGAAAAAGGCGTTACCCGTCATCCCGATCCTGGCAATCCGTTGACCGGACCGTTTTTCGTGGATGGCGCGGAACCGGGCGATGCCTTGGTCATAAAATTCCGGCGGATCCGCCTCAATCGTGATTGGGGGTATTCGGGGTACAGGCTCGGCCTCTATGCTTTGACGCCGGAATCCATTGAAGGCCTTTATCCAAACAGCTTCAAGATGGATCTGGTGCGGAAGGGCTTTTCGCACTACGTTCGTTGGGATCTCGATCTGAAGCGGAACCTGGTGCGTTTGTCCGACCCGGCAAGCGCCCGCATCAAGATGGAGTTCCCGGCGAAGCCAATGCTCGGCTGCGTCGGCGTCGCCGCGCCCGGCGATTTTGCACCGACTTCAGGCCCGGCCGGTTCATACGGCGGAAATATCGACTACAACGAGATCGTCGAAGGTTCAACGGTCCTGTTACCCGTCTACCACCCCGGCGGACGGCTGTTCATCGGCGACGGACATGCGCTGATGGGCGATGGCGAACCGACGGGCAACGGAGTCGAGACTTCCATGGACGTGGAATTTTCCGTTGAAGTGCGGAAGAACGGAGGTCTGACCGGACCGCGGGTCCAAACTGCCGAACATATCATCAGCGTCGGTGCTCAGGCCGAGTTCGTCAGCGCACTCGACCGCGGCTTGCAGATGGCAACCACGGACATGGTGAAGTGGCTCGTCTCGGAATACAAGTTGGAACCTTGGGCTGCGCACCTGCTGATTGCGTTTCAGGGCAAGTACGAGGTCGTGACCGTCGCGGGTTCGATGGCCCTGAAGATCCCCCTCAAGGCGCTCGCGAACAAGTGACCAACAGGCTGCTGCGCGTTCTCGGCGCGGCATTCGCCATTGCCGTTACGTTTGGCGGCACCGTTGGTCCCGGCATTCTTCGTTCGCCCGGGCTGATAGCGGAACAACTCGGCAACTACTGGCTCATCCTTCTGATGTGGGCGCTTGGTGGTGTCTACGCACTGTTCGGAACCATGTCGGTCGCCGAGATGGCCGCCACGCTGCCGCTGGCCGGCGGCCTCTACGTGTACCCGCGGCGGGCGTTTGGCGGCGCGGCCGGCTTCGCGATCGGATGGAGCGACTGGATTGCGACGTGCGCCACCGTTGCCTTCATCGGGATCACGGTCGGCGATTTCGCAGCGGAATTTTCGCCGGCGTTCGCCGGAAGGCAGACACTCATTGGGGTTCTGCTGATCCTGCTGGTGGGGCTGGTTCAGCGGCTCGGTATCGTTGTGAGCAGCCGTGTTCAGGAATGTATAAGCGTGCTGCAAGCGGTGGCCCTTCTGGCTCTGATCGTGGCGTGCTTTGCTCTAGGCGGGGGCGCCGCGTCGGGAGATGCCGCGGGCTCAGTGCCACAGACCCCGCGAAGCCCCTTTGCATGGATTGCCGCAATGATCGTGGCCTTCCGATTTATCGTCGTCGATTACGATGGCTGGTATACCGCCATCTATTTCGCCGAGGAGGAACGCGAGCCTGCGAATTTGCCGCGCGCCATGATCCAGGGAGTCGTGGGGATTATCGCCTTCTACCTCCTGCTCAACGCGGCCTTTCTGCACGTCCTTCCTGCTGGAAAGATCGCCGGTTTGAAGCTGGCCGCATCCGACGTGGCGCGTCTGGTCTTCGGCGAGCGGGGCGGGAAATTGGTCACTCTTGTGGCGCTTGTGTGTACGACGGCCGTAGTCAATGCGGTCGTCCTGACGTTGACCCGTACGCTCTACGGGCTAAGCCGCGACGGCCTATTCTGGCGCCGGGCGGAGACCGTGAATGCGGCCGGGACGCCGACTGTCGCACTCTTCCTGAGCTGTTCGGCCTCCGTGGCGCTCGTGGCAACCGGTACGTTCGAGAAGCTGGTGGCGATTGCGAGCTTTCTCTTCGTGGTCAACTACAGTTCGGCGGTTCTTTCGCTTCTGATGCTGCGCAAGCGGGAGCCAGAGTTGCCGCGCCCCTGGCGCGTCCCATGGTATCCGTACGTTCCGCTCGCGGTATTGTCGACGGGTGTGGGTTTCCTCATCGCCGACCTAGTGACGGATCCGGGCAATAGCTTGCCCGCGCTTGGGCTCCTCGCGTGCAGTTACCCGGTCTATCTGCTGACTCGAAGCAGGCCCGGACGAAGCGTTTAGGTGTTTTCGCTCAACGTTCTGTGCTCGGCATCGTAAAACACGTATAAAGGGGCTTTTCAATTTGATCGCCGCCTGCGTCCCGCACGAGTCGATCTGACCCATGAAGGCTGATGGAAACGCCTCCCGAAATCAGCTGTAGATCGGGTCCATCTTCTCCCGAATGTATTTCATGCAGCGCTCGAAGCTGTTGCGCGGGCTGACGCGCGAGTAGTGGTGGTCGATGTTGATCCAGCCTTTGTACTTCACCTGCTTGAGAATCCGCATGATGCCCTGCAAGTCCACTTCGCCATCCCCGTAGTCGCGATTGCCGAGCATGAAGGTCCCGTTCTGAGATCCGGGCTTTTCGACTTTGCCGTTCGGAAGCCGCATCTCATCCTTCTGAAACTCGTACTTCGCGTCCACAAGGTCGAAAAAGACCAGGCGGTGCGCGTATTTCTTGAACAGCCCGATGATGTCGCAGTTCGCCATGTACAGGTGCACCGTGTCGGGACACCAGTGAAATTTCTTCGGATCGGTGAGCTTCAGGAGAAGCTCGATCTCGTCCTGCGTCTCGATGAGCTGCCCCTGCGAGTGATTGTGCATTCCGGTGCGAATCCCGTATTCGGCACATACGTCGCCAAGGCGATTGTAGAATTCGCAGGCAACGCGGATGTGCTCGCGCACCAGCACTTTGTTCACGCGCCGCGGAGAGAACGTCACCATCTCGGTGGCCCCGAAGCGTTTGAGGAACTCGCAGGCCGCGCGCGCGGACTTTTCCACCTCGGCGTGTTTCGACGGATCGTCGGCAGCGCCGTTGAACGACAGCGTGGCGATACGCAGGTTCCGCTTCGACAGCTCCTTCTCAAGCTGCGCCAGATCCATCCCGATGCGACCCAGAATTCCCGGCCACCCCGTGAACCGGAACCCGTCGAACCCGGTATCCCGGATCACGTCGAGCATCTCCGTGTAGGGCAGAGTGCCAGTGTCCTGCCACATCGTGGAAGTCCACAGGAAACTGCTCATGCACCATTTGATATTGGGGCGGCCGGCCCCGTACAAAGCCTCCGCGTGCTGCCGCAGGGGGCCCAGATATGCGGCCATCGCCGCCAGTGCTTCTCGTCTCTTCATGAGTAAATTGGCTCCAGTGTTTCGCGAATGTATTTCATGCAGCGTCCGAAATTGTGGCGGGCGCTGACTCTGATGTGGTGATTATCCACGCAAATCCAGCCGCGGTAGTTGCGGCGCTTCAGGATTCGGTGCAAATCGCGGAAGTCGATCTCTCCATCACCCAGGTCCTGGTTTGTGAGGCGGAACGTCGCGCCGTGATCTTCTTTCTTCACGACCTCGCCGCTCAGGAGTTTCAGGTCCTCCGTTGCCGCGGTGTAGCGTCCGTCGATGTAGTCCATGAAGATCAGCCGGTCCGCGTATTTTTCAAATAGCTGCAGGATATTGGCGCCGCCGATGTAAAGGTGAACAGTATCGGGCGACCAGTGGAAGCGTTTCGGATCGGTCTGGCGCAGCATCGATTCCACTTCGTCCTGCGTTTCGATCAACTGTCCCTGCGAGTGATTGTGCAATCCCGCCCGGATACCGTACTCGGCACACACGTCGCCCAAACGATTGTAAAACTCACAGGCGCGCCGCAAATGTTCTCTCACGAGCACTTTGTTCACGCGAGAGGGAGAGAACACTACCAGTTCCGTTGCCCCGAAGATCTTCAGGAATTGGCAGGCTTCCTTCGCGCGGGCGAGGATCGCAGAGTGCTGCGCGGGATCGTCCGCCGGACCGCCGAAGGAAAGCGTCGCCAAGTTGAGATCGCGTTTCGAGAGCTCCCTCTCCATGAGAGACGGCGTGAGATTGTGCTGCTTCAGGAATGCGGGGTAGCTGGTCATGCGGAAGCCGTTGAAGCCCGCGTCCCTGATCGCATCGAGCTTTTCGGTAAACGGCGCGAGCGGCAGATCGTTCCAGATCCCAATACTCAACGCCCAGCGAATATTCCGCTTTGCTTCGGCCAAGTTCAGAACTCCAGCTTGAAATGCGTTTCGATGAACAGCTTCGATGCCCCCAGTCCGCTTGTGACGCCGCGCGTCGAGGTGATCTTGCCGAAGCGTTGCGGGTTCCGAAAGTCCACCGCTGAATTCGGGAACCCGAAGAAAGGGACTTTGAACGGGTTGTTCACGTCGACGCGTAGCGAGCCTTTGAGCCGCTCGCGGAATGGAAACGACTTTGCCGCCGACACCTGGTGCCACAGGACCCCCGGCCCGCTGATGATATTGCGTCCCGCCTGCCCCGGTGTGAACGATGGCGGGTAGGCGAAGGCGTTGATGTCCACCCAAGGGGCGAGGCACGCCACCGTATGCCGACAGGGGCCATGACGGTCGAACGGCACCTTGATGCTGTCATACGTCTTTCCGGGGGCCAAGTCCGGCCGGAGCACGCCAGGCAGGTAAACGTTCGTACTGGGAGTCTGCGTGAATCCGAACGGCGCGCCGGCCTCGATTGTCTGGATGACGCCAATGCGCCAGTCTCCGAACGCCCCGTTCAACACTCGATTTCCGTGGGCGAGGAATCGGCGTCCGCGCCCGACCGGCAGTTCGTATGTGGTGTAGGTCACCCAACGGTCGCTGACGTCATAATCCGACCGCGCCTTCTCCAGGCGGCGGTTGTAGAACGTCGCTCCCGAAGCCGTGGCGTCGTCGCTGCGTTCGTCGATGGACTTGCCGCGTGTGTAGAACGAGGTCAGGGCCAAGCCATGCGAAAAGCGCTTCTCAATCTTGACGGTTCCGGAATGAAAACTGTTGTGGCCATAGTTGGAATAGTGGAAGATCGATCCAAACTGCGTCCATGGCTTGAAGTCCTGAGCTGACCTGCGGATGCGGTCGAGCTGGTTGAAGTCCCGCGAAATATCGAGAGGGATCTGGTTGATGTCCCACCGGTTCAATAGACCCACACCGGACGAACCTTGATAGGTCACTTCGATCACTATCGTAGAACCGAACTGTCGCTGGAAACCGGCGTTCCAGTTAAGGATATAGGGCGAGCGCATCTTCGGGTCATAATAAGACGCGTTCCGCCCGCTGTAGTTGGTCCCGACAAACGGAACAGTTCCGTTAGGCAGCAGATTGAAACGAACTGACGGGGGCCCCTGCGAGAGGTAGAACGCAACGTCGGGATCGCCCACCGGACGTTGCACCACGGCCGTCGCCAGGTATTCGTCGAAGTTCTCCTGCAAGCCGCTGGTCCAGAGATCGAGTGTATTGACCGCAAACCCTGCCCTGAACACCCAGTCTTTTTTGAAGTTGTAGGCCATCCCAACGCGCGGCTGAAAATTATTTAGATCCCGCGAAGAAAGCTGACCGGTTGGGTGAAGCAGCGCGCCCTTGCGGCCGGTCAAGGGGTCAGTCGCATCGGGGTTAAACTGGCTCTGCTGCCCATACTTGGTGTTGTAGGGGGTTTCGTACTGCCAGCGCACGCCGAGGTTGAAGGTGAGATTTGACGTGGCTTTCCAGTCGTCTTGCAAATAGAGAGAGTGTGTCCACCAGCGCGGCAGCCAGGTCGCCTGGTCCTGCGTGAAATCGGCTCGTACCACGGCTCCGAGCAGGAAGGATGCGAACGTGTTTCCCGTATTCGGCGTAAACGGCAGTTCCGTTCCTCCAAAGCGGTAGCGCCCCGTAGGTTCGGCGTTGACGCTCGAATTCGCCCGCGTGCGCAGCAACTCATACCCGGTTTTCCACGTGTGACGGCCTCGCACCATCGTTAGATTCTTCTGCAGGCTCATGTTCTCGGTCACGTCATTCTGCCTGCCTTCCGGGAAACGGGCTCGAAACAGCGCGGTTCCGTTTGGGTCGAGAAAACTGGGAAAAGTCGCCGGGTTGGCATTCGGAATCCCCAACTGCCGAGCCCAATCCTGGTCGCTCGTTTCCGGAATGCGCGTGGATTTCCGGCGGTTGGCCCCGAAGCGGACCTCGCTAATAGTGGTAGGACTAACCGTAAAGGTGTACGAAACGGCGAGTTGCTTCTGATCGATAGGTGTTGGCGTCCAGTTGTAATCGAACAACTTGTTGTTCCACTGGATTTGATCGCGCCCGTTCGATGCGCGATGGCGGTAATTCGAAAGGCGGGCGAACATCTTGTGGCTGTTGCCGAAGGATTGATCGACCTTAAAGTCGGTGCCGGTCCGGTATGACTTGTACTTGGTGTCCGCGCTGAGGTTGTTCTGGGGCCCTTGGCGGTCAATGAATGCCTGGGCATTCCGGTTGTCCTCGCCGCGATACGGGTTCAGGCTGAGGAATTTCTGCACCGCGGGATCGAAACGGTTTCGAGGGACCTGGTTGCCGGGGAACACTGTGCGGGAGTAGGTGCCGTTCGGAAGGCGTGTCAGCGTTGCCGGGTCGTAAACTGGATCGCCAACTCCGCCGAACCGGAAATCGCCGGCGAGCATCGCGGGACTGGGGACGTTGGCGTTGTTGTTCTCACCGCCATTTTCGTGGTGACGCTGGAATCCGAGCAGGAAGAAGGTGCGGTTGCGGCCGTCGTATATCTTCGGGAGCACGACGGGGCCGCTAAAGCTGGCGGACATCAAGTGGAAACCCTTGCGCGGAAGAACGTTCGGTTCTTCCCAGCTCCGGTGGACGGCTCTTATCGCCCGGTACCGCTCTTCGGCCAATCCGTGAAGACGGTTTGTCCCGCTCTTGTAGCTTACGTTCATGATGCCGCCGCCGGAGTGGCCATACTCCGCCGGCAGCGCGGTGGTAAGAACCTTTACCTCTGACATGTTCTGCTCCACGGTCGCAAGGAAGCGGTCGACCGCGACAGCGCCCCGCACCGGCTCCATGCCGGATACGCCGTCCATCGTGGCGTTGAACGCGCGCGAGCGTTGGCCGGCGACATGTCCGTCGCCACCCTGCGACGTGACGCCGGGCATGTAGAAGAGTATTGTCTGAATCTTCATTTGAGGCGAGGGCAAGGAATTCAGCGTTTCGCCGGCAACCAGATGCCCAACCGTCGATGTCTCGGTTTCAAGCAGCGCCGCCTGAGATTTGACCTCCACGGTTTCGACGACGGTCCCGACCTCAAGCGTGGCGTCCACGCGTGCAGTTTCGGTCGAACGCACGATGATTCCGCCCCGCACCAGCTTCTTGAATCCAGCAGCCTCGAACGTCACCCGGTAAACGCCGGGGTTGAGATACGGGACGCGATAAAACGCCTCCTCGTTCGTGACGACATTGTAGACGAAACCCGATTCTTCGTGGATAAGGGTGACGCTCGCTCCGCGCACGACTGCCGCGGAGGAGTCGCTCACGAGGCCAACGATTGTTCCTTGACCGGTTTGACCGAGACCTGATGACGAAAACGCCAAACAGACCGCCAGAACTACCAAGCGAACCCGATTCCTACTCTGCATCCGGGACTCCTCGAAGTTGAAGTCAAGGCGACTATATCATCGAGGGAGCTTCATTGCAAATATAGGCAGGGCGCGGCGCGGGCAGGAGCTTCGCACATCCGCCGGAGGGAGCGATGCCAGCCACCAGAAATCGTGAGAGGCGTCAGTTATCCCGGGGCGAAGCCTTCCTGGCTGTCTATGCCGGAGCGTTCAAACCGAGCCTGATCAGGAGGCGCCAACCGGGAGTGGGTACTCCGCGAGGCGTTGAGGGCCTCATTCGTGCCGATCAGATGCTCTCTGTGATCGCTAAAACGGTCGTTGGTGAGTCTGGAGAACCTTGCCGGAGCCAATCTTGCAATCGCAGCCGGACCGCTGCGACTTCTCCCGCCGGGATACGATTTGCCCCGCAGCTCAGGATGGTTTAAGCACGGGCTGTCAGGCTACAACCTCGCTCGCGACACGCTCGCGTTTGGCATTGACACTGCGCGAGCCAGTGTGTAATTATTCATTCTGTTGAATAAACATTCACTTATGGAAAGGATATGACGGCGACTGTGCCTGCCGACCGAATCTCGAAAGCGGCAGCTCCGGATTTTACCCGGGATCTGGATCTCACGACCGGCGAACTCCGCGAGCTCCTCGAGCTTGCCGCGATGGTGAAGCGAAACTCTTCACGCTATTCGCAAGCCCTCGCCGGCCGCTCCATCGCGCTGTTATTTGAGAAGCCATCGCTGCGCACGCGCCTCACTTTCGAATTGGCTATCAGGCAGCTTGGGGGTTTTTCGGTCGGCGCCGAAGCCAGGATCGACGCGCGGGAACCGTTGCGGGATGTCGCGCGCAATCTGGAGCGATGGGTCAACGCAATCGTCGTGCGGACGTTTGGACAGGCCGTGATCGAAGAACTGGCCTTGTGGTCTTCCGTCCCGGTTATTAACGCTCTCAGCGATAGTTTTCACCCGTGTCAGGCGCTCGCCGACATGATGACTCTTCAAGAGAAGCTGGGCGATTTGCGCGGACGGACTCTCGCGTTTGCCGGCGACGGAAACAACATGGCGCATTCTCTGATGCTCTCTTCCGCGCGGCTTGGAATGAACTTTGCGCTCGCGACGCCCGCGGGCTTCGGACCCGACCCTGCTGTAGTCGAGCAAGCCGGGAGTCTCGCCGACGCTTCCGGAGCCCGCCTGTCGATCACCACGAATTTGGAAGAAGCCCTTGCGGGAGCCGACGCCGTTTATACAGACGTTTGGGCCAGCATGGGACAGGAAGAAGAAGCGGATGCCCGCCAGAAGGTTTTCGCACCTTATCAGATTGATGCGCGCGCGGTTTCCGTAGCGAAACCCGGTGCGTTATTCATGCATTGCCTTCCCGCCAAGCGTGGCCTCGAAGTCACCGATGCCGTGATCGAATCCTCGTCCTCGGTGGTGTTCGATCAAGCGGAGAACCGCTTGCATGCGCAGAAGGCGCTGCTTCTGATGATGCTTTGACGCTTCGCCGACAACATTATGAGCAAATATAAGAAAGTAGCTCTCGCCTACTCCGGCGGCCTCGACACCTCCATCATCATTCCCTGGTTGAAGGAGAACTATCAGTGCGAAGTCGTAGCTGTGTGCGGGGACATCGGACAGGGTAGCGACGAACTGGCGGGCCTCGAAGACAAGGCTCTCAGGACGGGCGCTTCGGAGTGTCACGTCGCGGATATGCGGGAGGAATTCGTATCGGATTACCTCTGGCGCTTGGTTCGCGCGGGGGGCGTTTACGAACACAAGTATCTGCTTGGCACCTCCATCGCGAGACCGTTGCTCGCGAAGCGCCAGGTCGAAGTAGCTCTGGCCACTGGTTGCGACGCGCTGTCGCACGGCTGCACCGGAAAGGGTAACGACCAGGTCCGCTTCGAGTTGACCTACAAAGCCCTTGCCCCCCAGCTCCCGGTGATCGCGCCCTGGCGCGAGTGGAACATCGTTTCTCGGGAAGACGCTATCGATTACGCCGCGGCGAGGAACGTTCCGATTTCGGCGTCCACCACCAAGATCTACAGCCGCGACCGCAACATCTGGCACATCTCGCACGAAGGCGGCGAGCTCGAAGATCCTGCCAACGCCGCGCCGGACGGGATCTGGATGTTAACCCGCAGCCCGAAGGAGGCGCCGGATACGCCGGGCAGGGTTACTATCGGCTTCGAGCAAGGCAACCCCGCCTCGGTGAACGGGGAGAAACTTGCCGGCGTTCCGCTGCTTGAATCGCTGAACAGGATTGGCGCGGAGCACGGTATCGGACGCATTGATCTGGTCGAGAACCGCTTCGTCGGAATGAAGTCGCGCGGCTGCTACGAAACGCCCGGCGGGACCCTGATAATGGCGGCGCACAGGGAACTCGAAACGCTTACGCTCGACAAGAGCACGCTCCATTACAAACAGCGGCTTGCTCTCGATTATGCCGAGATGGTCTACAACGGTCTTTGGTTCACGCCGCTGCGCGAAGCGCTGGACGCATTTTTCGAAGCCACGAGCGAACCGGTCACGGGCGAGGTGACGCTCGAACTATATAGAGGCAACATCGACCCTGTCAGCCGCAAGTCGCCAAACTCGCTCTACTCGCTCGACATAGCAAGCTTCACCATGGGCGCAAGCTACGATCAGAAGGATGCGTTCGGATTCATCAATCTTATCGGGCTGCCGATCAAAGTCCGGGCTGCCCTCCAGGCCTCGAAGAAGCCATGAAACTCTGGGGCGGCCGATTCGAAACGGGACCATCGGCAGTCTTTGAACGCTTCTCCGGCTCGCTCCATTTCGACCGGAGGTTGATCGACGCCGATATCCGCGGGTCGCAGGCGTTCGCGCACGCTCTGGAATCCGTGGGGATTCTTACAGCCGCTGAGCGGGCTCAAATCGTCGAAGCGTTCGAGCAGATTCGAAACGAAGCGTCCAGGGAGCCGGCGTTTTTCGCGGGTGCGTCAGACGAGGACGTGCATACGCTCGTGATCCGCAAACTGAAGGAACGCGCCGGTCCGGTGGCAGATAAGATCCATACAGGCCGGAGCCGCAACGAACAGGTTTCGCTCGACGTGCGGCTTTGGCTGCGCGAGGAGTGCGACCGGGCGCGCGGCCTGACCGCGGGTTTGATGGGCGCCCTTCTCGATCTGGCGGATCGTTATCCCAGCGCCGTGATTCCTGGCTATACGCATCTGCGGCGCGCGCAGGCGGTGATGTGGCCGCATTATCTGCTCGCCTACTTCGAAATGTTCGCGCGGGATTGGGAGCGTTTAGGTGAGGCGCGCCGGCGGGCGAACGTACTGCCGCTCGGTTCAGGCGCGCTTGCGGGGAGCGGTTTCCCATTCGATCGCGAAGCGATCGCGCGCGATCTGGGATTCGAGGCGATCACCGCCAACAGCATGGATGTTTCGGCCGACCGCGACTTCGCGCTCGATTTCCTCTATGCGGCGTCAGTCTCGATGATTCACTTGAGCCGCCTTGCGGAGGACTGGATTCTCTATTCGAGCGAGGAGTTCGGATGGATGGAACTGGGCGACGGCGTGACAAGCGGCTCGAGCCTTATGCCGCAGAAGAAAAATCCCGACTCCCTCGAATTGATCCGCGGAAAATCGGGACGCGTCCTCGGTTCGCTCCATTCCCTCCTCGTCACGATGAAGGGACTGCCGCTGACTTACAACCGCGATATGCAGGAGGACAAGGAGCCTCTTTTCGACGCCGCGGATCAGTTGTGCGCGTCGCTTGAGATGGCGCGCACGGTTGTGGATTCGATCACTCTCCACCCGTCGAGGCCTCTCGCGGCCGTGGAGGAGAGCTGGGTGATCGCGACCGATCTCGCGGAGGCGCTGGCGAGGAGCGGAACACCTTTCCACCAGGCGCATCAGATCGCCGGGAGGCTTGTCCTCGAAAGTGTCCGGGCCGGCAAGAAGCCGTCGGACTGGACTCCCGAAGCGTTACAGGCCTTTGCTCCGGAATTCAAGTCGGAGCACGCTTTGCTGCTCAACCCGTTGGAGGGAATGAAATCGCGGAGCGTACCTGGAGCTACCGGACCTGAGCCGGTCGCGAACGCGCTTGCGGCATCGCGGCGCAGGCTGCAATCGATGCTTCAATGAGCAAGAGCTACCGTCACGGCCAGATCCTGCGGATCATCCGATCGAAATCCGTCCACACGCAGGACGAACTGGCGCGGTGCCTCAAGACAATCGGACTGGCCACGACGCAAGTCACGCTCTCGAGAGACGTCCGCGAACTGGGACTGGTGAAGACCCCGGAGGGCTATCGCGAGATTACCCACGAGGAGACTGGCCCCGCATTCCGGCTACTGGCAGCTGAATTCCTGCACGACATCCGCGCAGCGAGTAACCTGGTCGTCTTGAAGACAGCGCCCGGTCACGCGAACTCGGTTGCCGTGGCCCTCGACAACGAAGAGTGGAAGGAAGTGGTGGGTACGATCGCGGGCGACGATACAATCCTGGTCATAGCGCCGGACGAGAAGACGGCCGCGCACTTATGCAAGCGCTTTCACAAGCTGCTCGAAGGCAGATAAGCAACTGGCAGGAAATGACTGCTCCAAAGTCCGCACGCGGACCTGTATGGCGGCGTCGTACATCGCTGTTTGTGGCCTGTCATTTCCAGGGATGACGGCACGTGGCAAAAGCGATTGGATTAGCCTGCCCCACCGGCTGCCAATTGCAGCCGTTTTTTCATGACGGTTCATGAGTTCATGACGGGTCCGAACGGTTGGTGCGAAAGCATGTGATACAATCCCTGTCTTCACCTGAGGGAGCTAGAAACAATGAAAATATTTCCGATTGCCTACATGGCGGCGCTGTCAGCTTGCGTCTGTCCCAGCTTCGCGCAGGAGTTGTGGGCGCCAAAAGGGACGCCGGCGCAATACAAAGCGCCCCATCAGCCGATCACGAAAATCGGCGACCTGAAGGCGAGCCACGCCGGGCAGAAATCGTGGCGGCAAACCATCGTCGACGACGAACACCTGCGCAGCGATTACGTCTGGTCGTCTCCAGGAACGAAGACGCCCCGTGCCCTGCATCCCGATACACGCGCGTGGTGGGTCGTGATGGAGGGTCAGCTTCGTTTCGATATCGAAGGCCAGCAGCCGTTCACGGCATCGAAGGGTTCGATGGTGCAGGTCCCCATGGCCACGCTCTTCTCCTTTGAGACCGTAGGCAGCGAGCCGGCGCTCTACTTCGAAACAAACATCGCAGGAGCGAAGACTCTGTATTCGAGCCAGGTGGATACTCCGAAGATCCCTGGCCTCAACTTCATGCCTGTGCGTTTCACGCGCACGAAAGGCGAGTACGACAAAAGCAACAAGCCGCACCAGACCTTCGACGACGTTGCAAGGGCGATCGACGAAGGCAGGCTGAAGGGCACAATCCGCATCGTCGACGACGCCCGCGGCGCGGCAAACTTCATTTACGGGTACGAAAAGAATTTGCCGCCCATCAACCCCAAGGACAAGGGTCACTATCACCCGGAAGGAGCCGAATACTGGCTCATCATGAAGGGACAGATCCGGTATCCGGTAGAGACAAAGGGCGTAATCATCGCGAACGAAGGAGATGTGGTTTACGTGCCGAAGTTCACCTTCCACGCACCCCGCTGGTATGGGGCAACCGCGTCGTGCCGCCTTGCCATGAACGGATATCCTTTCATCTCGCACTTGTTCGAGCCGGCGCCGCCGAAATAGCCGCGGAATGCTGGCGGCGCCCCGGCCTGTGAACGGGAGACCCGCAAGAGCCCGGCGATTCGGCACACCGCGCCAATGCGTCCGTCGCAAGGTTAATGCTTTATCGCCGCGCCGCCCTTCCGGGTAGCGCTAAGAGCGTCCCTGTCGTGGAGCATTAGCTTAGCGAACGTCTCGACCGGTCCAGGCCCAAGCGATTGGACTCCGGTTAAAGTTACGGCAGAGCTGGAGACTTTCCGCGGTGATTCCGGTTTGTGAGCGGCCCCCCTGCGCCACGCGGGAAGCACTCGTGGCGCCCGGGCGGGAGGAAGCACGGCCTCGGCGCTGTCGCGGGTGCGCGCTCCACGCGACGCTGCTGTAGACATCCGGCTGAGTCAAGGGGACACTCAGGTGCTGGAACATACCATCAAACGCCGATTTCTCGCTCCAGCCTCTCGATCCGCTCGGCAAACGGTGGATGAGATGAGAAATATTCAACCAGTCCAGTGGCGCTTGCCGAAGCTTTTTCAAAACGGCGCAGTGCGCGCACAGCGGCCCGTGCGTCGAATCCGGCCGCCGCCGCCAGCCGGACTCCTTCCCGGTCGGCATCCAGTTCCAGTTCCCGTGAATATCCTTTACTGATCGCGTCGCGGATCATCCCGCCAGCACCCGGCATCCGTTTTGCTACCGCGCTCAGCAGCGCGCTCGCCATCAATTGTTCCCTTGGGTGGCCGAGTAAGACATGTCCCATTTCGTGCCCCAGGATGAACGCAATCTCGTCGTTGTCCGTGCCAAGGAGTTTGAGCAGCGGTTCCGTGATGTACACGAATCCACCGGGGAGTGCGTAAGCGTTAACCGCTGCGCCGGGAACCGCTGTGAACCGGAATTTGAAGCGGCGGTCCTGGCAGGCGTCTGCAAGCCTGGATCCGGCGAGCATTACCAATTCCTGCTGTTCGGGCGGCGCGCAGCCGGAGAATTGCATCTCAAACTCCTGCGCGCATTCCCGGCCGTAGTCGCGCTCCCGCTCGATCGATTCATCTTCGGACCCGGCGAACCAACTCCATATCCACTTTGCCAGGCTGAACGGCTTCCGTGCATGGCCGCCGAGCAAGGAACCGAGACGAGGCAAGAGTCTTGAGCCGAGGAACAGGAGAAGTACGGCGATGAGGAACAGTTTCAACAAGGCGGAACTCCACGACGTAG
The DNA here is from genome assembly GCA_005808865.1 of Acidobacteriota bacterium. Lineage (GTDB taxonomy): Bacteria > Acidobacteriota > Terriglobia > Bryobacterales > Bryobacteraceae > SYKU01. The sequence continues at coordinate 29,104 of SYKU01000083.1, forward strand.
AAATTCATGGTACTTCAGTCAGATCCATGCGCGCGGCGCTCTCCGGCAGATCCACCACCGGGCGGTTTCTGGCGAAGCTGTGCGGGCTGCGACACTTCACCCAGTTGCGCGATTGCACTCTGTCCGATGTCGCGCCAGACTGCTGGAAATCACCACGCCACCTGTCGAATTTCGCGGCATGGGCTATGTCATTAAATCTGTTGTGGCACGCATTCGCAGAACTCCGATCCTGTCGAGAATTGCAACGGCAAAAGACCACGCCTAGTTTCTAAGGCTCGTATTAACAACTACTTGTGAGTTGGAATTGTGGCTGCTTTTTAAAATAATTGGAAAGCGGTTCATTCCGGAAAGGAGGGTGGGTCATGACAGTACTCCTTGTACTTGCGACGTTCGTAATTTTCGCCGCGATCGATTGGGTGTTGAACCGGGAAACCGCGCTCGAATCCGCGGCATTGGCCGTCCAGCCGGAGTACGTGGAAGGGTTCCTGGTTCCACGAACACTCCGTTATCACCCCGGTCACGGATGGGTACAGTCCGAGCGGCCCCATCTCGTAAGGGCCGGGGCCGACGAGTTCGCCGCGGCGTTAATTGGCAACGCCGAAGCGATCGAACTACCCACGCCTGGCCGCTGGATTCGCCAAGGGCAGATGGCTTGGAGCTTTATCAAGGGCGGCGAGAAGACAGGCATGGTTTCGCCGATCGAAGGCGAGGTTGTCGAAGTCAACGCTCAAGTGGCGGCGGACCCGTCTCTCCTCCGCAAGGACCCATATGGCAAGGGGTGGCTGATGAGCGTGTACGTTCCGGATGAGGAGAGTACATCCCGCAACCTCGTCCCAGCCGGGTTGGTGAAGAACTGGATCAAGGACGCAACTTCCAGGTTGTGGGCGCTTCAGCCGCAACTCGCCGGCGCAACCGCGCCAGACGGCGGCCGCCCGGCGGCCGAGCCGCTTGCGAACCTCTCCCCGGGCGAGTGGAGACGCGTCACTGGTGAATTCTTTTTGACGTAGCTGTGGAAATGGTCCACAGATTGCCAGTTGATGTGTGACCCGAGAGAAGGAGGCCAAAGGTGTCCAAAGCGATGTTATTCGACAGTACGCTTTGCATCGGGTGCCGGGCGTGCGAATCCGCTTGCGCGGAGAAGTGGGGTCTCCCCTACAACGACCGGATCGGGGCGGAGGAGCGGATCTCCGCCCACAAACTTACCGCCATCAAGACCCATGGAGAGCGCTTCAGCCGGCGTCTCTGCATGCATTGCGCCGAGCCAACCTGTGTATCTGTCTGTCCAGTGGGCGCGTTTCGAAAGACTGCCGACGGGCCAGTGGTATACGATGCGGAGAAATGCATAGGTTGCCGTTACTGTCTGTTGGCGTGCCCGTTCAGCGTCCCTTCGTACGAGTGGAGCAGTAGGCAGCCACGAGTCCGGAAGTGCGATTTCTGCGAGGAGCGCCAAGAAGCAGGGAGGCCTACGGCTTGCAGCGAGGCTTGCCCCACCCAAGCGACGATCTCCGGCGAACGCACCGCCCTGCTTGCGGAAGCGAAGCGGCGGATGGCGGAAAAGCCAGCCGCGTACTATCCGCGGATCTACGGGCTTAAGGAGGCCGGTGGGACGTCGGTCTTCTTCCTCTCCGCCGTTCCATTCGAACAACTGGACCTCAATACGCAACTGCCCGATGAGCCGCTCCCCGGCCTTACCTGGCGCGCTCTCTCGCAGGTTCCGAATATAGCATCCGCCGGCGCGGTCCTGCTGGGCGGAGTCTATTGGATCACTCACCGACGGGAAGAGGTCCGGAAGCACGAGGGAGGAGGAAAGGAGCGGTTATCATGAGCACTCTGGCTCACTGGCGCTCCTCGTTTTGGACGGCGGTGTTTTGGATTCTCGTTGCCGCCGGAATCTACGGCGCCACTCTCCGCTACACTCCGGGGCTTGGCAGCGCGACTCATCTGACCGATGCCTTTCCCTGGGGCCTGTGGATCGGCTTCGACGTGATGTGCGGCGTTGGTCTTGCGGCCGGAGGCTTCATGCTGGTCGCCACAGTCCACATCTTCAACCTGAAACGGTACAAGCCGATCCTTAGGCCCGCGATCCTTACGGCGTTTCTCGGCTATGTGCTGGTGATTGTCGCACTGCTGCTCGACCTCGGACGGCCCGAGCGGATCTGGCATGCCCTCGTCATGTGGAATCCGCATTCGGTCATGTTCGAAGTGGCTTGGTGCGTAATGCTCTACACGACTGTTTTGGCGCTTGAATTCGCGCCGTCCGTGCTCGAGAAATTCGGCGGCGCCACGCCTCTGCGCTGGCTGCGCACCATCACGATTCCCCTAGTGATCGTGGGCGTCATCCTCTCCACGCTTCACCAGTCATCGCTCGGCAGCTTGTATCTGATCGTTCCGAATAAACTCCATCCTCTTTGGTACACGCCGCTGCTGCCACTGCTGTTTTTTCTTTCGGCTGGCTGCGTTGGCCTGGCGATGACCATTTTCGAATCCTGGCACAGCAGCCGGGCATTCGGCAAGCAACTTGAGGTTCCACTGCTCAACGGGCTCGGAAGGTTGCTCGCGGTCCTGCTTTCGGCCTACCTTGCGCTGCGCTTCACGGATCTCGCGCAGCGCCGGGAGTTGAGCCGCGTGATCGAGCCGGGCGGCGAGGCGTACATGTTCGGACTCGAGACCGCTCTCCTTGGTTTGCCCGCGGTGTTTCTGTTCCTGCCGGCGATCCGGCGGCGTCCGGCGGCGCTTTACGGCTGTGCCTTCATGGCCATCCTCGGCTTCGTCGCCAACCGCCTCAATGTCGCCGTTACCGGGATGGAGGCTGGCTCAGGTACGCAGTACATTCCGAAGTGGACCGAAATCGCCGTAACTCTTGCCATCATTGCAGCGGGGTTTGCTGTCTTCCGGCCCGCGGTGAAACACCTTCCCATCTTCGAACCGGTTGAGACATGAAGGGAGCGGTTCCATGTGGACGCGGTTACCTATCGCGGGTAAGCTGGCGCTCTGGCTGGTGGTCAGTACCGGCCTGATCTTTGGCGTGTTCGGGGCATTGAACGTGAGAGTGCACCGTCGCGGCGCGGAGGAGTTGGTGCTCCAGTCCGCGGATCGCATTTGCGACGTAATTGCCCGCAGTACGCGCTACCAGATGTTGCACAACGACCGCGCGGCGCTCTACCAGATGGTCCGGGACATCGGCGGCGAGCCCGGGATTGCTCTTGTACGGATCTTCAACAGCGAGGGCCGGATCAGCTTTTCGACCAACGCGGAGGAAGTCGGCCGCATCGTGGACAAGCAAGCCGAGTCCTGCTACGTCTGCCACTCCCAGACAGAACCGTTGGCGAAGCTGGATCGTCCGGACCGCGCCCGCATCTTCCCGGAGGAACGCGGCGGCGTTGGCCAGGGCCGCCGCATTCTGGCCGTCATCCGGCTGATCGACAACGAGGATTCATGTTCGCAAGCCGCCTGCCACGCTCATCCGCCGGCGCAGCGGGTGCTCGGCGTCATCGACACCCAACTCCGGCTGGACGCGGTCGATGCCCAGTCTGCGCTGCAGCGTGGACTTTTGATACGGTCGAGCGCGGCCGCAATTGTCCTCACCTGCCTTGTCAGTACGGCCTTCATTTGGATCTTCGTGCACCGGCCCATACGGGCGCTGCGCGCGGGCACGCACCGCATCGCCGCAGGCGATCTTCGCTACCGGCTGCCGGCACGGTCCCACGATGAACTGGGGGAACTGGTCGGATCGTTCAACACAATGACCGTGCGGCTGGCCGGAGCACTTGAAGCGAGCGAGAAGATGGCCTCGCTCGGGAAACTGGCGGCGACGGTGGCGCACGAAGTAAACAACCCCTTGTTTGGAATTCTGACATACGCGCGCCTTGGCCAGAAGGCGCTTGAGGCGGGAGCGCAGGCATCCGACGGCCGAGCGGCCGAGGCGCTGCGGATCATCGAGCGGGAGAGCCGGCGCTGTGGCGATATCATGCGCAATCTGCTGACCTTCGCGCGGCAGGCCCCGAGTCATCGCTCGCCCCAAGGCGCTCGGCGAACTGGTGAATCGCGCGGTCACCCTCGTGCGGCATCAACTGGAGATGCAAGGGATCGCGCTCGAGAAGTCGATTCCGCCCGATCTGCCGCTGATCGAGTGCGATGGCGGGCAAATCCAGCAGGTGCTCCTGGTCCTGTTGATGAACGCAGTGGAAGCCATGCCGAAGGGCGGCACGCTCCGGGTGGCGACGGAGTACGACGGCGCGGCCGGGGAGGCCCGGATCGTGGTTCACGACAGCGGGCCGGGAATTCCCGCGGCCATCATTGCCCGGATTTTTGAGCCGTTCTTCACTACGAAAGAGGACGTGCATAGGACCGGAATGGGTCTTGCCGTGGCTCGCAGTATCGTCGAACAGCACGGCGGTTCGATTCAAGTGCAATCTCGCGAAGGAGAAGGGGCCGAGTTCACGGTGCGGCTGCCCGTGCCGGTCCCAACACGGCCATGAGCAAAGGCAGAATTCTGATTGTCGACGACGAAGAAGTGGTGCGGGAATCGCTCAACCAGTGGTTTGCCGCGGAGGGCTACGAAACGGGGACGGCCGTCAGCGCCCGCGAAGCCCTGGAATCGGCGGCGCGGCACAAGTGGGATCTGGCGCTGATCGACATCAAGATGCCAGGCATGGACGGTATGGAGTTGCAGGCCCGCCTCCACGCGAATGAGCCTGAGATGACCACGGTCATCATGACGGGCTATGCCACCGTCGATACCGCAATCCAGGCCTTCAAGCACGGTGCTTATGATTACATCACCAAGCCAATCGATCCGGACGATCTCTCCCACTTGATCTCTCGCGCGCTGGAGCACAAGCGCGCCGTAGTGCAGGCCGGGCGTCTCGAAGAGAGGCTGCGGGAGACGCTTCCGAGAACGGATTTGATAGGTACGAGTGAAGCGATCCGGCACGTCATGGAACTGGTCGAAATGGTGGCGCCAACCGACGCCACAGTCTTAATTACCGGAGAAAGTGGAACCGGAAAAGAGGTGGTTGCACGCGCTATCCACAACGCGAGTCCGCGCCGCCTCATGCCGATGGTGACCATACACTGCGGTGCGCTCACGGAGACCTTGCTCGAAAGCGAGTTGTTCGGCCACGAGCGGGGCGCGTTCACGGGCGCCCAATACCGCAAGAAGGGCAAATTTGAAGCGGCCGAAGGAGGCACGGTTTTTCTGGACGAAATCAGCGACATCAGTCTCAGAACGCAGACGGATCTGCTACGCGTGCTGCAAGAGAAGGAAATCGTGCGCGTCGGCGGCAACCAGACCGTCAAGGTCGACTTCCGGTCAATCGCCGCCAGCAACAGAGATCTCCAGGAGTTGGTGAAGGCGGGCAGCTTCCGGCCTGACCTCTACTACCGGCTGCACGTTGTCTCCATCCACTTGCCGCCGCTGCGAGAGCACAGGGATGATATTCCGCTGCTGGTTGCCCACTTCCTCAGAAGGCTCGCGACGGCGACAAACAGGAAGGAGGTACCCGCGGTCTCGACCGAAGCGATGGATCTGCTGATGCGCTATGAGTGGCCGGGCAATGTACGCGAGTTGGAGAATGCCGTGGAGCGGGCTCTAGTCGTCGGACGCGGCCGGGAACTTGTCCCCTCCGATTTCCCGTTCCAGCTACTTGCGCCCCATTCAAACGGCCACAGTTTGGATGAGGTTGAGCGGGCGCACATCGAGAAAGTCTTGCGTGAGTGCGGCGGCAATCACTCACGTAGCGCGCGCATCCTTGGAATCGACCGGACTACGCTCTACAACAAACTGAAGCGTTACGGGCTGAGAGGATGAGGATCGATCTGCAACCAGTAGGCGACGTGGACGTGGGGGCTTTGGACCGGCTCTCGACCGTGCTGGCGCGAACCTTCGCTGCATCGGTCCGCGTCAGGTCGCGGAGTGTCGATGCGGGATTTGCCTACGATCCGTTACGCAAGCAATATTACTCGACCGCCATTCTAGCCAAGCTGGCAGAGGCCGGGGCTGACCCGGACAACCGGGTGCTGGGTGTAACCGAGTCCGACCTGTTCGTTCCGGTCCTGACCTTCGTGTTCGGCGAGGCTCAACTGAGGGGCCGTTGTGCCGTCGTGTCCCGCTGCCGGCTGAGCGAAGAATTCTACGGGTTGCGCGAAAACAAAGCGCTCGCGGAGGAGCGCCTGGCGAAAGAATCCGTTCACGAGCTTGGACACACATTCGGCCTTGCACACTGTGATGACTGGCGCTGTGTCATGGCGTCGAGCCACGCCGTCGATCGCCTTGACTTGAAGACGGCGGACTTTTGCGCGCAATGCCGGGGAGCGGTGTTGGCGGCTTGGCCGGCAAGTGCGACGGTAAAAGCACGCTGAAGCTGCCCGTAGGGCATCTGATGGAGCAGTGCCGGGCAGGCCGTGGGGCAGACGATTGCCCTTCTGTAGTCTGCCTGCCGAGCACGCGGCAGATTACGCCGGTTGATCCGCCGAACCGAGCAGGGTCACTGCCAGATTCAGCGCGAATAACGTGACAGCCGCCATCTCGACCATCGCCGACACCGGAAGCATTCGCCAGGCGGCCTGTATGTTCGCTTCATAGGCTGGGATCTCCGAAGCCACGCGGAGCGCGCAGCCGATTGAGAGCGCGGCAAGCGAAGCCAGCATCAGGCTGGGGCTGTAAAGGACGCGGCTGCCGCAGAAGGCCGGAAGAATCCGCTGGCCGATCGCGAATACCATGGTCGAAACGAATCCTACAGTGAGCGCGTGACGGGAGGCACCCCAGATGCCGCCCCACGTATCGCTCCAGGCCGTGTAAACCGATAGAGTCGCCGAAATGAGGAGCCAGACGTACGCCAGACGTACAAGGAATGGAAATCCCGGATGCACGCCTTCGTTTTTGGCGAACCGCAAGGGCGGTTCGACTACGCGCAGTGCGAACGCAGCGCAAATACCCGCTAACAGGAGCAGTGAGGCGAACCAGTTCAAACGCCCGAAGAGTTGGGCGAGAATAGCTGCCCAGGAGAGCCCAAAGGCGAGGAAAAGAAGCCGCGAACGCGGCTGCTTCAGCCCCAGAAACACCGGCAGCCAGCGGGCGCTGAATCCCAAGGTCGCCGGAACCAGAAATCCCCACGTTGCAATCGTCACAAGGCGCTGTGCGGGAACGTGTTCGAGCGCCGGCCCGGCACCGGCGAGAGACACCTAGATGGCCGCGACGGCATTGATGGTCAGTGTCAACAGGAACCCAATCATCGAGCCATCACCATGAGCATCCAGGGCTCCCGTTTGGTGTTCGCCGGCACGCTCAAATCCGCCTGCGGCACCGGGCTGTGGCTCGTGACCGTGTGGAAGAACACCAGGAATGCCGTTAGTTCAAGAAAGGCGGAAACAGGCAACAGAACTCTCCAATGCCACGGCGAAACACCTTCAACCCAGCGAAGGGTGACTCCGGATGTCCATAGTCCGAAACAAGTCCATCCGAGAGGGATCGCCTTGGGGGGAATCGGTCCTATTTTCGTCGAGAAAAGGCCGATGCCGAGGATGAACGTCCCGATCCAACCAAAAAGTTGTGCGTGCCCGTGCGCCTGAACGAACGGGGGCGAAAGGCTCTGAAGCGCCTGACGGCTGCTGATCGGAATCAGATTCCAGACGCCCAGAAACGTTCCAGGAAGGAGCATGAACAGGAGACCGGTAAGGACGAAGGCTGTCAGTAAGCGATGCATCCTTACCTCATCCGAGGCGCGCCGGGCTCTTCCCGCCACGGCTTGGCTAGCGGCGCTCCTGGACCGCCGTCGAGGATTCCTGCTCCATTCTTAGCGCGCGCGGGAACAGGATGTTGTTCTCCAAATGGATGTGGCGATGGAGATCGCGTTCAAACTCTTCAAGACCAACGTACAGCCCGCGGTAGGTTGGACAGGCTGAATCAGGCGCATGGTAACCCGAGGATAGCGCCCGCATTCTGGACAGCACTTCACCCGCGTCCTCGTGGTCGGCGAGCATCCGGCTGATTGGCATCTCGACCGAGCCGAACATCGCCGGAGGCGGCGCAGCCCCTTGGGAAACTGCCAGCTCCATTCGTTCGAGATAGGGAAAAAGTACGTTCTCCTCCTTCATCATGTGCGCTGCGAGATCCTGTGCGAGGGCGGTAAACAGATCGCGGAGTGAAACCAGTTCAGGGTGCGTCTCGCGGTGGGCGTCCAACACCTTCCCAAGCATTTCCAGCAACCGCGGAGTCTCGCCGCGAACGTAGTGGTGATGGCGTGACACGATGTGGCGTATCAATTCCTGGCAACTGGCTTCGGCCAAATTGCCGCCATCGGTGTCTACCGGCCCGTCGTTCGCTGACTCGAGCGACTCAAGAGCGATGACGGCCGGCACGCCCGCGTGATCGCACGCGTCCTTTAAGGTGCGCGCGCCGCCGCAGCAATAGTCAATTCCCAAAGATTCGAAAACGCGAATGGCTGCGGGATGTGCGATTGCGATTTCTCCAACGGTCTGGCTCAGGTTCGGTTTCAAGATGATTGCCTCCAACTCCAGACCAGGTAAGGACGGAAAGGAAAGCAATGACCAAAGTCACGAGAGCGCCACTGAACGCCAAGAATACCTTGCTGCCTCCGGCCCAGGTCGGATATACTACCTCACAAGGGGGCAAAACATGAAAAACGCGATTCTTCGACTTGCCGTGGCTGGACTGCTGTTCGCGGCTCTACTTCCGGCGCAGGAGGTAACGGCGGGCATTTACGGCGTTGTGCAGGATTCCACCTCTGCTGTCGTTCCGAACGCCGCGATAAAGCTCCGCAACGTTGCAACCGGGCGCACACACCAGACTGCGACTGACGAGTCGGGGAATTATTCCCTCGTATTCCTTCCGATCGGCACATACGAGGTTTCAGCCGAGGCGCAGGGCTTCAAGAAGCTGGTGCTCAGCGATGTCACACTGCGCGTGAACGACAATCGCCGTATTTTGATCACACTCGAAGTGGGCCAACTCGCGGAGCAGGTTACCGTTGAGGGAAGCGCCGTTACGGTTAACACGGCGTCTGGAACAACCAGCCAGTTGCTCGACGGCCGCGACATGATAAAACTGCCCTCTCGCGGACGCAACGTGCTCCCGTTCGCCTTGCTGATGCCCGGCGTGGTGAGCGATACGCCATACGACCGCCGGAACAACCGTGCCATGGTGAACGGTATCCGGCCCACCCATAACGCCTGGCTGCTCGACGGGGGCTATAACATCGATACTGGCGGGAATTGGGGAACTCCACTTTCCCCAAACATCGAAACGGTAGCCGAGTTTCGCGCCATCCGCGGCAACTACTCGGCGGAGTTCGGCATTGGTGGCGGCAGCCAGTTCAACGTGATCACCAAAGGTGGCACCAACGGGCTGCACGGTTCGCTCTACTGGTTTCACCGCAACGACAAGCTGAACGCGCGCAACTTCTTTTCGCCGCGCCGCGAACCGTTCAAAGGCAACGATTTCGGATTCAGCGTTGGCGGCCCCGTCTATATTCCAAAGGTCTACGATGGCCGCAATAAGACGTTCTTCTTTGTGCTGCTTGGATGGATCAAGGAACGCCGCGAGCAGAATTTTCTTCAGATCGTGCCCACAGCCGCCTACAAGACCGGTAATTTTTCGGGGCTCGGCCGTCCACTCTTCGATCCAGACAACGGAATGCCCTTCGCCGGAAATGTTATCCCGGCCGCCCGCATCGACCGCAACGCGCTTGGCTACGCCAAGATGTATCCCGACCCGAACTTCCTCGACGCCGCTGGCCGCAACTGGACCACCCTCGCCGGACGAGTGGACGACACCAACGAGAAGAACTTCCGCATCGACCACAACTTCTCCGACAAACACCGGGTCATGTGGCGTTACACTCCCGAGTTCCGCCTGAACGACTTTGCCACATCGTCCGGTTTTTCTTTCCTGCGGCAGAACAACCAGACACCGGCGCGAAACATGACGGCCAACTACAACCTGAATTATGCACGAAAAAGCCTTCGGCGTCGGCTCTTCGTCGGCGCTGCGTGATCCTCGCGTGACCTTTACGATTGGATTGACTCTATCTTTTCTCGCCTCCTCCTGATTCCGGTTCCTCGACCGCCGTCCTCTAA
>SYKU01000084.1 GCA_005808865.1 Acidobacteriota bacterium
CCTACAACAGCGGGCGCTTCATCAAGCGTTGTATTGAATCGGTCCTGGCCCAAAAGTATCCGCTCAAGGAGATCATCGTCATCGACAATAACTCCACCGATGGCACGGTGGATATTCTCGAGCGGTTCGAAGACCGGTGCCAGGTGGTTTACAACGGGGAGAACCTGGGGTTCGCCGCGGCTCAGAATCAGGCCATAGCGCTTTCGAACGGCGAATGGGTCATGACGCTCAATCCCGACGTACTCCTGCTTCCGAATTTCATCCAATCCCTTGTGGACGCCGGTCAGATCGATCCGCGCGTAGGCACGGTTTGCGGTAAGCTGCTCGCGATGACCGCGACCTTCGAAATCCCCAACAAGCCGCTTGTCGACTCCACAGGCATCTATTTCACTCCCATGCTGCGCCACCTCGATCGCGGCAGCCAGGAAGTCGATAACGGGCACTACCTGCGCCAGGAATATGTCTTTGGCGCGACGGCGGCCGCCGCCCTTTATCGCCGCGAGATGATCGACGATGTCGCGGTCGAAGGTGAATTTTTTGACTCTGATTTCTTCGTCTACCGGGAGGACGCGGATGTCGCCTGGCGAGCGCAGTTGCTCGGCTGGCGTTGCATCTATCAGCCCTACGCACGCGGCTATCACGTGCGCAACGTTCTGCCGGGAAACCGTAGAGCCTTGCCCGCGGAGATCAACATGCACTCGGTGAAAAACCGGTTCCTCATGCGCATGAAGAACATCTCCGGTTCGCTCTACCGCCGTAATTTCTTTTCCATCACCGCCCGTGACGCCGTGGTCGTTAGTTGCGTCCTGTTTCGTGAGCACAGCTCGCTAAAGGCGTTTTGGTTCCTGATGAAAAACTGGAGAAAGGTGATGGCGAAGCGTCGCGCCATCCAGGCCCGTCAGCGCGTGGATGACGCCTACATGGCGAGCTGGTTCAACTACCAGCCGGTCAGCAAACCCGCCCCGAAGAGCGAGGCGGCGGTTGGCAGCCTGAAATCGGGCGTACGCGCTTAGCCGGCGGGCGAATGCGCATTGCGATCCTCGGCACACGGGGGATCCCGGCAAACTACGGCGGCTTTGAAACCTTCGCCGAAGAACTTTCCACCCGTCTTGCGCGCCTCGGCCATTCCGTGACCGTCTACGGCCGGGAGAGGCACGGCATCACAGATCATCAGGGCGTCCGCCTCCAGTATCTGCCTACGATACGCCACAAGTATTTCGATACGATCGCGCACACATTTCTTGCGACCCTGCACTTGCTGTTTCATCGTCAGGATGCCGCGCTCTATTGCAACGGTGCGAACGCCATATTCACTATCCTCCCGCGCCTCGCCGGCATTCCGGTTGCGCTAAACGTGGATGGTCTTGAGCGTAAGCGGAAGAAGTGGAATCGCCTCGCGCGCGGATGGTACCTGCTGTCGGAGTGGCTCTCGACTAAGTTGCCAAATTCAGTTGTGACTGATGCCGCCGCGATTGCGGTCTACTACCGCGAGCGCTACGGGAAGGCGACCGTCTTCATTCCGTACGGCGCGGAGACCGGCAGGCTTCGATCGAGCGCGGTCCTTGACCAGTTGGGGCTGGAGGCCGGCCGCTACTTCCTCTACGTAAGCCGCCTTGAACCGGAGAACCGCGCGCTTGAAGTGCGGCAAGCCTTTGAAGCGGCAAAGACGGACATGCGCCTTGCGGTTATTGGCGACGCGCCTTACGCGCAGGAGTACGTCCGGCGCGTTCGCGACACGGCCGACCCGCGCATCGTCATGCCGGGCGCAATCTACGGCGTCGGCTACCGCGAGCTCGGATCACACTGTTTCGCCTATATCCACGCGACGGAAGTAGGCGGTACGCATCCGGCGCTGATCGAGGCCATGGGACGGGGCGCGCTCGTGCTTTATTTCCGCACAAGGGAGAACGAAGAGGTGGTTGCGGACGCGGGAATTCCATTTGGGGACGATCTGACCTCCGCCATCGAGCGCGCGATCGCGATGACCGAGGCCGCTCGGGAGGCGCTTCGTGAGAGAGCCATGGAGCGGGTGAAGACGCACTATTCGTGGGATGCTGTCACGGCGCGGTATGAGGCGCTGTTGCGCGGCTTGCTGCCGGGGAAGTAGCAGCGGGCCAGTCCGCAAGAGCTCGCGTTGATGATCGGGGAGGGCGGAGATCCAGACGGCACTTCCGATTCACGACGAGGATAAAGATGCTTTTCTCGCCGCGGACATTGCTCCAGGTGCCGGCGCCGGAGCTGGCAACCCCAGGAAACGATCCGCGGACGGGTCGAGTACGGAGTCGTTCGACGCGGTCTGGAAGTTCAACGACAACAATGAACTGTGCGCTTCGTCATGAGAGGGAGCCGCCGGCGCACAACCGCTGGTTATTTTCACGAAGGACACGATCTGCTCAACGGCGTTCTGCTCGTGAAGCCCGCGTTCACGTCCGTCCACGACTGTCCGCGCACGTTTTCTAGGAATACGGCCGGGTTGCCGGTGGCGAAAACTGTTCCATCGCGCGTTGCAACAGTGCCTTCGACCTCCGTGATGCGAACCGCCAGGTGGCACAATCGGGCGAGGATTCATAGGTTCGCTCCGGACGGAAGTCCGAACGGACGGTTCGGACTCCCCTACGGGGGAAGGAAACGGAAAGGCTTTGATAACCGGCACCCGGACGATCTTGCCAGTAGCGAGCTGTGGTAGTATCCCTGCATGCGATTTGTCGCTTTGCTGCTTGTCGTGACGAGTGCCGCCGATGCGCGGCAGCCGGTTCGCGCTCAAAAGGGGATGGTGGTCGCGCAAGAACCCAACGCGGCCGATGCCGGGTTGAAGGTGCTGCAATCGGGCGGGAATGCGGTTGACGCCGCGATCGCCACCGCAATGGCGTTGGCAGTCACGCTGCCCGCGGCGGGAAATATTGGGGGTGGTGGATTCCTGGTGCTACGGAAAGCGGACGGCAGGACGGCGTTCGTCGATTTCCGCGAGCGAGCGCCGATGGCCGCGAATCGCGACATGTATTTGGCGAAGAACGGGACACTGACGCGCGACAATCTTGTCGGGTGGCGGGCTCCCGGCGTTCCGGGGACAGTTCGCGGGATGGAACTGGTGCACAAGAAATTCGCGACGAAGCCATGGGCGGAGCTACTAAGGCCGGCGGTGGAATTGGCGGAGCGCGGGTTTCCGGTGACGTACGAGCTCGCGAATTCGTTGCGGAGGGCGGGACTCGGCGCGATGGCGCCGCAGGGTACTTCGGCGCTGACGGAACCCGGGCTGCTGGCACAGTTCGAAGAATCGAGGCGGATTTTTCTTCGCGACAGCAAATACTATGAAGCCGGCGAGACTTTCAAGCAGCCGGATCTGGCGCTGACGCTGGCCAGGATCCAGAGGCTGGGCGCGAAGGATTTTTATGAGGGCGCGACGGCGAAGCGTTTTGCCGCGGAGATGGCTAAGCATGGCGGGCTGATCACCGAGGAGGACCTGAAGACGTACCGGGCCGTAGAGCGGGCTCCGTTGACGGGCCGGTATAAGGGGACGGATATCGTGACCGCGGCGCCGCCTTCGAGCGGCGGGATCGGGCTGCTGCACATGCTCGGGATTCTCGAAGGCAGCGGGTATGAAAGAGGAGGGCAGAACTCGTCGGCTGAGTTGCATTGGCTGGCGGAGACCATGCGGCGGTTTTATTCGGATCGAGGGCAGTATCTGGGCGATTCGGATTTTGTAAAGATGCCGATGCGGGGGCTGCTGAGCAAGGAGTACATCGCGAAACGGCGGGCGGCGATCGATCCGAACAGGGCGACACCGTCGACGTCGATCGGGTTCGGGGACCCGAATTCCTATGAAAGCGGAGAGACGACGCACTTCTCAATCGTCGACGCGGAAGGCAATGCGGTCGCGGTGACGTACACTCTGAACGGAGGATACGGTTCCGGGGTGACGGTACCGGGGCTGGGGATGCTGCTGAACAACAACATGGACAACTTCGCGGGTCAGCCGGGGGCGGCGAATGCTTACGGGTTGATCCAGGGCGAGGCGAACGCGATCCAGCCGGGGAAGAGACCGGTGTCGTCGATGACGCCGAGCATCGTCAGCAAAGACGGTAAGCTTCTGTTGGTGATCGGCGCGCCCGGCGGCACAAGGATCACCTCCGCCGTGTTGCAGGCGTTCCTGAATGTCGTCGATTTCGGCATGAACATTCAGGACGCTATCGACGCGCCGCGGATCCATCATCAATGGATGCCCGACCAGATTTTCGCGGAGCGGACGATTTCACCGGACACGGCGGCAAATCTTCGCAAGCTCGGGCACAAAGTGGAGTACTCGAGCGTGGGCGCTCTGATTGTGGGGATCCACGCCGAGACAGACCCGCAGGGCCGCAAGTGGCTGGCAGGTGGATGGGACGCGCGGAACGGCCAGGGGAAAGCGGCCGGGTGGTGAGCCTTACTCGAGGCCGTTCTTCTTTGGGTTTCCGTCTGGGAAGCGGTTCACGGAGGGATGGACCGGATGGACGGCGCCGTTCAGTCGCCGGCCGAGGCTTGCAGTCGAGTTCGCAGGGCTGGCCACCTTCGCCTTTTCCGTGGTATGGGTTGGCGCAACGGCGTGCGGATCCGCGTCGGTATATCCCTGTGAGTATTTCCAGTGCCATCATATTATTCAATCGCCGACGGTTCCCAAAATGATCTGGACCGGCTTGCCGACAAGATCGTGGAAGCTGAACGGCGGGTTGGTCACAAGAAGCTTGCGGACCAGCTTGAAGGTATCCTCAAACAACGTCGCCCGCGAACGAACGGTCATCATCCGACAACCGTCGCCGAGAAGAATCTCCATGAACTCCCACTCAGCCGAAAAACGCGGCGAGTTCATTTAAGGACCTTGCGGCCGTCGCCAACGCCTGCTCATCGTCCTATGGCTTCATTCTGTACGGTGTCGCACCCGGAATCCCAATCCCATCGTGGGTATTACACAGACGTACGACGATTCGCGCCTGCAGCAGCTCGCCAACGGCAAGATCGAGCCTCGCCCGGAGTTTCTGTATTACGAAGTATCCACCGGGCCGCAGGTTGTCGGCGTTCTTCAGATCAAGCCTACACGCCAAAGACCGCACATAACCGCACATCATTCGCGTGGATCTCGGCAAGGTACGGAAGGGTCAGATTCCAATTCGGCGCGGGTCCTCGACTGACGGCGTCACTATGGAGGATCTTCAAGAGTTCTTCTACGGTCGAACGAGCGGGTATTTGCCGGGATTCCTTCAACGACTCGAGGCGCCGGCGCGCGACATGGAGGCCCAGGCCGCCTATATGCGCGAATTGAGAGAAAACGCCAATCAGGCTCTACGCGACATGGAAGCCATTACCGGCGTTAAACTGTCGTAGTCCTTCAAAACTGCAATTTCTTCGGTCGCGACGGCGTACGGGTCGCCACAGAATTCGGCACCTGAAGCACGTTAAGCCCGGCGGCCGCTACCCGCACCCCACTGTTCCCAGCGTTTGACTTAACGTCCACTATACGGTACTATAAAGCGTATAAGGTATCCTGTAGAGGACGTTAAGCATGAAGGAAGCCCAGCCAGCACCAGTCGTCCCAATCCCGGTGGCCCGTGCGCTCCGGAAGCTGGGCCACGACATACGCGACGCCCGGCGGCGGCGACGCATACCCGTCGCCATCTTGGCGGAACGCGCCTCGATCAGCCGAATGACCTTGAACAGGATCGAGAAGGGCGATGCGCGCGCTTCGGTTGGCGCTTACGCCACGGTCCTCTTTGCCCTGGGGATGGCGGACCGGCTGGCCGATGTAGCCGACCCTAGGCATGATTCCGTCGGGCGTGAGCTTGAAGAGGAGCACTTGCCGGAGCGCATCCGGCTTTCACGTAGGAAGCCCACCAAGCCAGGAAACACGGGTGCCGGGTAATGGACAAGGAAACTCTCGTATACGTGGACCTGCAATGCACACCGCACCTGGTCGGGCGGCTGTGGGCGCGCATGCGCAAGGACAGGGAAAGCGCCACCTTCGAATACGACAAGGGTTGGCTCGCTCATTCTGAGCGGTTTTCCCTCGAACCGGCCCTGAAGCTGGGGCCTGGTCCGTTCCACACGCCGTCTGACAAGCCGCTTTTCGGCGCTATCGGCGATTCCGCCCCTGATCGATGGGGCCGGGTATTGATGCGACGCGCAGAGAGACGGCGCGCCGAGCGAGAAGGGGGTGCACCGCGGACCCTCAGAGAAATCGACTATCTGCTGATGGTGAACGACGAAACGCGGCAGGGCGCGCTGCGCTTCGCCGAGCGGGAAGGGGGGCCGTTTCTCGCCGGGCACGGCCCAACCAGGATCCCGCCATTAATTGAGCTGCCACGACTGCTTTCAGCGACCGAACACGTCATGAGCGATACGGACAGTGACGAGGACTTGCGCCTGCTTCTGGCGCCCGGCTCATCCCTCGGCGGCGCACGCCCGAAAGCCTCGGTCCGGGACCGCGACGGCCATCTGGCGATAGCCAAGTTTCCGAACAGGGGCGATGAATGGAACACAGTTGTATGGGAGGCCGTGGCCCTGACCCTTGCGGAGAAGGCTGGTATCCCGGTGCCCGCGTGGCGCCTCGAAGCCGTCGCGGACAAGCCTGTTCTCCTGCTGCGCCGCTTTGACCGGGAGGAGGGGGCGCGCGTGCCGTTCGTCTCGGCCATGAGCATGCTCGACGCGAAAGATAACGAGGCCCGAAGCTACCTGGAATTCGTGGACATCCTTCGCCAGCACGGTGCGGCGGCAGAGGACGATATGCACGCTCTCTGGCGGCGGATTGTCTTCAGCATTCTGATCTCAAATACCGACGACCATCTGCGCAATCACGGCTTCCTGTGGTCTGGACCCGACGGTTGGCGGCTGTCGCCGGCCTACGATCTCAATCCCGTGCCCACGGATATCAAGCCGCGCGTCCTGACAACGGCCATCGATCTTGACGACGGTACGGCCTCGCTGAAACTGGCACTCCAGGTTGCGGGCTATTTCGAATTGAGTGAGGATCAGACTCATAAAATCACAGGGCAGGTGGGGCGTGCGGTTGCTTCGTGGCGTCAGGAAGCAAAGAAGCTCGGCCTTTCAGCGGCCGAAATCGACCGCATGGCTTCGGCTTTCGAGCATGAGGATCTGAAGGCCGCGCTTGCCTCCGTCGCACAACGGCATGCTGGCAAGAAATGATGACCCTTTACGACAAGGGAAAGAAAGCGTTCCATCCCTATACGGACTTTCTGGCGGACAATGAAGAGAACGTTACAACAATGACCAGCCAACTCAAAGGCCTTAAGATCACGCCAAAAAAGCCGTGGGGCGGATTCCTGCCGTTTACGCTCAACCGGCTTGAGCGCGATCTTCACGCAGACGACGCAACACAATTTTGACAGCAGCGGCCTTCCTGGGCGCGATCTTTCAGCGAGCAGCGCCCAGCCGCTGGTCCATAACGTGATTGATGGCGTATCGACGGACTTGACCGACACGGCCCAGATTCAAAACACGGAAGGCAGCGATACGCTGGCCGTGCACAACATCAACGAATCGCAGTAGTGGCGCGATATCGGGACGTTTGGCGGACAGGCAGGCGTGCCCGAACCGGTCGCCGTGGGGATTGGTGGCAAAGCGGCCTTGGCTGGCAGGCTGTACCGGGTTCGCCGCAAGCAGTGAGATAAGTTAGCGGACAGGTTCAACGTTTCAACGGTGCAGGCGCTCTTTTTGAGGCGTGACCTCGTCCGCGAATCGGCGAAGTGCGGTGGCCCAGCCGGCCATGTGGCCAAACGCACAAAAGCCCTACCTCATCGGTAGGGCCTTGTGATAAACCGGGCAACTTCCTACGCTCCCACACACTCGCGCGTGCAGTACCATCGGGGCTGAGGGGCTTAACTTCCGTGTTCGGGATGGGAACGGGTGGGTCCCCCTCGCTATGGTCACCCAGAAACTGTCGGACCACCGCAAATGCCAGCGGCCCGAAACTCGATTGAATATTGACGGGAAAGCGTGCACACGTTGTGTGTACAGTAGATTTTATGGTCAAGCCGAACGAGCAATTAGTAACGGTAAGCTCGACCCATTACTGGGCTTACACATCCGTCCTATCAAACAGGTAGTCTTCCTGTGCTCTTATTAGGTACTTAAACCTTGGGAAGTCTCATCTTGGGGAAGGTTTCACGCTTATATGCATTCAGCGTTTATCCTGACCGAACTTCGCTACCCAGCTATGCCACTGGCGTGACA
>SYKU01000085.1 GCA_005808865.1 Acidobacteriota bacterium
GATACACACGCCCGCCGATGGTCAACGTCATGTCCTTGGCCGCAAACACGGATACCACATTGTCGGCCTTGCCGATATTGCCCTCTTCGACCCATGCGCCGCGCTCGTCGAGGGCATCAATGATCGTCCGCGCCGACCTAGGTCGGACGATGCGCTCACCGCTCCATGGAGAAAGACCAGGTAGCTTGTCCGGACGCCGCATTTTC
This sequence comes from Acidobacteriota bacterium, assembly GCA_005808865.1. GTDB lineage: Bacteria > Acidobacteriota > Terriglobia > Bryobacterales > Bryobacteraceae > SYKU01. Next base: position 207 of record SYKU01000085.1, read on the forward strand.
GAAATATCGGCGGCAGCCAACGTTTTGTATTCGTCCGCAATCGAGGCGAGCTGATTTCCGTTCGTCAACACGCCGTAGTGTGTGATCACGGACTGGTCGCTATAACTGATTTCGTATCCGTCAATCAGCGTTGACGATTTTCCCTGCACTTGCACGCGCGTTCCCTTTGTTATGTAGAGAGGCTTGTTCGTGCGCAGTTCGTAGAACCGCGCCAGCACGACCGAGCCGCTAGCCATTCCCCTCCGCGCCTCCACTGGATGATCCGCTGGCGGCAGAGCCGAACGCTGCAAATACTCGAGCGCCCGCGGCACCGCGTCCAGGTACTTGCGTTTGCCCGTGGCGCGATACAGGACCAGAAGAGTTTTCAGAATCCCCTGGGACTCTCCGCCGGTCACCGACGGCGGCTCGAAAATGCGGGCCCATGCGGGGTGCATGTCCGCGTCGTACTGCTGCGCCCATGCGGGCTGTGGTTCCGGCATTTGCGCGAGCAGTATGAAGTCACCACCCCTCTCCGCGGCCGCCTCATAACGTGGCTCGTTGTAGATACGCGAAGCTTCGAGGAAAGCGTCGATCACGTCGGAGATCGTGTTGTCGTTGAACGTGTACTCGGATTCATAATTCGGTCCCGGCCATTTTTTGGACCACGTTTCCGGGTAGCTCGCACGCTTAACTGGAAACTTCGCCGGGTCCGGGAATTCGCGGTAGCGCTGCGGCCATGCGCCGTTTGGGTACTGCGCCTTGATCAACGAATCGAGTGCGTGGAGGGCCGCTTCGTGGATCTTCGCATTCGCGAAACCCAGGGCGCGGTCGACGCGCATCATCAGGCGCACCGCGCCTTGCGACACGTTATCGTCGAGATTGGTCACGGCGTGGCTGCGCACGATGCCGGGCGAAGGCGTGGGAAGAGATCCGCAGTTTCCGTCCGCGCGATACGGATAGTATTTCCGCTTCGCCGGATCGAACTCAATCACATAGTCCCAACCGCCTGAGCAGTGCTGGCCCTTAACGAGGGAGTACGCCGCGTCCCTCGCCAGGCCGAGGTAGTAACGATCACCCGTAGCGTCGTAGGCTTCGAGATAAGCCATCCCGACGCTCGGAATTCCCTCGCGCTGCACCGTCACCTGCGTGAATCCCTCTTCGTGCTCCGAACGGCCATAGCGTAGATCGGCAGTGTAGTAGAAATGGTAGCCACCCTCAGTCGAGACCTTCGTGCGGTAGAATTCCGCGGCTTTTCGAAGCGCTTTCAAGACCTCGTCGCGAGACGGCTCCTGGCCCATGGCTCCATTCGAGACCGTCAGGAGAAGGACAGCCAGCAGTAGTAGAGTGGTAATAGTGTGGCGCATAGAAACCGAAGTTTACTACGTTCGCGTCCGGTTGGCGGCAATTGCGCACGGGTGATAGTCCCGCCGCGGAGTACGAGCGCCGGCTTGAGGCACGCCGCGCCGCCTCCGCACGGCTGGAACGGCATCACGTTCTCCTTGGAAACGTCCGTCTGATTCTGTTCGCCGCCGGCGGCGCGCTGACGTGGCTGGCCTTCGTCGAGAACGCGATCGCGATGTGGCTACCGGCCGCGCCCGCTGCGCTCTTCGCGGTACTCGCCGTCTACCACGAATCGGTCATTCGCAAACAGCGGAGCGCTCGCCGCGCCGAGCGCGTTTACGAAAACGGCATCGCGCGTCTGGAGGACCGATGGGCCGGGCTTGGCGAAGCGGGCGAGCGCTTCCGCGACCCTGCGCATCCCTACAGCGAGGATCTCGACCTGTTCGGAAAGGGCGGACTATTTGATCTTCTGTCCGCAGCGCGGACGCTTATTGGTGAGAATACTCTTGCGAAGTGGTTGCTGACTCCGGCGCCAGTCACGGAGATTCGCGAACGCCACCGGGCTATCGAAGATCTGCGACCAAGGCTTGACTTCCGTGAAGATCTCGCCGTCCTCGCCGAAGACCTTCGCACCGGAGGCGGAAGCTTTGTTAACTGGGCCGAGGAACCGGGCGCGATCCCCGTTCGCGGAACGAGAATGACGGCTGCGCTACTCTCACTGGCTGTGCTTGCCGCCGCGATTGCCTGGGCCGCGGGCGGTCATCGGGCGCCGTTCTCCGTGGCGCTTACGTTTGTGGCGTGCTTCGGATTCTGGCTGCGTGCGCGTGTGCGGCACGTTCTCCACTCGGCGGAGCAGGCCGCGGGTGGACTATCGATGCTCGCTTCCGTACTGAAGCGCATCGAGCCGGAGCGATTCACGGCGCCGAGCCTCGCCGCTCTCCTCAAGGCGCTGGATACCGGCGGGCTCCCTCCGTCGAAGCAAATCGCGCGCCTGAATCGCCTTGTGGAATTGATCGACTCCCGCGACAATGTGGCGCTACGTATCATCGGGCCGCCGCTGCTCTACGGGACTCATTTGGCATTTGCTGTGGAGGCGTGGCGCGCCCGCGCCGGGGTCCACGCACGGCAGTGGCTCGACGCCGTGGGAGAAATCGAAGCGCTCTCCTCGCTTGCCGCTTACTCCTACGAACATCCGGACGACGTGTTTCCGGAATTCGCCGATGGCCCGGCCCTCTTCGAAGGCGGGAATCTCGGCCATCCCCTGCTTCCAGGCGTGCGAACAGTTCGCAACAGCGTTCACCTGCACGAAGGCCTGAAATTGCTGATCGTGAGCGGATCGAACATGTCGGGAAAGAGTACCCTGTTGCGCACGGTGGGCATCAATACGGCCCTGGCGATGGCGGGAGCGCCGGTACGCGCTGCTCGATTGCGCTTGTCTCCGCTCGCGGTTGGAGCGTCCATCCGCGTGACCGACTCGCTGCAGAGCGGCGCCTCCCGTTTCTACGCCGAGATTACGCGGCTGCGGCGGATTCTCGACATCGCTCGCGGTCCGGTACGGCTGCTCTTCCTGCTCGACGAACTGCTGAATGGCACGAACTCAAATGACCGGCGCATCGGCGCCGAGGGCATCGTGCGCGGTTTCCTGGAGCACGGCGCCATCGGCCTGGTGACGACGCACGACCTGGCGCTGACGGAGATCACCACGCCGATGGGCACGGGAGCGGCGAATGTGCATTTCGAGGATCATCTGGAAGAAGGTGTGATCACGTTCGATTACAAACTGCACGAGGGTGTGGTTCAGAAGAGCAACGCGCTCGAGTTGATGCGGGCCATTGGGCTTTATGTGTAGAAGCGGAGTCATGCGACGGCCCTTTCGCCGCGGCTGGGAAGAGGCTGAGCTGACCGCATTCGAGAATGTACATGATTCTCGAACAAAGACGAATTCGGCGCAACGCTTCTCCGGTCTGGCGCAGGCCGTGTCGTAAGTACGTGCAGGGGAAGGTGTCATTGCCCCTCTGGTCCTGTCAATGGAGGAATGCATCGAACTCCAACGCCGGCTGGTAGGTGACCTTGCGCTGCCGTATCGTCTTGGCCGTTGCCGCTGGCAAGTCGGAGAGTGCGATCGCAGCCGATCGGGGCGTGAATCGCAAGACCGTTCGTTTATGGCGAGAGCGCTTCCGCAACGGAGGTATCCCGGCACTCTGTGAGATTGCGCCAGGCCGGGGCCGGAAAGCCACCCACGATGCGACACGGATCAAGGCCGTCATCGACGCCACTTTGCAGACCAAGCCGAAAGGGAGCGCTCATTAGACCGAAGTTCTTACTCCCAATGAGTGGAAGTTGTTTATCTTGAACCGTTAAGACGTTTTCGCGCTCCATTGTGTAAGCATGTAACTGCTAGTTTCGTGACATTTTTAATTTTATTGTGTTGTATTTGTGTGATATAAGGTAAGCATGTATGTGACCGCTGTTCCCAACCGCAACTCTCCGCCCGCCATCCTCCTCCGCGAATCCTTCCGCCAAAACGGCAAAGTCAAGACTCGCACCCTCGCCAACCTCTCCCATCTTCCCCCTCATCAGATCCAAGCGCTCCGATTGGCCTTGGCTGGCTCGCTTCCTGCTGCCGGC
>SYKU01000086.1 GCA_005808865.1 Acidobacteriota bacterium
CCGTAGAAAACCTTCTCGCCCGTCGCCGGGTCGCGCGTGAAGCCCACGCCGGTACCGGAGTTCTCGCCGGGGTTGCCGAACACCATCGCCTGGATGGTGGCGGCGGTGCCGATGTTGTCCGGAATGCGCTCCATCTTGCGGTAGTAAATGGCCTTCGGATTGTGCCAGGAGCGGAACACGGCATCGCGCGACATGCACAGTTGCGTCAGCGCGTCCTGAGGAAATTCCCTCCCCGTGTCTTTCTTTACGAACTTCTTGTAATCCGCAATGATAGCCTTGAGATCTTCGGCGTTCAGATCCGTATCGAGCTTCGCCTTCACCTTCGCCTTGCGCGAATCGAAGATGTGGTCGAAATGTTCCATGTCGATGTTCTGCGCGACTTCCCCGAACATCTGGATGAAGCGGCGATAGCAATCGTAGGCGAAGCGCGGGTTATTGCTCTTCGCGCTCAGCGCTTCGACGGTTACGTCGTTCAAGCCCAGGTTGAGGATGGTGTTCATCATTCCCGGCATGGAAAATTTCGCGCCTGAGCGGACGCTCAGGAGCAGCGGGTCTTTGGCGTCGCCGAGCTTCTTTCCCGCCTGCTTCTCAAGCTGGGCCAGAGCGGTATTCATCTGCTTTTCGATCTCATCGGGAACCCTGTTGTCCGCATCGAAGTACAGGTTGCAGACTTCGGTTGAAATCGTAAAACCCGGCGGGACAGGAAGATTCGCCCGGCACATTTCCGCCAGTCCCGCGCCCTTGCCCCCGAGGATATCTTTCATCTTGCCGTCGCCGTCGGCAGTGCCGCCGCCGAAGGAGTACACGTACTTCTTCATTCGTTCTCTCTCCTATGAAGTGGTTACAATTTCTGAAAAATCCGCGATCGTCGAAAACTCCGACCGCAGCTGGTAAAGCAGCGCGAGACGATTCTGCCTGACGCGGGGATCAGCCGCGTTGACCAGCACCTTGTCGAAAAAGCGGTCAACCGCCGGCCGTAGCGATGCGATGGTTTCGAGCGCCGGGCCATGCCCCTGTTTCGAGATCTCGGCTCTAACCTTGTCGAACTCGACGCTGAGCTCAGCCTCGGCGCCGGGTTCGAGCAGCGCGGGGTCAATCGAGACGCCGCCCTTGAAATCCGCCTGCTTGAGGATGTTTTGGATCCGCTTGAAGCTCGCCGCGAGCGGCTCGAAGTTCGGCGTCGGGCGCACGGCCTGCACGGCGGCGAGACGGCTTTCGACGCTCACCAGATCGTCCCATCCGGACGCCAGGACGGCGTTGACCTCGTCGTACTTGAAGCCGCGGATTTCCTTGAAGTAATAGCGCACGCGTTCGAGAAAGAACTCCGCAAGCTCGGCGTTTTCCTTCACAATGCCCGCGATTGGCAGCGGCAGCTTCGCCTCAACCAGAATCTTGACGATGCCCTGCGCCGCACGGCGCAACGCGAAGGGATCGCGCGATCCGGTCGGGATCAGCCCGATCGAAAAGCAACCCCGTAGACTGTCGAGTTTGTCCGCAATCGAGAGAATCTGCCCGGCGCGGTCGCGCGGGATGGAATCCTCCATGCTGGTGGGTTTGTACTGGTCGTAAATAGCGCGGGCGACGGTCTCGGTTTCCCCCTGAACCCGCGCGTAGAGACCGCCCACGACGCCCTGCAATTCCGTGAATTCCTTGACGAGTTCGGAAGTAAGATCGCACTTTGCGAGTTCCGCAGCTCGTACAGCGTCGGCATCACCGCCGAGCTGCGCAACTAGATCAACAACACGCTTTGTTTTATCAAGATACGAGCCTAGTTTCGCCTGAAACGTCACGTTTTCGAGGGAGGGGATGCGGGCGGCGAGAGTGGCCTTCTGATCGGCGTCCCAGAAGAATCGCGCATCGTTGAACCGCGCGCGCAGCACCCTCTCATTACCGGCCCTTACCAGACCAACTGGGTCGCCGTTCGAGTTCATGACCGCCAGGAAACGGGGAGCAAGCGCACCCGTTTCTTCCTCGACCGAAAAGTACTTTTGGTGGTGCCGCATCACCGTCACGAGCACTTCGGCGGGAAGGGTCAGGTAGGACGGATCGAAGCTGCCGCTGATCACGGTGGGGTACTCGGTGATGTAGACCAGCGTTTCAAGCAGTGAGGCATCTGGCTTTACGCTCGCGTCGATTTCAGCGAGGATCTTTCTCCGCCGCTCATCCGCCGACAGAATGACGAAGTTCGCCCGGAGCGTCTCTTCATAGTTCTCGAAAGTTACGGCCGCTCGCGCCCTTCCGAGCTTGCGGTGACCGGAAGTCTGGTTGCCGGAGTGCACACCCGCAAGTTCGAATGGCACCACGGTATCGCCCAGCAACGCGACGATCCAGCGGATGGGACGAATGAAACGCGGCCCGTTTGGCGCGGTCCAAAACATCGTCTTGGGAAAGTAGATCTTGAGAATGAGGCCCGGCAGCGCCTCCGCCAAAATCTCACTCGTAGCGCGCCCGGCGACCTTCTTCCGGAAGCTGACGCGATCTCCTTTGGGACCTGCCTCGACAGCTAAGTCGTCCACGTTCACACCGAACTTGCGCGCAAATCCTTCAATCGCGGCGGGCGCGGCAGATTTCGCAGGGCCAAGCAGCAACTCTTCTGAGTCCTTCTGACGCTCGGAAAGCCCTTGCGCACGTAACACCAGCCGGCGCGGCGTGGCATCGAGCGTGAGCGTCACTCCTTCGACCAGATTTCGAGTCGTGAGCAGCTCCTGAAACAGCGTGCGCAGGCTTTCAATCGCACCGCCGATCATCCAATCCGGAATTTCCTCGACTCCGATTTCGAGCAAAAAGGGAAGCGCGCTCATTGTGCCGCCTCCCCGCCGTGCTGCTGGTTGACCCACGCCTGCGCAACGCCAACGGCGATCTTACGCACGCGCTGGATCACGCCAACTCGTTCGGTGACGCTGATCGCACCCCGGGCGTCGAGGGTGTTGAACAGGTTCGAGCACTTGAGCACATGGTCGTACGCCGGCAGAAGCGGGAAGCGATGCTTCTCCCCGGCCTTCGGATACAGGCCGAGCAGACGCGCGCATTCCTTTTCGTGGAGGTCGAAGAGTTGCCACAGCGTACCAACATCGGCCATCTCGAAGTTGTAGACCGAGTATTGAAGCTCATCGTTAAAGCGGACATCGCCGTAGCTGAACTTCGGAGCCCACTCAATGTCGTAAACGCTGTCCTTCACCTGCAGAAACGCCGTGAGACGTTCCAGACCGTAGGTGATTTCCGCAGGGCAGAGATCGAGATCGATTCCACCGCACTGCTGGAAATAGGTGAACTGGGTGATTTCGAGGCCGTCCAGCATCACCTGCCACCCGATGCCCCAGGCTCCGAGCGTCGGCGCTTCCCAGTTGTCTTCCTCGAACTTGATGTCGTGCTTCGCGAGGTCGATGCCGATCGCCTCAAGGCTGCCCAGGTATTGCTCAATCACGTCGTTCGGCGTCGGCTTGAGAATCACTTGCAATTGGGAATGCTTAAAGAGGCGGTGGGGGTTCACGCCATAGCGCCCGTCGGCGGGGCGGCGGCTCGGCTGGACATAGGCCACGCGATAGGGCCTGGGGCCGAGGACGCGCAAAAAAGTTTCCGGACACATCGTGCCGGCGCCGACCTCAACGTCGTGCGGTTCCTGGATCACGCAACCGCGGTCGGCCCAGTATTGTTTGAGTTTGAAAACAACTTGTTGAAACGAGTCCATGGGCTACTTAGCACGCCTCCAGAACGGGCGCTGTGGCGAGTTTCCGTTCAAGATGGGTTTCGATCTGCTGGACCAGAAAGCGGCGCAGATCGACTGCGATCCTGGCGGGCCAACCCGCCGGGAGAACTTCGGCAATCGGATTCCTCAGCATACTTTCCGCCAGCAACCTGGAAAACCCCGTCAACTCCGCTCCATCCCTAAGGCCCTGAGATTGACGGCACCCGCCGCAGACCAAGCCGGTACGCGACCTGGAAAACCACGCCCTTTCGATCTCGTCCGCACCCGATTCATTCAGCACTTCACTTAACCACGCTCCGCAGCCGAGACAGACGTTCAACTCCGGGAGAATCCCGGACAACCTCACTGCCCACAGGCTGAAATAGGTCACCGCCCGCCAGACGTTCGCGGGATCGGCCCGCAGATGCTCCAGTACCGCCGCCATCAGCCGGAAATACCGGTCGCTCGGTTCATTAGACGGAAGCAACTGATCCGTCACCTCGGCGATAAAATCCAGCGCCACACTGGCCGCATAGTCCGACGCCAGCCGGAACTGAGAGTGAATCAACTCTCAGGAATCGAGGCTGACCAATTCCCTGGATTCAGTCTGGAAGTAGGACATCCGCACATGAGACAGCCTTTCCAGACCGGAGCCGAACGCGCTCTTCGGCTTCCGGGCGCGCCGGGCGACGCCGCGCAATTTTCCTTGATCCCGGGATAAGAAACTCACCACGAGATCCGCCTCTTTCAGCGGGAACGTCCGTAACACAAAGGCTTCGCTGACACGAGCCGGCACGTAGAATATTCAGGTTAACACAGGCTGCTGGTGGAAAACGGACGTCGAATGGTGTAGCACACCCGGTTCTTTGGACACGTCGTTGTTTACGCTGCCTTTGCCAGGAGGTACTCCCGCCGGGTTTGGGCCGGCGAACGGTACGCGAGCTTTCCAATCAGCCACTGCTGGTTGTACTTCTCGATGAGATCACCAACTGCTGAGCGCATTTCCTCGATGTTCCGAAACACTATTCCATGGATGGCTTGCTCTTTGAAGGTCCGGTTGAATCTCTCCGCCACCCCGTTGGTCTCAGGTTCGCTGACAAAGGCAAAGCTCGGTTGGATGCCCCCAAATCAGACCTGCTTCAAGAAGTGGTCCGACAAATACTGGGTGCAGTGATCCAGCAAGAGCGAAAGCCCCCGCGCCGCGCCAGCCTGAACGGCGCCTTAGATGTTGTTGAGTCCCATCGCGATCGGCTCCAGGGCCGCATAGCGAGTACCGTAAATGACCACATGCCAGCCGCCGCATTGGGCGTTCCAGTGCTCGATCGCAGAGAACAACCAGAGGTAACCGTCATTGACGGTGAGGATTCTGGTTCCATCGCTGCCCCACATCACATGGGCGCTTCGGTGATGATAGTGCCCGTGTGTTTTTCGCCCGTCGCCTGGCTGCATCGATACGGGCTCAAGAGCTGGTTTTCCCGCATTATGGGGTTGTAAGCCCGAAACAGCGGAATTGATCCAGCGCGCGTATAGACCGCTGTGAATATCAGGTCGCCAGCACCTTTTTTCCATCCTCACGAAGCGAACCATCTGGGCCGAGATGCCGGTAAAGCGTTTGGCGAGTTACTCCCAACTCCTTGCAAAGCTCGCTGACGACGGTCTGGCGCTGGCCCATAGCGGCCATGGCCAGC
>SYKU01000087.1 GCA_005808865.1 Acidobacteriota bacterium
AAAGACGGCGATTATTCCGAAAGCAACCATGGTCCAGACGTTGTGGATGGCGGATGGAACCAACTGGTCGAGGTAAACATCGCGTCCGGCGACCGGAACAGTAAAGAGGAGGACCGGTGTGTTTGGCGCGGCGGGGTTGAGAACGCGGTCGAAGATGGGGCCGATGAGCAGCGCGAGCGAAGAGTGAGCGGCTCCGACGCATGCCATAAGCAGGACGGCCGCGACAAGCATCGCCCAATAGCGTCCGGCGAAGCGAAGCAGGCGGAGGTAATCTCTCATGCATGTACCTGCAGTCTGGATATGGCGGAGAGAACCTGGTCCACGCTTACCTGATCCAGATTCGTCAGGACTTCCGACGGAGCGCGCCATGGAGCCCAGATTGCGGGGTTTGACGATCCGAAGAGTACGACCAGCGGGACTCCGAATGCCGCGGCCATATGGGCGGGACCTGAGTCGTTTCCAAGGAACAGAGACGCGCCCTGGATCAACTGTTTCGTTTTGGACAGCGGGGCCCCGAAGACGGTGCGGTGCTTCGAAAGATGCCCGGGATCATCGCCCGGACCGCCGATGAAGATTGCTTCGAAGGGAAGCGCCGCCGCGGCGTCGAGGAACTTCGCCATGGGCCAGACCTTCTCCGGCCGCGAGGCGAAGGGATGAATCACGGCGTAGGGCGTGCGGGCCTCGGCGCCCGGCGCGTACAGCCGTGCGCGCGGACTTTCAACCGGAGGCACACCGAGGTAAAACAGGGCGGACCCCACGTGCTCGGCCGTGTGCACCGTCCGCTCGACGCCGAGGACTTCCTGCGCGCGGGGAATACGTATGTTGTAAATCCAGGGAAAGCGATAGTGGCTGAAGCCCGCACGGTAGCGCGCGCCCGAAAACGCGATCATTTGCGCGCTCTTCGTTCCCCCATGAAGGTTGACGCACAGTTCGGGACGCCAGGCGCGCACGGCTGCGGCGGAGGGCGCGAGAAGCGAATCCACGTCGGGGTTGTCTTCAAAAACGGCGGCGAAGCGACTCTCGACAGCAACGCCTACGCGCAAATCCGGGCGGAAGCGGTGAAGAATCTGGAGCCCTGGCGTCGTAAGGACGCAATCGCCAAGGGAACGTAGACGGATCAGGGCAACCCGCGCACCTTGAGGTAATCGCTCTAGGATATTCTCCATTGCGGGCAAGTACTCACGGTCAGGCCTCGATCCTGGCCTCATCAATCAACATCACCGGGATGTCGTCGCGGATCGGGTAAACGCGATGGCACTTCTCGCATTTCAATCCGCTCTGGTCCGGTGTCAGCGACACCGTGGCCTTGCAGAGCGGACAAACCAGAATGTCGAGTAAATCTTTGCTAATCGCCATGACAAGGTCTTTCGTTTCGTTTAGTCTAGCCAGTTTAGCATCATCGTCGCGCGCCGGTGGTGGGGCAGACCCGCTCCGCGGGCGGCTTGCCATTGCAGGAGGAAGGCCGGCCCCAACACACGATCGCCCTCGCCACTATTCAAGCCCGAAAGCGTAAACGATGCTCCCGTTGACGATGGCCACGTACTGCCGGTTGTCGAACATGTAGGTCATGGGCGATGTGTGGAGCGAATCCACAACGGGGTAACTCCAAAGTCGTTTGCCCGTATCGGCATCTGCCGCAGCCAGTGCGCCGCCGTCGTCTCCAAAGATCACGAGTCCGCCCGCGGTCGATAGCGTACCCGTCCACGTGTCGCCCGGCCCGTCCTGAGGAAGTTCCCATGCCGCCTTGCCTGTTTCAATATTGAAGGCGCGCAGGATCTTCTGCGGCTTGTCGGCCGGATCGCGCCGTCCGCCGCCTCCTTGATAGCCGCGGCCTGCCTGCCACTCCGGCGTCACGCGTTTGGTGTACACCGCGCACCGTTCGAGCGTATTCACATAAAACAACCGCGTCGCGGGGTTGTAGGATGTGGAGAAGAAATTTGTTGCGCCCTCGACCGCCGGACAAATCAAGGTGCCTTCCGGGGTAGGTACCTGATTCGGATTCATCACCGGCCGCCCATCTGGCGCGATTCCCTTTGCCCATGTCAGATTCTTCACAAGTGGCGACGCCAGCAGGAGTTTCCCGTCCGTGCGGTCTAAGACATACAAGAACCCGTTGCGATTCGCTTGCAGAAGAAGTTTTTTCTGCTGTCCTCTCCAGATGGTGTCGACGAGTACGAGAGGCTGCACCGCGTCCCAGTCCCACTCGTCGTGCGGCGTCGGCTGGAAATGCCATTTCAGCTTACCCGTCATCACGTCGAGCGCCAGGATCGAGCAGGTGTAGAGGTTATCTCCCTTGCGGTTGTCGCCGTTAAAATCGGGACCCGCGTTTCCCGTTGGCCAGTAGATCGTCTTCGACGCAGGATCGTAGCTACCGGTCAGCCATGTGGGTCCGCCGCCGTGCGCGATGTCGGGCCCTTCCCAGGTCTCAGAGCCTCGCTCGCCAGGCGCTGGAATCGTCCAGAACCGCCAGACCTCTTTGCCCGTTTGCTGATCGTAGGCGGCCAGGAATCCGCGCACGCCCTCCTCGCCGCCGGCCGTACCAGCGACGATAAGGTTCTCCACCGCCAGCAGCGAACCGGTCGCGTTATAGTTGGCCCGGAAATCGGCCATTTCGGTTTCCCAGACGACTTGTCCCTTGTTCCGGTCGAGCGCTACGAGGTGCGCGTGATCCGTTTGCATGAACACCTTGTCGCCTGAGACCGTCACGCTCCGGTTGTTACCCGGGGAGCGCGCGTTTCCAATCAGACCCGGTGTCGCCGGGCGCGAATACTCCCACAATCGCGCGCCGGAACCGGCGTCGAGCGCGATCACCGTATTCGTGTTGGTTACGTACATGACGCCGTCGTGAACCTGCGGCGTTCCTTGGAGGCGTCCGGCATTGGGTACGGCAAAGACCCACTTCACAGCCATCCCGGCAACGTTGCTCCGGTCGATCTGCCGCAAGGCGGAGAAGCGGTTTCCGCTGAATTGACCGTGCATACTCGTCCAGTCGGCCTGGGACGTGACGCGGCGGAACTGCTCGCCGGATTTCCGCAACAAGTGAATGCGCTGGTCGTCCGTGCGCAGCTGAAGCTCCCGTCCGGTGCGTGCGACGGCAAAGCCTTCCAGTTTGCTCCCATCGGTAAGCTGCACGTTCATTCTGACCGACGGAAACCGCCGGCCTCCACGCCGCGCCTGCTGGAGCGTGCGCATGAAGGAGACCAGCACGTCCACTTCCGCGTCCGCGAGCTGCTTGAACCCCGGCATGCCTTTGCGCGGAACGCCCTCTCGAATCGTTAGCGCGAGCTCCGCGTCGTTCTTTGTGGCCAAAGTCGCCAGAATCGAGGAAGCGTGTTCACCGCCGTTTCCATCCGTGCCGTGACAGACGGAGCAGCGGCTTTGAAACGAGGCACGGCCGTCGGGCGTCTGCGCTAACACGATGGAGAGCAGGGACTGAAAAAATACCGCCAGCGAAATCCGCATCCTCATCAGGACGCGTTCTTCATTTCAGCACGTGCCTCCGCCACGGCGGCAAGGTATTGCCGGGCGCGTTCTTCGATGATATCGAAGCGGCCCTCTTTGATCGTTTTCGCGTCCACCAACTCGCCTCCCACCGCGACCGCCGCTGCGCCGGCTTTGAGGAAATCGCCTGCGGTCTCGAGGTTCACGCCTCCGGTAGGGATCATCTCGATCTGCGGGAAAGGAGCTTTGAGCGCTTTGATATACTTGGCTCCGCCAACGTTGCCGCAGGGGAATACCTTCACGAAATCCGCGCCCGCCTCCCACGCCGTCAACACTTCGGTTGGAGTCAGCGCGCCCGGACAGATTACCTTCGAATAGCGCTTGGCAATCTCGATAGTTGAGAGCCTCAAGCTCGGTGTCACGAAAAACTCAGCACCCGCCAGCATGCAGGAACGGGCCGTCTCGGGGTCGAGGACGGTGCCCGCGCCGAGCGTGATCTTTCCGCCAAACCGGTCGGCGACCTTCTCCAGTGCATGGATGGCTCCAGGCACCGTCATGGTGATTTCAGCGGCGCGGATTCCCCCGCGATAGATTGCGTCGATGGCCTGGATTGCGGCTTCGGCGGAGGAAGTGCGCACCACGGGGACTATTCCGATTTCGGTTATGGAAGCGAGGATTTGCTCTTTTGTCATGAACCCACTAAGGGTATCAAATTCGCCCGCCATATCGCCCGCGAGCAACCCAGCCATGGCATAATACCTTTTCGACTGATGTCGCCATTTCTTAGTCAGCTCGAGACCGCGGCCAGCTCACCCCTCGCGCTGGCCGCGTATGCGCTGGTTCTCGCGGCGTGGCTGCTCCGGGCTTGGCAGGTCCAAAAGCCGCAGCGTGAAAGCCGCCGCATCCTCGGACAGTTCGAGGACGATGAAGCGCGCAGCCGTGCCTTGGGCGCGCTTCTCGGAACCGAACCGCCGCGCGGCCTGGCACAGGCGGACATTCTGGAATGGGTTCGTCTGCAATCGAAAGGGAACACAAAAATCTACCTCCTGATCGCGTACCTGGCTACGCTTGCGGCCGTTCTGGTGCTTGTCGCCTCCGCCCTCTTTTTTCCGAAGGTTGCGTCTTCCGGCAATATTAAGGTTCGCTTTCGCGGGCCGCTTCAAGACTGTTTTCCCCTCCCGGTTTCGACGCTCACCGTGTCGATTCCACGGCAGCCGGATCTCGCGCTTATTTCGGGCGGCTGCGATATCGAGATTCCGTGGAACTCCGCGTGGAAGGAGTCGGACTCGGCTCTCCTGTCGCTGCCTGGTGGAATCAACGTCGCTCTTGCCAACCCATCCGTGAAATACTCTCTCAAAGACCGGAACTGGAGCGTCGAAGTCCATGTCCGCGGCGGCAGCCCGCGGCTAACCATACAGTTGTTCGACTACGCGGGAGCTGGCGAGCGTCCCGAACGGCGCGAACTCTTCGACCAGTTCTGCGAGATCGTGCGCAACAAAATCAGCATGCTGAGCGAAGCCATGGTCTCGCGAAACAAGGAATGTGCGTACGTCGCGCAAATCCAGGTGATCCGGCAAAAGCGCGAACTCGACCTGAGTCCCCGGGACCGTCTGGAGCACTGGCGCCAGACCCATTCGCTCCAACTTCTTTCCGGCATGCTTCTGGACAGTGGCGGGAAGACCTCCGTGCGCAGCCAGCCTTTCCACGGAGATTTGGCGGCGGGCGCTGGAAGCCGTATTCAGCTTGAAATGAAAATCGATGCGAATGAGTTCAGCCAGACCGCGGACACACACTCGCTTGCCGTGTTGTACGCTCTGGCCTTGGACGCTCGCGCCATGGGCCGCCCAGACGACGTCGTATTTACGTATCTGGCCGAGGCCGTTTCCATCGCGCGTGGCCTCGACAGTTCGCTGCCAGGCGTCTCTCTGCTCAAGGATGCGCTCCGCAATGCCTTCACGCAAGCCAACCGGCCGGTCCCGGTGGAGTTATAACGCATGCGTTCAGCCGCACTGTTGGCGACCTTGCCCGGGATGCTGTTCGCGCAGTCGGTGGGCATCCTCGTCGCGCCTTTTGACGGACCGGCGATCGTTGGAGTGAAAGCGGCAACCGTCCTCAATCTTCAAGTGTGGCAGACCCTGCGTCTGGCTCCTCCGAACAACGTGCACAGGCTTTCCTTCGGACGCGGGACTGTGTACTGGGACGAAGGCGCTCCCGTGCGCAGCCACGCAGAAGCCGAGAAACGCGCGGACCGCGAGACGCAACTGGTGTTCTGGGGGCGGGCCCAACCGTACGGATCGGGCGTCGTTGTTACGGCATACCTTACTGTTGTGGGTGCAACCCACCCGGGCTTGACGGTGTGGAAGGTTGCGCGTACGGACGCCGGATCGCAGCCCATCACGGCCGCTCTTCCCGCACGCCGCTTCGAGTTCGCGCCGATTGTTCTCACTCCTGAGGTCTTGTCGGAGTTTCAAACTCCAGGAGGACTGAAGATGTACCGGTCGTGCACTTCCCGCGAGGAGAGCGGCATCGCGGGCGATTCGTTCACAGCGCTCGAGCAGGGCCCGGACTGCGCCAAGATCCGGTCGGGCGGCGTTGACGGGTGGGTACGGCTCCCCGGCTTGTCGCGAAACCGAAGTGAAGTGGTGGATTTCGTGGGCGCGATGGTCCGGATCTTTCGCAAGGACTGGGGCGGCGCTCTCGACCTGTTCGAGCGCGTCGTGGCCAATTCCGCCGCGCCGGCCTCCATCCGCGCCCAGGCATTTGCGCTCATGGCGGCTGCCTCGGATAACCTCAGCCGTCAGACCGGAATGTCATCCCGGCGCAGCGAATTCGTGGAAAAGGCGGTTCAACTGAACCCGTATCTGCAATCGACGATTCGCTATCTGTGCATGTCCCAGCTTGCGGATATCGAAGGGGCACGGGCGGCGGAACGCGCCGTTCATGCGGCGTCTCTTCGGGAGACGATCGCACGATACCGGTTCCTGTTTTCCGCGAAGGACCCGTGGCTGGCGAACGTTGAATCCGCGGCAACCGCGGCTCGCTGAAGATTACTGAACGGCGGACTACCGCTCGATAATTGGCCTCAGCGGCCGCCAGTAGATATTCCGATAGGCCACCGGCCCGTGATCGCCCTGCAACATCAGCGGGTTCATGGCAGCCTCGGGAATGTTCATGTGCGCGCGGGTACCGCCATCCACGTCCACATTTTGTTGAATGGTGAGGCCGTTATGAAGCACGCGAATGAAGCGGGCGTTCTCTATCTTTTTCCCGCTCGCGTCAAACCGCGGCGCGCGGAACCAGATCTGGAAACTCTGCCATTCCCCGGCTCTCCGGCTCGCGTTTCGGGACGGCGCAGACCCGCCTACGCCCTTGTTGCCGATCCAGCGGTGGTAGATACCGCCGCTGTCGGACGACGTCATCTTTTCCGTAGCTCCGTAGCTATCGAAAACCTGGACTTCATAAAGCCCGTGGAGGTAAACCCCCGAATTCGACCCTTTCGACACCATGAACTCCAGGTAAAGCTCCATGTCGCCGAACTTCTGGTCGCTAACGAGGTTCGCCGTCCGCCCCGTGGGTCCGTTCAGAATACGGTTGCCGGGCGTGGGAATTCCGGAAAGCCGCGTTGGCCCAAGCAGACGGTCCCACTTTACGCCGGACGTCGCGAACCACTCCGATTTCTTGCCTTCATCCCCGTGCCAGCCCGCGACATCCTTGCCGGATAGCAAAGGCTTCCAGCCAGGCTCGACCAAATACGGTGCATCGCCATGCGCTTCTCCGTCGTTCAATTCTCCGGGTGCCTGCGCGAACGCGCACGCGCCGACTGCGATAAGTGCTCCCAGGGTTTTCATCACCCGTTAGTTTACTTCAAGTCTCCTGCGGGATGGGCAGCGGCTTCGACTTGTTTTGTATAGTATTGATAGTTCGCTTTGCCGACCAAAGGACTTCCATGACCGGTTTCTCCCATGCATCGCGCCGGGCTTTTCTCGGCAGTGCCGCCGGCGCGCTCGCCGCACAGGGACGTCGGGGCCTGAAGATCTTCATGCACTGCGATATGGACGGCTCTCCGGGCATCTTCACCCGTGAGCAGGCGTGGTATTGGGAGAACGGCGTCCGGGAGCATGTGGCCGCCGAAGCGCGGGAACTGTTCACGGCTGACATCAACGCGGCTAGTGCGGCGGCCCTGGCGGCGGGCGTGACCGAACTCATTGTTTGCGACACGCACCACGGAGGTGGCAACTTCATCCGCGAAAAGCTGCTGTCCGATCCCCGCATCACATATCTGTATCGCAGCGTCGGCATGGAAAACGGCAAGCGGCGTTGGATGCCGGGGATGGATCAGACTGTCCACGGACTGATGCTGCCAGGCCACCATGCCAAATCGTTCACCAAAGACGCATTCCTGCCGCATACGTGGAATCACGAGTGGGTGGACTTCACCATCAACGGGCAAAGCGTCGGAGAGATCGGCATCGAGACGTGCTTCGCCGGTCACTGGGACGTTCCGCTCATTTTCGTGCAGGGCGACGAGGCGGCATGCTACGAGACGCGCCGGCAATTTCCGGGAGTAATTACGACGGCGGTGAAGCAGGGAACCACCGATGCGTGCGTGGGGCTCGATCCCGCCACGGCGCAACGGGAAACTGCGCGGGGAATTTCGGAGGCCATCGGGAAGCTGCACGAGGGCAGGATGCGGCCCTACAAGCCAACTCTGCCGATGACCGCGACGCTTCGAATGAGAACCATGGATGCCGCGGCCAAGGCGGCGCAACGGCCCGGCGTACTGCGCCTGGATGATCACACGATAGAAGCGCGCGTGGGGACTCAGGCCGGCGTGGTGAAGTGGCTGCTCGGTACCGGACTCGACATGACGCCTTAATGTTCGTGGCGCGGGCGTGACGCGATAGGCCAACCTGCCATTTGTCTCCACAGGGAGCGCGAACGCCGTCGCGAGCCCGCGTAACACAATAACAGGCTCAAGCGGGCGATTTGCGCTTTGCTCGATGTCCGCGAGGAGCCATGGAGAAATCTGGAAGCGCCGCTGAAAGCGGCGTCCGTATCAATGGCCGGTACGGCAGCGAAACGGCGTGATCGCAAAAAGCGCCGTTACGCTGCGATAGCGCGCGAATTGCCCGTCGCCCGCCTTTCTACGGCGCTATTGTAGCTTTCTTGATGAAGTCGAGCCGCGGAAAGTCCTTTTCCAGGTAGGCGTTACCTTCGTTCTCGATGCGGCCCTGATCCGGACCGTTGCCGCGCGGTTGACCCTCGCCATAGCCGGCGTAAAAGCTCTTTACGACATCCATTCCGCTGGTCACCTTGCCGAAGGGAGAGAAACCCTGTTCGTCAAGACGGTCGTTCTCGCCCAGATTGATGAATATCTGAGTCGTGCGCGTGCCGGGTCCGGCGGTCGCGAAGGTGAGATAACCTTCGCGGTTGTGAGTTTTCACAGGGTCGTCGGGTATTGTGGATTGCCGGAACAGCTTCGAAATCGAAGGATCGCCCGCGATTCCGAATTGCACGATGAATCCGGGCAGGACGCGGAAGAATCGTGCGCCGTCGAAGTAGCCACTCTTCACCAGATTGTAGAAGCGGTCCGCGCCGAAGGGCGAAAGAGACTTCGTCACTTCAACCGTAAACGCACCCTTGCTCGTATCGAAGTTCGCCACGTACTTCTCCGGCGCGGTCTCCACCTTTGAAGACGGCGCGATTAAAGCCTTGTCCGGCTCCGTCTTGCTTGAACATCCGGCGGCAAACAGGCACGCCGCTGTCACGATAAGAATTCTGTTTCGCATCAGCCAACTATTATGCAGTATTTTAGGTGTCCCCTTGATCCAGGCGGATGTCTTGAGCGCAGTCCGGCGGGGCAAAGCGGAACGAAGGCGTCCCGCGCGGCACAAGTGCGCGACCGATGCGATCGTTGAGCAGACCAGGCTCTCATTTTTCCGCTCGCTTCCCATCCGGGCTCCTTACTGCAAATCCGTGCGTCGATCAGCTTAGATCGGGGGCGTTGCCCTCGGCGACGCAAACGGCAGTGTATCGGGCGTCACGCGAACACCCGTGGTGAACTTCATCGGGTACTTTCCCGAAGTTGGATACGTCAACTCGACGAAGAACCCGGTCCATCCGGCCGCGGGCGGCGTGGCTTTGCCGATATACGTTCCGCCCTTGCCCGCCGAGAGCGTCGTGGAAGTCCACACGGGCCCCAGAGCCTCCATTCGAAAATCGCGAGCTTTCGGATTCGTAGCTTGCCATAACTTCATTTCGGACGGTTTCACCGTGCCAGGCTTCACGTGAATGGAGCCGTCTTTCTCAAATTTCCATGCGAACTTCGGACGCGGCGTTCCGGCGACAATCGACTCGTAAAACGCCTGCAAGCTTTCTCTCGCGTCCGATTTCCGCAGCGAATGATCCGCATTCGGCACGTAGCGGAGGTACTTTTCGCCCTTCAAATCGTTGAAGTAAAACTGCGAGGAATCGGGCAGGAAGAACTGATCGCCGCTGGCGTTGACGATGAACTTCGGCATGGTAAGCCGGTCGAGATAGCTGTACGGCTCTTCGATCTTCATTAGCTCCCGGTAGCGTGGCGTGCCCGTCCAGTCCATGGTTCGCGCTTCAGTGTAGTCGCCGATGCTCGGAGCCCAGAAACCATACGCGCGGAAATGGTGGTCCATGGATTTCTCAATATTCAGCATATCGATCACGAACGGCACGATCGCAACGACGCGCTGGTCGACGGCCGCCGTAGTCCATGTGGTCCAGCCGCGCTTCGATCCGCCCGAAACGACGAAGCGGTCCACCTTCACGCCGCCGCCCTGGGCGCTCGCGCTGAATGAAGTAATTGTATCGAGCGCGCGCACGGCGGCCTTTGTCATCGGCAAGCGCGCGGGCCACTCCTCGTCGCCGCCTCGGAAAAATTTGTTCCACGTGTAGGCGATGAGCGAATCTTCAGTGCGCTTCCGGGTTTCGCCCGCGAAGACCAGCGGCTGATTGGGGACCATGCGGAGCTCAGCCGTAACGGACCCGGTTGCAATCGCGAGCGACGTGAGCATGGCGTCGACGCCAGCGGGCGGTTTGCCGCCGTTCGCGCCGCCCGTTATGAACAGGAATCCCGTGGACGTTTTCACCTCAGCCGGCTTCACGATGGTGACCCAGTGCTTCCATTCGGTGCGGTCGACTTCGGCGGCGCTCCGCCAGGTTTGCGAAGTCATGTCGAGGACGGTGGCTGTGTAGCCCTCGCCTGGAATCGAAGCTGCGACTGCATATCTATAACTGGCGTCGGGCTTCGCGATATACCGGTCGAGGGCGGTCTGTTCTTTGCCGGCGGCGTGAAGAAGGGATGTAACAAGTACAAAAAGGGCCGCGAAACCAGCATTTGCGCGAGTGCGTTTCATTGGTCCATTATCACCCGGTGACGAATGCACACGCGCGCATCAAAACCCGGGCCGCGCGCCCGGCCACAGTCGGAGCAAAAGACGATGAAACCATCGACGGCGGGAAGGAGACGAAGGACGGCTCTGGCCCACGGAGATGCGCGCATCCGGGAACCCGGCGCGAGCGCTGCAGCCAACAGCGCGACACGGCCAAAGGCGTAGAAGAAGCGTCAGTCTTCGACTTCAACTTCCGCCTCTACTGGCTCCACCTCAGCTCCGAGTTCCTGCAATTCAATGACAGCATTTCGGAGAGAATCGTAGATGGCGACTTCCTGACCTAGATCAGTGTTCTGTTGAAGACCATACAATACGAGCGTTCTGTGGCAGAATGGTTCATGCCATTTGTCACAAAGCGAGCACCTTTGACTTTGTCTGAAGAGCAGCGGGCGAAACTCGAGGCCCTGCGTCGATCTCGCTGCGAAGAAAAGCAGCGGGTTCACCACGCCGCCATGCTTTTGGACTGCGCCAATGGAATGAGCGACAGTGCCGTGGCCTCAGCCAACCTGGTCAACCGGACCACCGCGGCCTTGTGTGCTCGGAAGTTCCTTCAGTTCGGTCTTGAAGTCGCGTTGGGAGAACTGCCTCGACCCGGCCAAGCCAGACGGATTACCGACGAGGCAATGGCTTGGTGCGAAACCTCGCCTGTCAGAAGCCCAAGGATCTCGGCTACTCTTATGAACTGTGGACCTACGATCTTTTGGAGCGCCACATTCGAAAGGAAGCCGTCGCGACCGGGCATCCCAGCGTGAGCCGCCTGAGCCGATCCAAGCTGCATCGCATTCTGACTCAGGGGAACTGAATCCTCACAAGGTCCGCTACTATGTTGAGCGGCGAGATCCGGAGTTCGAAAAGAAGATGGTCGAAGTTGGAGATCAGCTCTTCACCTCCCTCGCCCACGACACGTGGGCTAGAACACCGCGGGGATGGCGGCGAATTCGGCACGAAAGAGTGTTTCCTGATCGGCCGCTCGTTCAAAACGGAAAAGGCCTGATCCTGCCGACTCGGTGACGTTCAAGATGAACTTGAGGAGCAAGGCACTACCGGCAGACTTTGTGTTTCGGGAAGCGACCAGCGCGGATGTTCAAGGTATGGCTTTCTGCCGGTTGAGTGATTCCGCCGCCGGTCCCGCCGACGGCAGGATGGGTGCGTACTTGAGCGGACTTCATCATCCTCAGCAGGCGTTACTGCCGCGAATCGGGTACGTCGCGGTGATGGACCAAAGGGTTGTAGGTTACATCGCGGGCCATCTGACGACCCGTCATGGTTGTGCAGGCGAGGTTCAGTATCTCTTCGTTGAGCCGGCAGCGCGTAGGAAGGCGGTTGCGACTCGCCTGTTGCGGTTGATGGCATCGTGGTTCGTGGAACACGGCGCCCGGCGAGTGTTCGTTTGCCTCGACGCTGACAGCCCGTCGGCAAGGCCGTTCTATGAAGCGGTGCAAGCCGGGCAACTCTCGGAAACGCGCCGTTTCTGGTTCGTATAGAACGACATAGGAGAGGTTGTTTCACTTCGAAATGGCATAACTCCTGAGTAACGGCATAGCGTAGAGTTTCCTAGCGGCAGCCCAACAATTAATTCACAATCTGTTTGGGATGCAGAGTGTAGTTCCAGCGACCGAGAGTGTCGTGGGGTAGGAGGTTGAGCCGGCGTATTTCAGCGTCAGTGACTTTGCTCCCCTTGACGTAGGTGTCGGCGATCAACTGGGCGGTGACGACGAGACCGGACTTTGTGGTGGTGGTGCGGATGAAATTAAGAGCCTTGTCAAGGTCGGTGAGAGGCTCGCCCGCCCAGTTTCTAGCTGCCGCGCATGCGGCAGACTCCCATATTGCGAAGGAATACCCCAATGAAACCTGACGACCTGCCAAAGGCCTACAACTTCCCTGATACGCGCGGACATTTTGGGCCGTACGGTG
>SYKU01000088.1 GCA_005808865.1 Acidobacteriota bacterium
AAGATTACAAGAACAAACTAGCGATATACCGAACCATTTGCAAATAAACGTGACACTAGGATTTACGCCAGAACCGCATCCCTCCTTCGCGAATCAACAACTTACCGACAAAAATCAGCGATCACTGTAGAAGATGGGTTTGAGAAGGTAGACTTGCCCCCGGAAAACGCTGCGAGGGGTCCTTTTCGCGGCGGCGTAGAGATTCCGGCGCAACTCCTTCCCATCGGAACTCGAGCTTGTGAAGTTCGCGATGGAGATGCCGGCGCCGCCTTTGAAGGCGAGAACCCATTCGCGGCCGTTCTTGTACTCTACCTCAATAGATTGAGCGCCGAATGACGCTGCGTGCTCGCATAGTTTTTCGAGCAATGTTGCGG
Source organism: Acidobacteriota bacterium (assembly GCA_005808865.1). GTDB lineage: Bacteria > Acidobacteriota > Terriglobia > Bryobacterales > Bryobacteraceae > SYKU01. The sequence continues at coordinate 375 of SYKU01000088.1, forward strand.
GCCTGCCCATGAGTCTAGCGTAGCGAAAGTCGAAGCCCCATGCAGTCATCGTAAGCGGCTTTGCGAAAGCGTTGGCCAGAGTAGTGTCGAGCCAGGCGCATTCGTCCCCCTTGGCCGCCCAACCCAGTCACCTTTGCCTGCTGGAGGATTTACTCACCCGGCCTCAGGCTTTTCCCGCGAGGCCCGAATGCAGGTTCCGGTTGCTCCAGTTCGTTGGCTCCGAGATCGGGCGCCTTACCTGTATAGCTGTCGTTCACGTTCGGTATGCGAATCCCGGCGTCCACGGCTTTGCCGCCGGGCTTGAGTCTGAAGTTCAAGTCGCGGGCCCGATAAACGGCGCTCGGCTGTTCCGCGTCCGGCGCCCGAAGGTCTTCGAAGACGGCGTAGTCAACCTCGACGCCGTGAACCTCCTGCCCCGTCGCGGCACTTAAGGCGGCCAAAGAATAAAACGGCTGCGGGCTCGCCCGGTCAAGGTCATAGTCGCGCAGCAGGCCTTGCCGCGGCGACTTCCAAAGAAACTGATCTTTGGCCTTCGGATTCAGCCGGTAGCCGTTGTAGTCGTAGGACGAGTAGGATGTCGCGTTGGAGAATCGGAAGACCGCCCTGCCTGGCGCGTCGATCCCCAGAAACAGGTTGTTCCGGAAGTGGGCGTTCGAAAAAAGATCTCCGGGAAGCCCTTCGGCAATGACGGTGTTGTGATAGAGAACCAGGCCGGCTGGCTTCACATTGAACTTGAGTCCGCAGCCGGTGGGAACGTGATACAGGACGTTACGGATATAGTAGGCCGGTCCGCCGTAGATCGGCTGCGCACTCAGCCCGCACTGGGCCGCATTAACGCCCCGATTCCGCAGGACGCGAATGTTGTGTACTCCCCCGTCGGCCTCAATGAAATCGTCCGCCATCAGGTGGATGTCATTGTTGTAGAAATCGATGGCTGTAGCTCTATGGCCCTCTTCCGCATCCGGAGCGCCGTGAGTGCAGACATCAATGCCGTCGTGAAAATACGCAATGTAGTTGTGGCAGACCACATGACCCGCTCCGTAGACCTTCACCGCGTAATAGCTTTTGAGCCGGTTGCCACCATAAACTCCGGGATTGAACCAACCCAGCAGCCTGTAGCGGTCGTCGCGGCCGATCATGACGTTGTCGGCGATGTAGAAATCCTGCGATCCGGAGTACTGAGTTGTGACACCGATTCCGACGTCTTCCAACCGGCAGTTGCGGACAGTGAGACCCTTCGCGCCAATAACGTCCTTCAAGCCGGCCTGAAACGCGATATCGGTGTTGCGGATGGTTAGCCCTTCGAAGATGTTGTAATCCGCCGCCATCACGTTGAAGAGTTCGTGCGCGCCATCGCCGTCGAAGATCACCTCGCCGTCGCCGGCCGCGCGAATGACGATTGGGCGTTCAGGCGTGCCTTTCGCGGTCAGGACGTAGGTTCCGTCGAAATCGAGGCCAAGCGTTTCGGAGTATTTGAACCGGTCGCCTTTGTACAGCCCGGCGTGGACCAGAATGACGTCGCCTGCCCGCACCTTCCGCTCGCCGACCACTGCCCAATCTCCGCGGCCCGATCCAAAGTAGGCTTCCTTGAGGCCGGTGAACGCCGGCTCCTGTTTCGCGCCACGCCACGCCGGTGGATACACGTGCAGGATTCGCGCATTTTGTGCGGCTCGCGGCTCGCCGCGCGTGCGGGCCTTGACGGTGTGAACGGCTTGGCCGCGCACTCCGTCAGGATCGCGCATCTCGAATCGTGCTTCGTATTCGGTGTCGGGTTCCAGGTCGAGAATGCTGCCCGCGAACATCTCGGGCGCGGTGTAATCGAGGCCGAGACCCTTGCGAAAGACCTTCTCTCCGCCCAGCCTGAACAGCGGCATACCGCGCTTCCAGCTGCCGTCGCCGGTCTTTCGATAGCTGACTTCGACGATGGCGTCGCGGTTGTCATCGCCCGCGATCCGCCACTCAAAGCCAAGGCAGATCAGGGTGGGGCGCTCCACGACAAACCCGCCGGGGCTCACGGCATCAACGGCCCCAAACACGGAGGCGGACAATATAAGGAGACTCAAGCAGGGATTCGGCGTCAACCGCGGCATGAGAGAAGCTTATCATTCCGTTCGTTGTCCGCAAACCGATGGGAGTCGAGCGTCCCCGCGCCCTGAGTCAAAGACGCGTATACTGGCAAGGCGGGAGTAGCGAGAATTTTATGAAGCGATTGATATTGTTGAGCGCGCTTTTGTACGCGGGCAGCGCCTCGGCTGAAGACTGGAAGCCCCTCTTCAACGGCAGAAACCTCGACGGCTGGGAGAAGAAAGGTGATGGTCAGTGGAAGGTTCTGGCTGTCGGGATGCTGATCGCCTACCCCGTCTCGGGCGAAAAGAATCCGTTCGGGCAGGCGTGGCCTATCGGGGAGAAGCAATACGTCAGTTGGCGCCAAACGCAGTCCTGGTTATATACGGTGGGTGAGTTCGGCGAATACGATTTGCACGTGGAATACATGACGCCGACGGGCGGGAACAGCGGCATCTCGATCCGGGACAGCACGCGCGGCAGGTACTCGTATGGACCTGATCCGGACTTTACCAAGACTCCGGCGCATTTCGGTTACGAGATTCAGATCCTGGGCGCCGTGAAAACCAAATACCCAACCGGGAGCATCTACCTGTTCGCTCCGGCGGCGTTCGGGCATGAGAAAGAGAACGACTGGAACAGCCTGGACATCGAATCGCGGAGCGATATTATTCGCGTGCGGCTGAACGGTCATGAGGTGGCGAGCCATCCGGGCGAGCCTGGACGGCCAAAGACCGGCCCTATCGGCCTGCAGCTGCACGATCGTTTCAGTGTGTTCCTTTTTCGCGATATCAGGATCCGGGAGATGAAGAAGTAGCTTGATTCACCGGCGGCGAGACGGCCCATCACTCCCGCCAAGAAAAACCTCGCGCCAGGTGGCGACCGCATTTGGCCCTTTACCGCCCGCGACATATCCGGAGCGAGGAGGGGCGTCACTTTCGGTCCGCACGCCGTGCGGATATCATATCGGGATGCTTCTATTTCTGCTGGCTCTCGCCTTCAATGCGGCCTTGGCCCAAGTCAACACTTTAACTGCGGACTCCGGCTCGCTCGAGGTGGGCAGGCAGATCTACATGGGTTCCTGTTCCGGCTGCCACGGCGCGACCGGCGAAGGAAGCCAAGGGCCGAGTCTTCTTTCCGGCCGCGCAAGCCGGCTGCCGTCAGGTACGCTTCTTAATTCCATCAAGAACGGCCTCCCCGGCACAAGCATGCCGGGCTTTCCCCTGCCGGATGACAAGATCAAGGCGATTGCGGCCTTCGTCCGCTCCCTTACGGCGCCCGCCATCTCCGCGCGCCCTGGCGGCGATTCAGCCCGCGGGCGAGCCATCTTCTTCGGAGAAGGAAAATGCTCAACCTGCCACATGATTCTCAATCGCGGTGGATATCCTGGCCCCGACCTCTCCAATATCGGCGCCGAACGCACGCTGCAACAACTGCGCGAATCCGTCGCGAGGCCTTCTGCCCGAATCGAAACCGGCTTTCAAGGCGTCACCGCGGTTTTGAAGGACGGGCGCGCCGTGGATGGCGTCGCCCGGAACTATGACAACTATTCCGCGCAAATCGTCGACCGAGCCGGACGAATCCACTTGCTCGACCGCGGAAAAATCGCCAGCCTGGAATTCAAGGAAGGCTCGATCATGCCGGCCGTCTCGGACTCGGATCGCATCGAGCACCTGCTCGCGTTTCTTGCAGGCCAGTCCACTCGCCCCTACGGAGGATCGTCCCGATGAAACGTGTATTTGTTCTACTCATACCCCTGCTCGTCCGAGCCCAGGTCAGCCAGGAGCGGATCGCCAGTTCGCCGAACGCGGATTGGCTCACTTACAACGGCGACTACGCCGCGACACGGCATTCGTCGCTAAGCCAAATTACGCCGGCGAATGTGAAGTCTCTGGTGGCGAAGTGGGTCTTCCGCGTCGATGGAGCGAAGAAGCTGGAAGCGTCACCCATCGTCCATGACGGGCTAATGTACGTCACGAACACCAACGAAATGTACGCCCTCGATGCGCGCTCCGGCCGCAAGGCCTGGCAGTATCGCGCCTCCGGCGCCAAGGGTACGCGTGTCAATCGCGGTTCCGCGATCCTCAACGACAAGGTCTACTTCGTCACCGCCGACTGTCATCTCATCGCTCTGAATCGCCTGACCGGGAACCTTGTCTTCGACGTGGAGTACGCATCCGCCGAGGGCGGGTACAGTACTTCCATCGCTCCCCTCGCGATACGAAGCGGGATCCTTGTAGGCGTCGCCGGCGGCGGGTCCGGACAGCGCGGGTTTGTCGCCGCCATACATCCTGATAGCGGGAAAGAGATCTGGCGATTCTGGACCGTTCCCGCCAAAGGCGAACCGGGCTCGGAAACATGGGGGAATTTCCCGGCGGAAATGGGCGGCGCTCCCACGTGGACTACCGGTTCCTACGATCCGGAGTTGAACACGATCTACTGGCCGACGGGCAATCCATGGCCGGATTTTTATGGCGGACGCAGACCCGGCGACAACCTCTATTCCGATTGCGTCGTCGCGCTCGATGCGAATACCGGCAAGTTGAAATGGCATTTCCAGTTCACGCCGCACGACGTTTGGGATTGGGATGCGAATGAGAGCCTGGTGCTGCTCGACGGCGCGTTCCGTGGCCGCCAGCGAAAACTGCTCGTGCAGGCGAACCGGAATGGGTTTTACTACGTGCTTGACCGCGTGACCGGCGAGTTTCTGCATGCCGTCCCGTTTGTCAAGAAGCTGGACTGGACCAGCGGTATCGACGACAAAGGAAGGCCGAAGGTGATTCCCGCCAAGATCCCGACGCCGGCTGGAACCAAGGTGTGCCCTTCCGTGCGCGGCGCTTCAAATTGGATGTCGCCCTCCTTCAACCCTTCGACGGGACTCTTCTACGTAGTGACGCTCGAACAATGCGACATCATCGTTGCCTCGGCAAAGGAGCCGGTACCGGCTTCCGGCTTCCGCGGCACAGGCAACGAGGGAATTCCCGCGGAACCTGGAAGATTCTATCTCAGGGCGCTGGATGTTTTCAACGGCAAATTGAAGTGGGAGCATCCCATGCCCGGTCCCGGTATCATGTGGGCGGGGACTGTCTCAACGGCCGGCGGCGTGCTGTTCAGCGGCGACGATGACGGCAACCTCGTCGCCCTCGATGCCACTACGGGGAAGGATCTGTGGCATTTTTCGATGGGACGCAGCCTGTTCGCATCGCCTGTAACCTACATGTTGGATGGGAAGCAGTACGTTTCAATCGCTGCGGAAAGCGATGTGTTCACGTTCGGATTGTTCGAATGAGCGTTAGCGGTACGCCCGCCGCGGGCTCTCCGGAATCGCCGCTCCGTCGCCACGCGGGTCGGACGCGGCGGAATTTACCTTCGTCGCGGAGTCGTGCATCACGGCCTGGCCGGTCCCCGCGTGCATGATGTTATAAGGGCCTAATTCGGTGATCTTGTGGCCCCGGCGTTCAAGCGCCTGCCTGACCTCGACGGGCACGCGCGTCTCCATGCTTACCTCGCAGCCTTCGAGCTTGCGGCCCGGAGTGGCGCGCGTTTCGATGAACCGTGGAGCCTCGATCGCGGCCTGCAGGTTCATGCCGTGGTCGGCGATATTGGAGATAAACTGCGCGTGAGAGAGCGGCTGCACCGGACCGCCCATGATGCCGAATCCCAACCGCTGCCCGTCCTTTTCCGCAAAGCCCGGAATGATTGTGTGGAACGGCCGTTTGCGCGGCAGGAGGGCGTTGGCATGTTGCGGATCCAGTTTAAAAGACCCACCGCGATTCTGTAAATGAAATCCGAATCCCGGCACGGCGACAGCCGAGCCCCACAAGCCCGACACGCTCTGTATCCACGAAGCGATGTTGCCGTCCGCATCCACCGTGGCGAGGTAGGTTGTGTTGCCGCTTACCCCTCCGCTCATACCAAAATCCCCCGGCTCCGTTTTGCATTGCGCGCGATTGGAGTCGATCCCCGCCGCCCGCCGCCGCGCATAGTCTTTCGACAGCATTTGATCCACGGGCACATTGACGAAACGCGGGTCTGAAACATATTTGCGCAAATCCGTGTAGGCAATACGCATGGATTCGATTTTCCAATGCAGCGCCGCCGCGCTCATTGCCTGATAGTCGCCGAGTTTGGCCGTCTCCATCAGATTCAGCATCTCGAGTGCGCCGATACCTTGGCCGTTTGGCGGCAGTTCGTAGACGCGCCAGCCGCGATAGGTAGTCGAGACCGGGTCCACCCATTCGGGTTCGAATTCAGCGAGGTCGGCCAACTCCATCGATCCGCCCAACTGCCGTTCGACTGCGACGATCGCCTTGGCGATGTCTCCCCGGTAGAACGCCGTCGCGCCTTCCTCGGCCACCCGCGTCATGGCCTTCGCGAGCGCGGGATTGCGGAATACCTGACCCTGCGCTGGAGGCTTGCCCTCCGGCAGGAAGATCTCGGGCGCGCCTTCGCTCATGGAGAGGCGTTTTATGCTGGCGCCGCCCCATGCCGCCGCAATGCGCTCCGTCACAGGGAAACCCTCGGTCGCGTAGTGAATGGCCGGTTCAAACAACGTCTTCCAAGGCAACTTTCCAAATCGCTTGTGCGCTGCGGCCCAACCAGCTACGCAGCCCGGCACGATGACGCTGTCGATGCCAGTGCCCGGCATGGCGGTGACTCCTTTTCTGGCGAAGTACCCGGTGGTCATGCCCTTCGGCGCCCAACCGCTCGAGTTCAACCCGTAAAGTCTGGCCGATTTGGCGTCCCAATAAAGGGCGAACAGATCGCCCCCCATGCCGTCCATCATCGGCTCCACCAAGCCCAGCACGGCGTTGGCGGCAATCGCCGCATCCGCCGCGGACCCGCCGCGCGCGAGCATTTCGGCCCCAGCCTGGGACGCCAGGATTTGCGACGTTGCCGCGATGCCGTGACGCGTAACCGTCATCGAGCGGCCATAGTCGCGTGATACGGGCTGCGCGTTGAGCGCCGCCAAAAGAACGAAGGGTAACCAAGCGTGTCTCATGAGGCTCCGATTTAACGGAGTATACACCGAACCATCGGCTTCAGTAGGCGCGTGGAGAGCCGGGTCGAATACGTTGGGCGCGCCACTGCGGCACGGACTCGTTGTGGCGGACGTGGTGTCGAGAGATCATCCGGCAAGCCGCCCCGGTTAAGGCGAACCCGCGGCAATTCGTCGGGCGGAGTAAAGTAAGTGATGCGTACTACCCGTTACATCAAGCAAGCGGTTTTCATCGGTTCGGACAAGCCACAGGGCTGCGGCAAAGGGTTTTCCCTAAACATTTGGCGCCGCTTGCTCAGGCGCGAACCTCAACCTTCAAGGAACGCATGTCGAACGCAATCGGGGAATGCGCGTATTAGGATGCATCCTCCAGCGAAGCGTCGATCTGGCGTCCTCGTATCAATCAACGCCTAATGTGCGGGCGCATCATTTGCCCTTCAGCCCGAAACAGTACACCTGCGATTCGTAGTCAACGGTGAATATCCGCCCCTCGGCAATCGCGAGTCCGCTGAAGTGCACCCAGCTCGCGATGTCTTTGCCGCTGCTGTACAACTCCTTTCCGGTTTGCGCGTCGAGAGCGTAGAGTACACCAGGTTGTGTGTTCTGAACCCGGGCCGGTTTACCCCCTCGTTGATTGACGTTCTCGCCCGTGGCGAGCGCGAACACCACTCCGTTGGCAATTGCCACGGGATCGGGAACCCTGAGATTCCCGGAAATCCAGGCCGGCTCGAGACTCGGCTTTCCCGTGCGCGCGTCAGTCGCGAGCTTGAAGGCCATAACGCTCCCGTCGGAGGTTGGTCCGTTGGTCAGCGGGAATTGCGGAGCAAAGCGGGACACCGGACCGTACATGGGAACGTAGATCCAGGTTTCCCCCCGGTCGTCCCGCCAGGTGGAAAGTCCGCCCCAGATGCCCTGGGAGGTGCTGGCGTTTGCGTCGTTCCCGAGTTTGCCGGCCGAGTAGAGGGGCGTCTGATGGTCCTTGCTTCCGAGAGAGGCTGCATCGAGCAGGTAAAGAACGCCTTCTTTGGCGCCGCTGGCGAGCAGGTTGTAATTCTTCCAGGAGAACCAGACGGGACTGGCGCCACCGAAATCGAGGTCGCGGCGGTAGAGTTCGCGCCAGTTGACCGGAGTGAAATAATCGGCAAGTGAAAGGTCGCGGACCGAAACGGCAACCACGCTATTTGAGTAATCGCCGGTAGCGGGATCGAACGGTCCATCCGCCGTCGATCCGTAGGCTCGGCCATCGGTTCCGATGACGGGACCGCCGCGGCCCCAGATGCCTCCGGTGTTTGTGTTCGAGAGCAGCATTTGCCGGACCACCGTGTGATGCGGGTCGCGGATATTCATCGAGTAGAAGCCGGAGAGTGCCCCGCCGCAGCCCTGCGCCAACACCGTGTAGATGGTGTCTTCAACCAGGTTCAGACTCCAGCTCTTAGCGAAAGGCGCCACGAACTGAACCGGCCCGAAACGCGTCTTCCCGCTGCCTGAGTCGAACCCGTACAGCGCTCCGTCCTCGGCCAGTACGTACAAGATACCTGTCCGCCGGTCAAACGTCGGCGTCGCGTTAATCCCATTGGGGCAATAGACCGATCCCTGCAACCCGACGTTATTCGGCAGCGCATAAGTCGTAAGCTTTCGCGTCCAGAGGATGTCACCGTCATCGGTATCGAGCGCGGACACCGTCCCCTGATTGCCAGCGATGTACACCACGTTCCGGACTCCGCGGCTTGTGGAGACGCCGGTCGCCACGACGGGGGCCGTCAGCGCAGCGAGCTGGAAGGCTTTGTTGTCGATCCTTGTCCGCCACTTCAGTTCGAGGTTCGAGACATTAGCCGTACTCAGGGTTCTCTCGTTCGAAGCCCAGCCAGTGCGCTGCGGATCATGGCCGAAGGTGGGCCAGTCGCCGGCGCTCACGGCAGCCCGGAGCAAGAGACACAGGAACAACCCTTTCGTTAACTGGGACATCGTGCAAGAATACCTCAATCGACCCGACGGAAACCTGCCAGTGTCGATCGGCAGGTGTGAGCAGCGCTCAATTCCAGCAATTCCGGTCGGGATACCTGTGCCGCACCGCTTCCGCGATATGCTTCGCGGCGATGTTCCCGGTCCCTTCCAGCTCCGCCGCCGAGCGCGCGCGCCGATAAACCCATCCGGCGGACCGCCATTTCGAGAGTCCGCTCGCCTGTGTCGTCGAGACCGCCCAGCTTCCGGATGAGTGCCGAGCATTGTAGAATCCGCGCCGGTGCCTGTACCCCCCGCGCTCGCTCCACGGATCCGCGAATGTCCGCCCGGGATACGCACGCCCCGTTCCCTCGTTGTTCTGTCTCCCGTCACATCAGCCGTTCAGATGGGAGGTCCCACAACCGAGTGTAGGCTGGAAGACACGGACCGACAAGTAGATAGTTCCGGCGCTACACCTCGAAACAACCGGGCATTCAACAGCGGGCACGAATTGCCGGCCTGACCGGAGATATCCGGTTCCACCACGGCCTGGTGGGACCCTTCGCTCAGGCGTCGCGGCCTCAGAAGTCGCGCGGATATGATGCAGGGCGACCCACTGCCTATTTGCCGAACGGACGACTGGTGAAAAAGGCAATCTGGAGCGTGTGGTTGGATTCGAGAATCGCGCTGTTCCTGCGGGCCAGAAGCTGATTCATATACCCGACTTCAATCTTTCCCGACTTCCGCAAAATGTGCCCAACGGCGGCGTAGGCGCGGTTCTGATCGAAGGTACCGGCACCGTGTTTGGGAGCGAAGTTGACGAAGATCTCGTCATAGAATGCCACGTACCAGTTGCTTCTCCCGCCCTTCCGGCCCAGAGGCACCTCGGCTTTGAAAAAATGGCGGTAACGGTTCTGATATCGCCAAGAATCCAGCTTGGCGGCTCCTCCGCCGCCGGGGATCATCCGTCCGATAAACCTCTGTTCCAGCCGGAGCCGGTGCTGTAGGCGGACGCCGGCGGCCTTCTGTTTCACTAACACCTGCTGGTACATGCGGTGTTCGGGGAAGGGATAATTTGCAGGGTAATCGCCATAGGGATGAGTCTTTACGTAGGCGTAGCCCAGTGTAAACATCGTGTTTTCGCTGAACTGGTAGTTGACGCCTGGCCTCAGCAGGAGCTGCTGCCATTTCGTAATGACGTCGTGCCTGCGCCACTGGCCCTCCAGGTGCGCGCCCCACTTGCCGCGAACCGGATGGTCGCCAAAGTACATGAACCAACCGTGGTGATTGGTATCCCACACTCTGCCGGTGGCACTCTGTCCGGCGGCGCTTTCAGTGACCAGGCAAAAGACGGCGGCGGCGATTAGCGACGCCTTCATCTATACGCTCAGGACCGGACACGGGGAAGCGCGAACGATGGCGTAGGCATGTGCGCGGAGGCGGCCGAAAGGTCCTTCCGCGGAGGCGCCGCGGCCAACCACGAGCAGGCCGGCGTTCTCGCGCTGGACTGTGTCGCGGAGCGCCTTATGCGGATCGCCGTCCGCCACCACGACCTCCACCTTGCCGACCGCGGCTTGTTGGAGGCTGTCGATCTGCTCCCGCACCCGGTTGCTCAGCATGACTCGCCAGTCGGCGTTGATAAACTCCCCCGCGCGTCCCCCGATGTCCGGAGTGGCGTGGACCACGGTGAGTTGTGCGGCGAATTCCTGCGCCAGATGGCTGGCCCAGTCCAGGACCCGAGCGCTGTTTGGTCCCAGATCGAGCCCGCACACGATATGGCGCGGCGGAAATGTTCCGGTGGTGTGCTCTTCGAAATGGACCCCGGTCAATACCGGAATTTTCGCTCCGTGGAGCACCTTCGAGGCGACCGAGCCGAGAAGAAATCTACGGATAGGATCGAACCCATGCGTCGGCATCACGATCAAGTCCGCCTTCCCCGAGTTGGCGCATAGGAGAATCTGCTCCGCGGGATCTCCCTTGACCAACAGTCGCTTGACGGTGAGGCCGTCCGATTCCCTGCCGGGAAAGTGGTCCAGCGTCCCCTGAATCGTGCGCGACTTCGCCGCCATGAGCGCATCCAGCCGTTCGGGCGAGATGTCTATCGGCGAGAGGGCGAATTCGACCGGCTCCAGCACGTGGAGCAGCGTCAGTTCGCATCCAACCTGCCGGGCGATGAACTGGGCATACCGTGCGGCTCCCTCGGAAGGCGGGGAAAAATCCACCGGCGCGAGAATTCTGGTAATTGATGGCATAGAATTCCTCCCTAGCGGGCGAGCGCTTCGCCCGCCGCAACGGGACTAAGAGCGTTCATCTGGCGGAACTTCTGCATCAACTCGTCAAACTCTATGGCTACCCTTCCCCCTTTCTTCACCCGCTGCTGTTCCCAATTGGAGAGCGCTTCAAGACAAGCATGATCAATGTAGTCGAGGTCATGAAAATGAACGTGGATCTCTTTGTCGGTGGGAAGCTTCTCCAGCTCATCCGCCAGCTTCGGCAGGCGCATAAAGGTGGCTGAGCCGTACAGATGGAAGTCCACGCGGTGAGCGCTCGTCCGTTCGATCCGGATCCCCATATGCGAGAAAGCGTAAAGCAGCTTCACCAGCGACAGTCCAAGGCCCACCAGGATTCCCGTTAACAGGTTTGTGACAACAATCATGACTACGGTCACCGCGTAGACGGCGACGGGCAGTTTATCGTATTTGAGCAGGCGCCGAATGTTGGCGGGGTTGACCAGTTTATACCCGGTGTAAACCAGAAGCGCCGCGAGGCTGCTGGTGGGGACCAATTTAAGTACGAAGGGCACGGCCGCCACGAGGACCAGCAGCCACACGCCGTGAAGAACAGCGGATAGCCGGGTGGCTGCACCAGCGGTAACATTCGCCGAGCTGCGAACAATGACGCCGGTCATCGGAAGGCCGCCAAGCGCCCCGCAGAGCATATTGCCCATGCCCTGAGCTGCCATCTCGCGATCGTAATTAGTGCGCGGGCCATCGTGCATTTGATCGACAGCGTTGGCGCTTAGCAGCGATTCCGCGCTGGCGACGAAGGCCAGGGCGAAAGCCGCCAGCGCCACGTCGGTGTTCAATAGCCCAGCGAGCTTGTCTGGCGTCGACCACTGGATCGCTTGCCACAAGTTCTCCGGGATCTGGATGTACTGCACTGGCAGCTTCCAAATGCCGGCCAACGCACTGGCGAGGCCCACGGCGACAACCGCGCCCGGGATCAGTTTCAGCTTCGCCGGGGCGAACTTGTTCCAGGCAAGAAGAATCGTGATCGTTAACACACCGAGGAAAGCCGCAAGATGATGCGAGCTCCCGTCCAGCGGAAAAACCCCTTTGTAAATAGCTTCCGGAATCGAAATCAGGTTCAGCAGCCCGCTTCCTTTGGGCTTGTCATCCACCATCACGTGGAACTGGCCCGCGAAGATCAGGACGCCGATGCCCGCCAGCATCCCGTAGATGACCGACGGAGAAATGGCGCGGAACAACTGTCCTGCTCTGCACAGACCCGCGGCGAGTTGGATTGCCCCTGCCAATAGCACGATCGGTCCTAGCATCCCGATTCCGTGAGTCTGAATCAGCTCGTACACGATGACCGCCAGTCCGGCGGCCGGACCGCTGACTTGAAGCGGACTTCCGGCGAGTAAGCCGACCACAATGCCGCCGATGATCCCGGTGACCAAGCCCGTGACAGGCGGTGCCCCGGAAGCGATTGCAATTCCCATGCACAGCGGAAGCGCAACCAGGAAGACTACGATCGAAGCGAGGAAGTCCTTCGCGAAGTCTCCCCGATTCAAATTGAGATGTCGTCCCATGGATATGCAATATCTCCTGTTTACGGATTTGATTTTTTAGAATCCCGTGGACGCCGTGCTACGCCAAAGCGGGCGTCCTCGCCTGAAGTGGAACAAAACGCGCTTGCGCCGGATCGAGGGTCCGGACTTCTCCGGATCCGATGTCGTACACCCAACCGTGGAGATTCAGCTGACCTTTCGCCAGCCTGGCCGAAACGGCGGGATGGGTCCGCAGGTTGTCCATTTGCGCTAGCACGTTCTGCTCGATCATCGCGTTGAGCAGATCCCTGCCGGTAAGGTGCGAGTGGTTTTCCTGAACCACGAACCGGGCGCTCTCTCCGTAGCGCAGCCACGCAGCCACCGCCGGCATGTGGGCCACGCTCTGCGGGTTCAGTAGCCCCTTCATCGCCCCACAGTCCGAGTGACCGCACACGATGATGTCTCTTACCCCTAATGCAAGCACGGCATACTCGATGGTGGCGGAAACTCCGCCGATCACTTCGCCGTACGCGGGCACAATGTTACCGGCGTTTCGGCAGATAAAGATATCGCCCGGCTTGGTGTGGGTGAGCATGCAGGGATCGATTCGCGAGTCGCTGCAAGTGATAAACAGCGTCTCCGGACTCTGTCCCGAAGCCAGCCGCTCAAACAGATCGCGGTGCTTTGGAAAGGTCTCCTCCTGAAATTTGGCGAGGCCGGATATTACGTTCTTCATTTTCAATTCTCCTCTTTCGCGGATTCTGACTATGACCTCAAGCGCTTGCCACCTTGGCAAACTGCGGTTGCAGAGCGCCAGCCGCCGGCTCGGCGGAAAAACGCTTAATGAAATTTGTGTCGAAGTTGCCCGCCTCTGTTTGCTGTTGTGACAGATGGATGCTCCCAGTCCTTGTCACCTCGCTGGATGTATTGCGGATTTCCGCCGCAAACTCCCCGGCCAGCCTCTGGAGGATCTCAGTGCTCCCCCTGGCGGTGATTCGTCGCGGATGCGTGTGTCCTGATGTCCGCAAGGTGAGTGTCCGCGGAGGCCGGCGTGGGGCCAACACGGTCAAGCAGAGCGCGCCATTGAGTACGTGTTACGCGTTTCCTCCTCCTCTCCATACTAAGCTCGCGGCAAAAAATCTACAAATAGATAGTTTCGACGCCATACCTCGAAATATCCGATGGGTTCATAGGTGCCACCCAGGTAACGTTGGTTCGGTGGAGAATTAATTAAGCCGTGGCAAGAGCCTAACCATGCATGAAGCCGAGTCGAACCGCGTCAGGAGCCTGACGAAATAAGATAAGACTGTCGCGAGCCGCTTCCGCGACCTCTGCCACGTCCGGGTGCTTGAGCTTCCGTTCAACCGGCCTTCGCGTAGAAACCGATGACGTGCGCCGAAGACGTGTACGCCGTCCACAACCGCCGCTTCAACCGCGTTCTCCATGGGAAGCACAAGATTAGGATTCTCCTGCACAGCGAGCAGACCGTCACGGAAAGCGCGCCAGGCAAGCTGCGAACCCGCCATCGAGAGACAACTCGCCGATCAGCAGATGCTGGTCGAGCCGCGCAATGGAACCCATCGCGCCGAGGATTCCCATCGCCATCCGCAGGTCGAGCACGCCCCAGGGAAACCGAAGCCGGAATTGAGCAGCGCCGATTTGATGCGCGCGCGGCTCTCCCGAACCGCGGCGGCGTTCCAACTGTTCAAAGTAGCGCGCCGAGCCTGTATCGGTGGTACGTTCGATGTTACTCGATCAGGCCTTTGCGCATGGCAAAGCGGACGATTTCGGTCGAGCTGTGTAAGTCCAGCTTTTTCATAATCCTGCCACGATGCGCATCGACCGTATAAACGCTGATGTCGAGTTGCGTCGCAATTTCCTTGGCTACCTTGCCTTCCGCCAGCAACTGAAGCACCTCGCGCTCCCGCGCCGTCAACAGGTCGAAAGGATCTGCCACCTGTTGATAATCCTGCAACACGGTGCCCGATATTTCCGGGCTGAGGAAGCCGTTCCCCTGGGCCACGGCCCGGACCGCGCGCAGTAGGTCGGAATCGATCGATTCCTTGAGCAGATACCCCTTGGCGCCCGCGCGCAGCGTTTCGCGCACGTAGACAGCGTCCTTATGCATGCTGAGGATCAACACCCTTGCGTCGGTGCAAGCCTCCAGGATTCGCCGCGTGGCTTCCACGCCGTTGACGCGCGGCATCGCGATATCCATGATCACCAGGGTCGGCCGCAACTGCTGTACCAGGCGAACCGCTTCGGCGCCGTCGCCGGCCTCGCCAACCACTTCCATATCGGGTTCCTGGCTCAGAATCAGACGGAAGCCTTGCCGAACCATGGCGTGGTCATCGGCTAGCAGAATTCGTATCTTGCGATTCATAGGCGGATTGAGGTAAGGGAAGCAATACGTTGATAGTGACACCCTGGCTGACACGAGACCGGACACTGATGCTAGCGCCGGCCGCGCGCGCGCGCGCGCGCATTCCTACGAGGCCGCTGCCGCGGCGGGCGGTGTCGGGATTCATGCCCTGGCCGTTGTCGCTGATCGTCAGGCTTAGGCCCACGGACGTTTCCCTGAGTTCGATCTCCACGCTGTTGGCCTTGGCGTGCCGGGAGACGTTGGTCAGCGCCTCCTGTGCGATCCGGAATAGCTGCGTCTCGACGGACGGCTGCAGACGTCCGCTGAAAGTCGATGAGTAGTGAACCTGGTTGCTGTTGCGCTCGGCGAAGCTCTCGGCCAGCCAGCGCAGGCTGGCGTCCAAGCCGAAATCGTCCAGGATGCTGGGGCGCAGCAGTTGGGAAACCTCGCGGACGTTGCCCACGGCATCCTTCACCAGCCCGAGGCAGTCTTCGATCCGCCCCTGGTGGAAGGACTTGGCATTCTGCATTGAAACCAGGTTGGCCTCGATCGCGCTCAGGGTCTGGCCGAAGTGATCGTGCATTTCCCGCGAGAGCCGGCTGGCCATATCTTCGTGTTCGGACATGGTGCGCGAAGAAAGCCCGGCAAGTTCCTCGGCCTGCCAGCGAAGCTGCCGGACCATGCGGTGGACGTAATACACCGTGAGCAGGGCTCCCCCCAAGGCGACCAGCACCGCGACTCTGAGAAGGAGTAGCGAGAACTGTATGCGCGACGAAAACAACAGACGCTCTTCGTTCAGCGCGCCGCTCGAACTGAAATTCGAGCCAGTCAAATCCGCCAGCGCGGCCAGAAGAGTCTGGTGGCGTTGAAAGAATTCTGTCGAGGGCGATTTACGCAGGCGGACGGTTTCGCGGCCCTCCGCGATGAATGCGTCGGCGGCGCGCCGCACGCTATTCCAGAGCGCCGCGTCCCGCGAAGCTCTACCCACATCCGTAGTTCGGTGGATGGAGTTTTCCAACGCGTTGAGCCGGTTCAGCAGCGGGTCGCCGTCGAGGTACTCCTGTCCCGCCGCCAGCGAATAGAAAACGCTGCTGAGGTTGCCCTCTTCGCTCTGAATTTCGTCGATCAGCCGAACTGTCGCCTGCTGCTGCGTGGCGTAGTTGGCCGCAATCGATTCCATCGACCGCATGGACTCCACCGCGATCACGCCCGAGACCAGAAGAAGCACCAGCAGGAGGGCGAAACCGGCGATCAGGACTGGAAGGACATACCGCTCCGTGAGCATGAGTACCTATCATAAGAGTCTTGCACAGGCCGCGCCGGACCGGCGGCCTGTGGTAGTGCGCTAATTTGACGCACTACCCGGCCTGTAGAACCGGGCGGCAGATAGCGGCAAAGAACTGCTGGATCGCCGGAAAGCGCCACCAAAAGGTGGCGGAAGGGCGGCACAGGCCTATTGGACAATAACGCTTAAGCGAGGGGTAGGGAACGCGAGGGATGTTGGGTCATCCGAAGCGCGGCGGGTCGTGAGGCCTGAAGTCTCGGTCCAGGAGAGCTCGAAGCAGCCCAATGCGTTCTCCGCGCCGTTTCGCGATCAGCACCGGCATCTTGGCGTGGATCAGCATATGGTCCGATTCGCTGCCCAGCAGGATGCTGGCGGAACGGCTCTTTCCGCGGCTGCCCATCACAACCAGATCTGCCATGGAGTCTTCCGCGATCCGTTCCACGGCATGCACCACGTTCGGCCCCTCCACAAAGACCGGGCGCACCGCGATGCCGGAGGTATCCAGCGGAGCGACGAAGCGCTCGAAGGCTTCCTCCTCGCCCGCGCGCAGCGAAGTTTCGTATTCGGCGGAAACAGCTATCGCCTCGTCGAAGTAGACGTGCAGCCCGACGCACTCCGCCTTCACGCTCGCGGCAATCCGCGCAGCAATACTGAGCGCGTAGGCCGATGTCTCGGAATAATCGACTCCTGCGACCACGCGCCGGATCTCGTTCGTCGTGCCCTCGGGGTGCATCCACACCGAGCAGGGAGCCTTCATCGCCAGGCGCCGGGCTAGCGAACGCCGCGCGCCATGCCCCGCAGCGTGGCCCAGCAGCACCACGTCGGCGGCATTTTCGGCTATCGTCTCCAACAGCCGGTCGATCACGTCGCCGGTTAGCACGCTGCACACCGCGTTCGGCATCCCGAAGTGCTCCGCAACGGACGCTTCCAGCTGCCGCTGCGCCTGTTCGTAGGTCGTTAGTTCCTGGGTGCCGGGATTTTGGTTCCAGTTGAGTACGCGCACGAAACGGCACTCGACCCCAGGGGAGATCCGCGGCAGAACGCGCGCATAACGCAGAAGGCCGGCGTCGCGGGTGGCGCCCCCACCAACCGCGATCACGGCCCGCTCGAACAGGCGGGTCGACATCAAGCTTGCACCGCCGCCGGCTCCTGGACTTCCACCGGCTTATCGAAGAAGCGGTACAGCACTGCCCACAGAACGATCGCCGTGACGACGCCGATCAGGAAGTCCGTCAGCACCACCACCACTGCGGTATAGAGCATCAGCGAAATGTGGAAAGCGTTGTGGGCCAGCACCTGTTTGACTTCGGACGGCTTTACCATCGCCGATGAAACGTAAAGCAGAATGCCGCCGATGCACGCCATCGGGACCATTTCCAGATAGCTCGCCAGGAAGAGCGCGAGCAGCAGTTTCAGGATGCACTTGAAGATACCGGCGAGCGGCGAAATGGCGCCCAGTTTGATATTCGTCGCGGTGCGGGCCAGCGCTCCCGTGTGCGGGAAGCCGTTCATCAGCGGGATGATGACCTGCACCAGGCCCTGTCCCCAGAGTTCCTTGTTCGGGTTGTACGGAATGCCGCGGTTATCTGCCAAACGGTCCGCCATGCGCGAGCACAACAGGCTCTCAATGGCGGCCACGATCACGATCGCCACCACGTAATAGACCAGATCTGCCAGCGCTTCTGCCCTCACCGGTAACGGAGCGGGAGGCGTGAAAACGAAGAAGTCGGTGGGGATGCTGCCGTACTTGTCCTTGATCAGCGAGAAGCCCTTGTCGGCCCACACCGTGCTCGAGACCAGCGAAGCCGCCCCCAGCGCGATCAGCGGAGCCGGGATGAATACCGACATCCTGAGAATGTACTTGACCATCAGGAAGGTGGCCAGACCGATGATGATCGCATACGGGTTCACCTCCCCGAGATTCTCGTAGATTACCGAGGCCTTCTCGATGAAGTGGCTCGGCATCCGCGCCTTCAGGCCCAGAACTTCACCAACTTGCGAGAGCGCGATCGTGAACGAGATGCCGATAGTGAAGCCCACTACAATAGAGTGCGGCACCTTGGCCACAATTTTCCCGAGCCGCGCAAGTCCGAAGAACACCAGAATCAGGCCGGAGATTAATGAGGCCAGCACCAGCATGCTGTGGTTGTACTTCGCCATCTCAGCCCCGCGATCACCGGAATGAACGCCGCCGTGGGGCCGTAGACCTGGTACTTCGAGCCTCCCCACAAGGCACCCACCATGCCCGCCACGGCCCCGCCCGCGATGCCCTGTTCGGGCCGCAGACCGCTGGCCATCGCGAATCCCATCGCCAGCGGAATCGCCACCATGGCGACGATCAGGCCGGCCATGAAATCGCGTAGGATGTTGAGCCCGAGGCTGCCTTTAAACAGGTCTTCGTAGCGTCCGTCGTAAGGGTTGATGTAATACTTCAGCCGGCCAAGCAGGGGCCGCTCATCTGGCCGGGCCGCGGTACCGGAAGCCCGGGCTGTTTGGATCTCAAGCATTCGCGAACTCCCCGGAACCGCCGGCTACCAGGGGCAACAGGTCGAGCGAAATCCGGGAATCCGAGCACGCGACGACCAGCGTCTCCGGACTCTGCGAGGCTGCCAGGGTCTGAGAGAGCTCCCGGTTCTTCGGAAATACGACGTCCTGAAAATGTCGAAGACCTTGGATAATCTTATCCACTTGCTGTCCTCCTTGCTCCTTGAGGAAACGTATGCGTGACGTTGAGACGCCCGACCCCACGCAAAGGTGACAGGAAAATGAAGAACCTACAGAACAAGGCTACAAATCCGGCCGGAGTTTAGTTAGTCTCCTGCATCGCGCTGACTTTTCCGGGGCGATCTTTATCGTATGCGATGAGTTTTGGCCAGCAGCGAATCGGGTGTGGCGGGACGATCCAATCGCCGCAGACAGCGGTGTCCACGCGAATGCCGATTCCACCCGGCAGTTGCAGACCGGTAATGCGGCCGGGAGAAGGCATGAAGAGGTGACCCCTCATCCGTACCGGAGTCTCGATCAGAGCATCTATATGCGCGCCTTGCGCGATCAGGATTTGACCCTTCGCCAAATCCACGCCAGTCAACAGTTCGGTGACCGGGTGTTCGGCCTGATGCGGGCATTCACCTTGATGAAATAGAAGTCGGATGTCACCGCTATCGGTATCGAGCGCGGACACCATGATTGCCCGCGATGTACGCCACGTTTCCGTTACGTCCGGTCCCCTGGTCCCTTCAATGACTCTGCGGTTTGTGGAGGCGCCAGTTGCCACGACGGGAGCCGTCAGCGTAGCGGGCTGGAAGGCTCTGCAGTCGATCCTTGTCCGCCACTTCAGTTCCAGTTTCGAGACGTTCGCCGTACTCAGGGTTCTCTCGTTCGAAGCCCGTCAGTGCGCTCGGGATCATGGCCGAAACGTGGCCAGTCGCCGGCGCTCACGGCAGCCGGAGCAAGAGGCACAGGAACAACCTTCGTTAACTGGGACATTGTACAAGAAAACCTCAGTCGACCCCGGCGGGAACCCGGTCCTTGTCGATCCGCATGTGTGAGCAGCGCTCAACTCCAATAATTCCGGTCGAGACTCCTGTACTGCACTGCTTCCGCAATATGCTTCGCGGCGATGTTCCCTGCCCCTTCCAGATCCGCCGCCGTGCGCGCGACCTTCAGAATACGGTCGTGCGCGCGCGCCGATAAACCCATCCGGCGGACCGCCATTTCGAGAGTCCGTTCGCCTGTGTCGTCGAGGCCGCACAGCTTCCGGATGAGCGCCGAAGGCATCCGCGCATTGTAGAATCCGCGCCGCTGCTGCACCTCCCGCGCTCGCTCCACGCGTCCGCGAATGTCCGCCGAGGACTCGCACGCCCCGTTTCCGCGGAGTTCCTTGTACGCCACCGCCGGCACTTCCATGTGAATGTCGATGCGATCGAGCAGCGGTCCGCTGATCTTCCCCAGATACCGCTGAATGATCCCCGGCGTGCAGCGGCATTCGCGGGTCGTATCGCCATAGAAACCGCACGGACACGGATTCATCGCCGCAGCGAGCATGAAATTCGCCGGGAACGAAAGCGTCATCGCGGATCGCGCGATGGTCACCGACAGCTCCTCTAGCGGTTGGCGCATCAACTCCAGGACATTGCGCGGAAACTCGGGCAGTTCATCGAGAAATAGCAATCCGTGGTGCGCCATGCTCACTTCGCCCGGACGCGGCGTCCCAAGTCCGCCGCCGATCAGGCCTGCGTCCGAGATCGTGTGATGCGGCGAACGGAACGGCCTCTCGCGCAGCAGTCCCGCGCCGCCCGGCAGGATGCCTGCGATGCTGTGAATTTTCGTCGTCTCGATCGCTTCGGCGAAAGTCAGCGAGGGCAGAATCCCGGCGAGGCGCTTCGCAAGCATCGTCTTGCCCGATCCCGGCGGCCCTATCATCAGAATGTTGTGCCCGCCCGCTGCCGCGACTTCGAGCGCCCGCTTCGCGCTCCCCTGTCCGCGCACGTCGCGGAAATCCGGCGCGGTGGATTCCCCGGCCTGTAATTCGGGCGCGGCGCGCTTGATTGGCTCGAAGGCCCCGGGCTTCGCCAGCAACTCGACGACTTCGGAGAGATGCCGCACGCCGAAGACGCGCACGCCATCGACCACCGCCGCTTCCGCCGCGTTCTCCATCGGCAGCACGAGATTCGGAATGCCCTGAGCAAGCGCGCAGACCGCCACGGAAAGCGCGCCGCGCACGCTGCGAATCGCGCCGTCGAGAGACAACTCGCCGATCAGCAGATGCTGGTCGAGCCGCGCAATGGAACCCATCGCGCCGAGGATTCCCATCGCCATCGGCAGGTCGAAGCCCGCCCCTTCTTTCCGGACGTTCGCCGGAGCCAGATTGATGGTAACTCCCTTGTTGGTGGGGAAACCGAAGCCGGAATTGAGCAGCGCCGATTTGATACGCTCGCGGCTCTCTCGAACGGCGGTGTCCGGCATTCCAACTGTTACAAAGTCGCGCGCCGAGCCTGACGGGTACATGTCGACTTCGACATCGATCAAATGAGCATCGATGCCGTAAACGGCGGCGCTGCGTGTCTTGAACAGCGCCATGAGGCGGGCCTCTCTTTGATGGTACGCATCCAGTATATACCGGCGGCTGCCCGGAAAGTCGCGGCGCTGCGCGCTTTCCGAATTTGCACAGGCCTGAGGCCACCGCGGCGCGCATCAGGTTCTTGGTTTTCTGACTCTGATCCCTATGGCCTCCCGGCGCCAAGGGCGGACCATCCGACAGGCTGAACGAAACGCAAGTTCGGCGCAACGCCGCATGGGCTTGCGCGCTTAGCGTCGGACACGCGTCCGGCACGTCTGCTTTTTACAGCGACATCGACCGACGGTATGGACGCGGACTCAGGCGGGCGCCCGAGGACGTTGCGCCTTGATCATTTACCGCGGTAGTCATTTTCGACGGACAGACAAGAATTGCGAAACCGGAACAACGCTGGCCGGCCCGATTGAGAGCAAGGCTCCGAGTGCCGCGTTCGCGATTTGGACGAGCGTTGCGGCTGATCCGGGCGCCTTCCTTATTGGCCGGCGTCCCACTACGCGCTGGGCTCAATGCCACAAAAAAGGAAAACTCGCGGACCGGCGCAGTCGCACCAACCGAAGCGGTCCTCCTTGCGCAAACCAACACCCGCTGAGTGTATACTACGGTCACAGAGTTCGCGTTCCAACTTGGAATTCCCCAGGTAAAGTTCGTAACCAGGAGGTTCAGATGCGTCGAAGTTTGATCACGTTTTTCCTGATTGCCGCCGCCGCCCAGGCACAGGAGGTTCGCGCCACTATCACGGGCACCATAACCGATCCCAACGGGGCGGTGATTCCCAGAGCGAAAGTTATGGCCCGTAATTCCGCGACAGGCGCTGCTGTCGATGTGACATCGAATGAAGCGGGCCTCTACGTCGCGCCGTTTCTTCCGATCGGGAGGTACCAGGTAGCCGCCTCCGCTGAAGGATTCAAGACTTCGACGCGCCCCGAGGTCGAACTGCGCGTGGGCGATCGCATTCGAATTGATTTCCAACTGGAGATTGGCGGCGTGACCGAACAGGTGACTGTGACGGGCGAAACCGCGCTCCTCGAAACGTCTTCCGCTTCGAACGGGCAGGTGATCGATTCGGCGAAGGTGAGGGATCTGCCGTTGCTTGGCCGCAATCCGTTCCTGCTGGCCGCAATCTCGACGGGGGTTCAGTATACCCCTGCACGCCAGTCCCGCTCGAATCGTCCTTTTGACAACGGTGGAATGGATAGCTTCTCCATTAATGGCGGCCGTCAGACCACCAACGAATTCCTGTTGGATGGCGTGCCCGACACAAATACCGAGACCACAGCTCCATCGAATTTGTCGTTCGTGCCGTCTCCCGATGCGACTGAAGAGTTCAAAGTCCAAACAAACACGTTTGACGCCCAGTACGGCCGCACGGGCGGCGGGGTGGTCAATGTGTCGCTACGCGCGGGAACAAACGATTTTCACGGCGTGGCGTACCACTACTTTCGCAACGACAAACTGAACGCAAACGCCTTTGAGACGAACGCGGCCGGGCTTCCCAGGAACTCATTCAAGTGGAATCAGCCAGGTGTCGTCTTTCATGGTCCGGTATTGCTGCCGAGGCTCTACAATGGCCGCAACAAGACGTTTTTCATGTTTTCGTGGGAGAAAATCAAATCGGCCATTCCGCTCCCGCAGAACTATACGGTTCCAACGGCTGAGCAGAGGGCCGGCGATTTCTCGCGCACTCTACAAACCAACGGCCAGCCCATCACCATGTTCGATCCGCTGACGACCCGCCCGGAAGGCGCCGCATTTACGCGCCAGCCCTTTGCGGGCAACCGCATCCCGGCAGCCCGGTTCGATCCGGTAGCCCTAAACATTGCCAAGTTCATCCCGAACCCCAACCAGCCCGGCAATGCGCAGGGTTTCTTTAACCTGATTTCGAGCCCCAATACGGTCTCGGACGAATATGACCAGTTCGCGTTTCGGCTGGATCAGCAACTCTCAACCAGACACCGCTTCTTCTCCCGCTACGTTCGCGGTAACCGGCACGAGACGAATAGTTTTGCGAACTTCAGCCAAGCCTCCTCCCCCTGGTACAACCACTGGCGGATCAATCAGGGTGGCAACTTTGATCTGACGTCCACGCTCGGACCCACTCTTGTGTCCAGCTTCCGGATGGGGTACATCCGCCACCAGTTCGCGATCGCTCAGCACACCGAAGGCTTCGATCCAAAACAACTGGGATTCCCGTCCTCCGCCGTCGACTCCCTGCCACGAAAGTTCTTCCCGAGAATCGACTATACCGACTACACCGCCTTTGGGCCCCAGCGGTCCACCGGATCTGAGTTCACATTCTCCGACACCTGGTCGATCGCCGAAACCCTCTCGAAGGTCGTTTCCACTCACTCCTTGAAGTTCGGTTTTGAAGGCAGGCAGATGTTCAACAACCAGGACCGTCCAACCTCCTCGTTTGCACGCTTTAACTTCCGCCGGAACTTCACCCAGCGCGACCCGCTTCGGGCCGACGCGGCCAGCGGTAATGCTTTCGCTTCGCTCCTGTTGGGTATGCCGGAGAGCGGCGAGTCCGTGCGGCAGCCCGCGCTCGCCTATGGCAATCGCTACCACGTCCTCTTCTTCCAGGACGACTGGAAGGTGTCCCGCCGCTTGACGGTAAACCTCGGTTTGCGCTGGGATTACGAGACGCCTCAGACCGAGCGCTTCGACCGGCAGAATGGCGGCTTTGATGCGAACGCCGCATCTCCGCTGCAGGTCCCGGGGGTCCAGACAAAGGGCGGCCTCCTTTTCACCAGCGCGGACAACCGGTATCCCTTCTCGAGGGATTTGAACAATTTCCAGCCTCGCGCCGGCGTGGCTTGGCAGCTTTCCGAGAAGACGGTCTTTCGCGGCGGTTATGGCATCAGCTACCTGCCGACGTTCGACACAGGGTTTAACAACGGCTTTGCCGTAACCAGCCCGATGGTCACATCGGTGGATGGCGGCCTGACTCCTCAGAACCGTCTTGCGAACCCCTTTCCGGAGGGGTATCTTGCCATTGCAGGCCGTTCGCAGGGATTGGGTACGCTGCTTGGCCAGGGGTTCTCCTTCGGATTCTCCGGCCGTGATATTCCCTTCGTGCACCAGTTCTCGGCCGGGTTCCAACATGAGCTACCCTGGCGCCTGTTGATCGACGCTTCGTACTCTGGATCGCGTACTCGCGGATTGCAGACGGGCAAGGGTATTAATGAGGTATCCGCAACCCAACTCGGGCTTGGCAGCGACCTTTTGACTCAAATTTCGAATCCATTTGCCGGGCGGCTGCCGGGAAGCCCGTTCAACGGCGCGACCGTACCGAGGCAGCAGTTGTTGCGGCCGTACCCGCAGTTCGCGGGCATCACGCAGGATCGCCATACCATCGGACGGTCCACTTACAACTCGTTCCAACTCCGAGTGGAGAAGCGGCTATCTCACGGCGTGCATGTGCTATTCAGCTACACGCTGTCGAAATCGGTGGAGGCCATCGGTTATCTCAACCCACAAGACAATTTCGGAGACTTGGCGAGCGTGCTCACGGGCGTCGATACTCCGCATCGCGGAATTATTTCCGGCGCCTGGGCGCTGCCCTTTTTCCGCAACGGCCGCGGTATCGCGCATCAGGCGTTCGGCGGATGGCAGTTGACGGGAATCGTCTCGATCCAGTCCGGAATTCCGATCGGAGCGCCCGGTGGCGTTTATTCGACTGGCCTCGATCCCAGGCTTGCCGACGATCAGCGCAGCCGCCAGCGCTGGTTCAACACCTGCACCCTTGCCTTGAATGGCGCGCGCCAGAATTGCGTAAGCGCGGCTGACCCGGTGGCATTCTCGGTTCAACCGCCTTTCACGCTGCGGCGGCTTTCGACGCGTTTTCCCAATATTCGCGACCTGCGTCCGGTGAACGTCGATTTCTCGATCTTTAAGAGGTTTCCCGTCACGGAGCGAGTCAACCTGGAGTTCCGCGCCGAATCGTTTAACATGACGAACACCGCATGGTTTGGCGGTCCCAACCTCACGGTGGGAGGCGCCAACTTTGGCGCTGTTACGCCAAGCCAGGCGAACGACCCACGCAACGTTCAGCTTGCGCTTCGCCTGAGTTTCTGAGGAAGAAGCCCATCGCGGCCGCGTGCCTCCAGTGATGGGACAGCTACGCTCCCGGTCGCCCGGACAGATGAACTTGGTATTCAGCCAGATCTCCGAGGGGGAGACCGATGGAATCCTTCATGAAGCTTTTCGAACGCTTCCTGGTCTTTGTGTACCGCTGCTTCGATCGCATCGCCATCCAGGGCTACATGCCGCTACTGAGCCGGATGTGCCGCTTATGTCGCGAGGAGCAGGCGGGCTGGAAATGATGTGCGCCTGTGGGCCCGGATCGGCCCGTCGTGGGGGAACCGCGACTGCCTTATCCTCTAACTACAAATAACATAACTAACCCTTCTTCCCCTCCAGGTACTTATTCCGGCTGTCCTGAATCATCTTACGCGCTTCCTTGGGTCCCTGCCATCCCTGCATTTCCGTCTTCCGCCCTTCGAGTTCCTTGTAGATCGTGAAAAAATGCTCGATTTCACGCCGCACATGCGCAAACACCTGATCGATAGTATGAATCGACTCGTAACGCGGATTTCGGTTCGGTACCGCCAGGATCTTCTGGTCGCCCTCCGAATTGTCCATCATGTGCAGGACGCCCACCGCCCGCACTTCGATCAAACAGCCCGGAAAGCTCGGTTCCTGAACGAGCGCCAACACGTCCAGCGGATCGCCATCGTCGGCGAGCGTGCCCGGAATGAACCCGTAGTCGCCCGGATAATGCATCGGCGAATAGAGCGCGCGATCGAGCCGGAAGACGCCCAACTCCTCATCGTATTCGTATTTGTTGCCGCAGTTCTTCGGGATCTCCACGATCATCCGGACGATTTCCGGAGACTCGGGGCCTGGGTCCAGATCGTAGAGGTTCACAGGAAGTAGTCCTTTACCTTGTCGAACAACCCTTTTTCTGCTGGTTCATTCTCGACGGGCAGCGTCTCCCGCAGTTCTTCGAACAGCTTGCGCTGATCTTTTGTGAGACGGACCGGCGTCTTGATCTGGGCGTGAACGAACAAATCGCCGCGCGCGTGCGAGTTCACGTGATGAACTCCCCTGCCCTTGACCCGGAACTGCGCGCCGTTCTGCGTGCCCTCGGGGATCTTGAGCGTATACGCTCCGTCGAGCGTGGGTACCTGAATCTCGGCGCCCAAGGCCGCCTGCGCGAAATTGATCGGAATCGAACAGTGCAGGTTGTTCTCCTGGCGCTCGAAGAAGGGATGCTCGTTGACGGTAAGGACGACGTACAGGTCGCCTGGAGGTCCGCCGTTCGCGCCAGGCCGGCCTTTCTGCGATAGCCGCATGCGAGTGCCGTTGTCGACGCCGGCGGGGATGTTTACATGCAACTTGCGCTGTACCTGCTTGACGCCCTGGCCGCGGCACTCCGTGCACGGGGCTTTGATCACCTGACCCGAGCCTCCGCAAGTCCCGCATGTTCGGCGGATCGTCAGAATGCTCTGCTGGAAAAGAACCTCTCCCTTCCCTTGACAGGTTCCGCAGGTCGAACTCCCCGTGCCGGGCTCCGCGCCCTTACCCTGACACCGGTCGCACGCCTTCAGGTTGGGCACCTGTATCTCGACGCCCTTGCCGAACATGGCGTCCTCGAAGCTGATTTCGAGGTCGTACCGGACGTCCTCGCCTCTATGAGCGCGGGTGCGGCGGTGGCCTCCCCCGCCGCTCTGGCCGAAGAGATCTCCAAGTCCGAAAAAATCGCCCAGGATGTCTCCGAAATCGGAGAATTGGTTCGGGTCGAACCCCTGCGCGCCGCCCGCGCCGCCCACCGCCTGATGGCCGAACCGGTCGTATGCGGCGCGCTTTTGGGCGTCGCTCAGCACGCTGTAGGCCTCCGCCGCCTCCTTGAACTTCTCCTCCGCCTCCCTATTGTCCGGATTTCGGTCCGGATGATGCTGCAGGGCAAGCTTACGGTAGGCGCTCTTCAGTTCCGGTTCGCCGGCGTCACGTCCAACGCCCAGCACTTCGTAGTAGTCTCGTTTCCGCACAGGATTCACTTCGGGGCCTTCATGAGGGCTTCACCGCTACCTTTACCATGGACGGCCGCAGCAGCTTGCCCTTGAAGTTAAAGCCCTTCTGGTATTCTCCCAGTATTGTGTGGTCTTCCACCTCATCGGTTTCCACGCGGTCCACCGCCTGATGCCGATGCGGATCAAACAATTTTCCAGCAGCCTCTATCGATTCAAGGCCGGCCTTTTTCAGCGTGTCCTGGAAACGTTGATAAATAAGCTCGATACCCTTAACGTAATCCTTATCCGCGCATTCGACTCTTAGCGCGCGATCGAAATCGTCAACCACGGGCAGCAACTCGCGCACGATTTCCATTCCAGCGAACTCAAAAAACCGGAGACGATCCTGTTCCGTGCGACGCCGGAAGTTTTCAAATTCGGCCTGCCGCCGCAGCAGCCGGTCCTGTAAATCCGCCTTCTCCGCCAGGAGAAGGTCACGTTCCGAGCTGAGCGCATCGAGGGGTCCCGGCGCGGTTTCTGAAGTTCCGGAGTCGGGTGTGTCGTTCCCGAAAGGGGCATCCGCCGAAGCGGTTTGTTCGGTCCGAGGCGCCGCAGCCTCGGAAGTCTGGTCGGTTTCCATAAGTGTTGTAAGTGACGCCGGAACTGCGGGAAGCCGGAGCGCCGGCGTTTAGATCGGCAAACCTTCAAACGCCCGCGCCATTCCCAGGACGGCGGACATCACGTGCTCGTAATTCATTCTCATCGGGCCAAGCACCGCGATCTTCGTCGAAAGGCCGCCAGGCAGGGCGAACGAAACGCCGATCAGCGACAACTCCTTCATTGAGGGATGCGCCTCGGAGAGACCGATCTGTACCGCGACCTCTCCGTCCGGAGCCTCAAGGAACCGATCCAGCAGTTCCTTTAGCCGGTTCTTTTCCTCAAGCGCCCGCAGCAAATCGCGAAGCTTTTCTTTGGTTAGATGAAGGTCGATGCCCACAAGATTCGACGCCCCCTCCATGTGAATTTCCGGAGATGGGTCCGATTCGAGCAGGCCCTTCGCGCACAGCAGCGTCAGCCTTCGCAGCATCGCGTCGTACATTGTCCGCTCCTGATCGATCAACCGCAGGAGATCCTGCCGCGCTTCGCTAAGAAGCCGGCCGCTGAAATGCGAGTTCACGTAATTGCGGATCGAATCGAGTTCGGGCTGCGTAACGGGTTCGCCGATCGTCACGACGCGATTGCGCACCCGCTTGTCGCGCGTCACAAGAATCATCAATACGCGCCGGTCGGTCAACGCCAGCAGTTCGATATGGTCCAATTCCTGACCGGAACTGTGCGTGGCGGCCGCGATACCGACGTTATGCGTCATCTCCGTGAGCAGGTGCGAGGACCGCTCGACGCGCTCCTCCACCGTATCCGCGTCGCTCAGTTCCGCCCGCAGGCGCTCTGAAGTGGCCGCGTTCATTCTACCCGCGTGCAGCGACCCCGCGTACAGCCGGAAAGCTTTGTCCGTGGGCACCCGGCCGGCCGAGGTGTGCGGCTGCGCGATGTAGCCTGCCTCCGCGAGATCGGCCATAACGTTCCGGATCGACGCGGGACTCAGCGGCTCGGCGCGCCTCTTCGAGATCGTGCGCGACGCCACCGGCTCACCGGTGTCGATGTAGGTCTTGACGATTGCGTTCAGGACTTCCAGTGCTCGCGATGTCATAGCGCTCCCGTTACGCTACCTCGGCTTATCCCTTCCAGCGGACGCCTCTCTTGCAACGCGAATTCGCGCCCCTTCGAGCTTCTTTGAAACCTTCGCTATCTCCGTGGTATCAAGCTCGGACTGAGGACTGGATTCCCATTCCTTGATCGAGATCTGCCACTGCGCGATCGCCTCCTTAATCTTGCCCTGTTTGAAGTAGACGTCGCCCAGATGGTCGTACACCGTGGGGTCCTTGCCCACGCGCTCGAGGGAACGGATAAGCTGCGTCTCGGCTTCGGGCAGCAGATTCAGACGGTAGTAGACCCATCCGAGGCTGTCCAGATACGCGCCGTTGTTCGGGTCGAGTTCCACCGCCCGCGAGATCATCTTGCGGGCTTCATCGAGCCGTACGTTGCGGTCCGCCAACATGTAGCCGAGATAATTCAACGCACCCGGATTATCCGGATTCACAGCGAGAACCTTTCGGAATTCCGCTTCGGCGTCGTCGAAACGCTTCATCTTTTCAAACATCGCGCCGCGCATGAAATAGATCCCCTCTTTCTCGGCGGCGCTTGTGGACAATTTTTCGGCTGAAGCGAGAGACTTCTCCATCTCTCCGTAATTCTTGCCTTTCTCCCATATCTGCGCGAGAGCGATATGCGTTTCCCTGTCCCTCTCGCCGTTGAGGAGCGCGCGAATTTCCTTAGCGGCTTCCGGGGCCTTTCCCATGTCGGCCAACAGCGTTGCGTGAACCAGAATCACCATGCGGTCTTTGGGGAACTGCGCCTTCGCGCGGTCCGCCTCTTCGCGCGCCTTCGTGAGGTTCTTCGCCTGCCGGTAGGTGTCCACGATATGAACAGCCACGCGGGAGGCTGTTTGCGGATCGACTTCCGTGATCTTCCGGAAGGACGCGACCGCCTCCTCGAATCGTCCGCCGTTCCTCTGAAGGTAGCCCAACCGTTCGAGCAGCATGACTCGCGTGCTTTTCTCGGAACCCGAGTAACTCCTCTTGGTGGTCTCATCGACCATTGCCTGCAAAGCCTTTACGGCTTCGTCGTTCTTGCCTTCGGCTTCGAGCAGGCTCACTTCGTCGAACCGCGTCTCAAGGCTGTTGTGGTCGAGTTCCTTAGCCTTGGCTAGGGCTTCATGAGCCTTCGCGAACTCGCGTTTGGCTCTATAAATCTCTGCCAGACGCAACTGAATCTGACCGTCCTTCCCATCTTCGGCGGCGATCTCCTGGTAAAGTTTCAGCGCCTCGTCCAGCCGTTCGGAGAGCAAAAGATTCTGCGCGAGCGCCCGCTTCATCTGATCGTTGCCCGGATTCAACGCGAGCGCGCGCCGGAGAATTTCGACCGCATTCGCATAGTCGCGCATCTGCTCGTAGGCTCCCGCCAGCGCCGTAAGCGTCCGTGCGCTCGGATTTTTGTCCGTAACGCGCCTGAGCATCTCGATGGTCTTCGCCGTGTCGCCGAGGTCCGCGTAGACCATCGCCAGACCTGTTAGTGCATCTTCATTGTTAGGGTCGGATTCGAGGACCTTCCTGTAAGCCTTCTCGGAATCCACCGAATTCCGCGCCACGCGATGCAGGCGTCCAAGGATCTGCCAAGTTTCGGTATCCTTCGGTTCCAACGCGGCGATTTTCTGGAACTGCTCGATCGCCTGTTTCAGGATCTCTTCATTGATCTTCCCCTGCTGCACGTCGCCGATCATGCGCATGTAGATCCTGCCGAGTATCCGGCGCGCATCCAAATTGTCCGGTTGCTTTTTGAGAATATCTTCCGCTTCAGTGACCGCGTCCCTTAGCCGTCCGGCCTGGACGTAGAGGTCTGTGAGTTCCTCGACCAGAAAACCAGCCGCGGGATCGAGCTTCATCGCCTGCTTATAGTGGTCGATGGCCCGTCCGAAGTACTCACCGCGGTTTCCGTATGCCGCGGCAAGTTCAGAATACAGGTGGCCCATGGCGAAGTTGTAGTATGCATTCGCCTTATCGGCGGCCGGTGGAGAGGCGGGTGCCGTCGACTTCTGAGCCCACGCCGGGGCGAGGCACACGGCAAGGAATAGAATTGACCCACTGAATCGTCGCATCATGTTCGCTGACTCTCAATCGTCTTCCCGGCGGCGGGAAAACATTGCTATTGCTAATGATAGTATACCGCCGATTTCGAGCGTGGCTTCCACTGCTGCCCGCTCTGCCCGTCCGTCCCGTCCGTCCCGTCCGTCCCGTCCGTCCAGCCGCTCGTTTTCCGATGCTCCGAAGCTTGACTCCGGGTCGAGAATCGTTTCCCTGCCTGTTGCCGTTGATAGCCTAACCTCATTTGAGACTGGGACCAGGAAAACATCAGCGGCCACGGGCTGGACGCAGGGACCGCCTCCCTTGCTGCCCCGGGATACATCTCCGTGAATGACCAGGCCTATCATGATCGTAGCTGCCTCAA
The DNA here is from genome assembly GCA_005808865.1 of Acidobacteriota bacterium. Classification (GTDB taxonomy): domain Bacteria; phylum Acidobacteriota; class Terriglobia; order Bryobacterales; family Bryobacteraceae; genus SYKU01. The sequence continues at coordinate 32,008 of SYKU01000088.1, forward strand.
TCACAGGGCGGCATGGCCGCAACCAAAAGATGAAGGCGTTCCCACTATCGTAGAGGATGTTTGTTGTTCGACGACAAGAATCCAATCGATAGGAGAACGCCATGAAAGAGTTTACGGCAAAATTCGGGGATCGGATCAACGGGGTGCTATCCGGGTTTGACCGGCTGGTATTTCGAGGCCACCTGCGAGGGATCTCGTACGTGGCGGGGATGAAGGGGTACCTATGGGCGAATCAGGTGCTGAACAAGGAGTTCGGCGCGCAT
>SYKU01000089.1 GCA_005808865.1 Acidobacteriota bacterium
AAAAATCAGTACAATCCCGCGCCGCGCTGTAATTTCCCGTAACTGTGCCAGAAAGCCGCCAGGTAGTGGCACATGCCCGAAAGTCGCGCCCGTCGGTTCGAGGATTACCGCGGCGATATCGTCGCGCGAATCTGCTAACGCGCGGAAATGAGAGATATCGCCCGGAGGGGCGATCAGGCTGGACGAAGCCATTGCCTCGGGAATGCCAGCGGGAAGTTCCGGACCACTAAACGCCACCTGATCGTGCCACCCGTGGAAGTGCCCCGCAAAGCGCACGATTCTTGATTTCCCGGTGTAGGCTCGCGCGATCCGGAAAGCCAGCATCGTCGCTTCCGTGCCGGTCACCGTGAAGCGCACGCGCTCCGCGCATGGGATCAAATCGCGCACTATTTCCGCCCATTCGAGCTCAAGTTCGTGTGAGGCCCCGAAGTGGACGCCCTTCCCCAGCTGCGCGGTAACCGCCTCGATCACGGCCGGGTGATTGTGGCCGAGCATCAGCGCGCCATGTCCGCCGAAATAGTCCACGTACTCGTTTCCATCCACGTCCCACTTTCGCGGACCGGACGCGCGCGCGGCGTAAAGCGGATGCGGCTGCAAGTAGCGCCCTATGTGCGTCACGCCGTTAGGGAACATGCCGTCCGCGCGGGCGAACAGCCGCGCCGACCCGGGGGTCTTCTCGGCGTAGGCGCGTGAAATTCTCGATTCCGTCATGCATGCTTCCATCGCAAACATCATACACGCCACAGCACCTTCCTGGGATAATGAAAGCCTGGACGACGATCCCTCATACTCGCGCGCGATGCTTTTACCGATCCGCATCATCGGCGGCGGGCTCGCCGGTAGCGAAGCCGCCTGGCAAATCGCTCGTGCCGGCTTGCGCGCCGTGCTCCACGAAATGAGGCCCGTCCGCAACACTCCGGCGCATCAGACGGACCGGCTGGCCGAACTCGTCTGCAGCAACTCCCTCAAGACCGATCGCGAAGGCGCCGCGCCCTGGCTGCTGAAGCAGGAACTTCGCAAGCTCGACTCTCTTCTCATGCGAGCCGCTGAAACGGCGCGGGTGCCTGGTGGAAATGCCCTCACTGTCGATCGTGCCGTGTTCTCCGAACGAGTCACGGGAGCGATCGGGTCGCACTCGCTGATCGAGCTCCGGCGCGAAGAAGTGACCGAAATACCGGAAGACGAGATCGTCATCGTCGCCACCGGCCCGCTGACAAGCGATGCGCTGGCCGCCTCGATAGCACGGCTCACCGGCACAGACCGTCTCTTTTTCTTCGACAGCATCAGTCCGATAGTTGAAGCCGAAACGGTCGATATGAACGTGGCCTTCCGAGCGTCTCGCTACGGCAAGTCCCTCGATGGCTCGGACGATTACGTGAACTGCCCGTTCAACCGCGAGCAGTACGAAGCGTTTGTCGACGCGCTGCTTGCCGCGCAGAGCGTGGAGTCGCACATGCCGGACAACACACCGTTCTTTGAAGCGTGCCTGCCGATCGAAGAACTTGCCCGGCGCGGGCGCGAAACACTTCGCTTCGGACCGATGAAACCGGTAGGCCTCACCGATCCTCGCACCGGGCGCTGGCCCTACGCCGCGGTGCAGTTGCGTCAGGAGAATCTGCGTTCCGACAGTTACAACCTTGTCGGCTTTCAGAACCACCTCAAATACGGGGAGCAAAGCCGTATTCTGCGCATGATTCCGGGGCTTGAGAGCGCCGAGTTTCTGCGACTCGGCCAGATTCACAGAAACACCTACATCAACGCACCGGCGCTGTTGACTCCACAACTTCACCTTCGCGATCGGCCGACCGTGTTCTTTGCCGGCCAGATTTCCGGCGTGGAAGGTTACGTCGAGGCTATCGCCACGGGGTTGATGGCGGGTCTCCATGCGGCCGCTCTCGCAAGAGGGGAAGAGGCTCGCGCACTGCCCCGAGAGACCGCGCTCGGGTCGCTTGCGCACTACATCAGCGGCGCGGACCCGTCGGACTATCAGCCGGCAAACATTACCTTCGACCTCCTGCCGCCGCTCGACGAAGCCACGAGGAAGAAGTTCCGCCGCGACAAGAAAGCGCGCCAGGAAGAGGTCTGCCGCATCGCGGCCGCGAAGATGGAAGAATATTGTCATGAGTCCGCTGGCCGAGCAGATTGAGCGATTCCTCTCCGAGCTCGCGCGCAGAAACGTCTCGGCCCATACCTTGGCTGCGTACCGCTCAGATCTCAGCCAGTTTTTGGAATACTTCTCGCCTCCCGGCGAACATCCCCCTTTGCCCGCGGAGTTTGACGTCCTGAAGATCCGTGAGTGGCTATCCGCACTGTACAGTCAGAAGTTGATGGCGGTCACTCTGCGCAGAAAGCTCGCGGCGTTGCGCACGTTTTTCCGATTCCTCGTGGTTGAGAAGGTTGTCGCGAAAAACATGGCGCGTCTCGTGCGACTGCCGAAAGCACCCAGGACCCTGCCCGGCGTGATGACTGCAGAACAGACGAACTCCCTCATTGACGGCATCGGGGAGAACGCGCTTGAAAGGCCAAGTCTGGCGCGCGATCTGGCGATTTTCGAGTTCCTCTACGGATGCGGACTCCGCGTCAGCGAGTTGGCCGGAATGAATCTCACCGATCTCGACCGGGATCAGCGCTGGGTTCGAATCCGCGGCAAGGGGCGCAAAGAAAGGCAAGTTCCGTTTGGATCGAAAGCGGCGGCTGCGCTTGACCGGTACCTCGCGGAGCGAAAAGCGGCGCCGCTCGAGACGGCGGTATTCACCAACAATCGCGGTGGCAGACTGTCGGACCGCTCGGCGCGCGCCATTGTCAAGTTCTACGGCACCAGGCTCGCGGGTGATCCCTCGCTTCATCCCCACAGTCTCCGCCACGCTTTCGCCACGCACCTGCTGAGCGACGGCGCGGACCTGCGCGCGATTCAGGAACTGCTAGGACATGCCCGGCTTTCGACGACCCAGAAATACACGCAGGTTTCGCTTACGGACCTGATGGCGGTCTACGACCGGGCACATCCCAAAGCCTGACCGCGCCGGCGCTACAATAGAAGAAGCTCTCAAATGATCGCGGTCTGGTACTTGCTGGCCGCACTCGTCTCCTCCGCGGTTCTGCGGCCCGAAGACTCCCGGAAATTCCTGACGCCGTTCTATTCCGGGTCCAGCATCGTCAACTCGGCAACGAATGGGACCGGTTGGTTCGCGCCGAACGCGTACGTGACCGTCTACGGAACGAACCTTAGTGCTTCGACGCGCGCAATTCGCGGTGAAGACATCGTGGGCGGCACGCTCCCCACGACGCTCGGCGGCGTCCGCGTCTTCGTATCGGGGACCGCCGCCAGTCTCTTCTATGTTTCACCGGAGCAGGTCAATTTCCTCATCCCCAGTTCTTTCCGCCCGGGTGAAGTAGATCTCTGGATCACCCGTGACGGAACCGCCGGACCGAAGGTGCGGGTCACGCTTCAGGAAGCCGCGCCGGGCCTATTTCAGTCGGGTGGCGGCGTGATCGTCGCAACTCACGCCGATGGGTCTTTGATAAACGGGGAGAGGCCTGCCGCCGCGGAGGAAATTGTGGTTCTATACGCGACCGGCCTGGGCCGCACCAATCCCGAAGCCATCGCGGGACGCGTTCCGTCCTTCGCGGCCCCGCTGCTGCGAATTGCGGACTTCCGCGTCTGGCTCGGCGGAGAGCCTGTGGACCCGACCCGCATCACGTATGCCGGTATCGCGCCCGGTTTCGCCGGGCTCTATCAGATCAACTTGAAACTTCCGGCGCGAACGGCGCTGAATCCGGAAATCCGCATTGCCGTAGGAGACCACCTCAGTCCAGCTTCGATCAGGATTCTGCTGGCACCGACCGGGCCGGCGAACTGACCACCTCCAGGCAAGAAGCGCAACAATGGCGGCGAGCGCGAAACGGGCGTCCGCCCTGCTATTGTGGCTTGCCTTTTTCCGCGAAGACGGCAGGAGACAATTTTGCCCGAGGACTGTCAGTAATTAAAAATGAACTCGACCTTATTGATCAGCAGCCACTGTAAATCTTCATAGCCTTTGCGACCGCGCGTCTGAATCAGGTCCTTGGCCACGGCGGCTTCCCCGGCCGTGGGTCTGCGCAACAGAAACCTCTCGAAGATCTCGCCGAGCGCATCTTCGTCCGCCGGCGCAGGCTTGCGATCGAGCAACTGCGCGAGAAAGCTCCCCGGCGACGACTTTACCTGCTTCATCACGAAGGGGCTGTTCATCAGCAGCACCGCCTGCGTGATGTCGCCCTCGTTGACCCGTTCGGCGTATTCGCGGTTTGTCTGACCGAAGGCTTCAAGGAAAAAATTGATGTCATTCAAACCGGGGTACTTACCCTTATAGTCTTCCGGGGACCGCGTCTCCGTGGCGTAGCGCGCCCTGACGTCCGTCCCTCGTATCGGCACCGGACTGTACAAACCCGTTGCCTGTACAAGCGAATCGTGCATCTCTTCGGCCGTGAGCCGGCGCACGAACTTGCGGGCGTAGTATTTCGCGTACTCGCCTTTCCACTCGCCGTTGAATCCCGACGAAAGCTGATACGCGCTCGACTTGGTTATGAGCTTGAACAAGCGCTGAAGACTGTGGTTGTTCTCGCGAAAGTCCTTTGCCAAAGCCTCCAGAAGATCGGGATGCGATGGTTGAAACGACCACGGCGCGGGCGGCGGGTTCCGCGGATCAAGCCTCGCCAGATCGAAATCAAATGGCGTGTCCACAAGCCCAACACCCATCAATTCGTTCCAGAACAGGTTGACAGCGTGGCGTGCGAACTGAGGATGAGACGTGATCATTCGCGCGTATTCGGCGCGCAAGGGTTTTCCTGTGCTGGGCTTTTCGCCCGTAAGCATAAACGAAGGCTCCACCGCGCCATTGCCGCGCCGCGGAATGCGAACGACCGTGCGGGCCGATGCGTCGTAGCCGGGGCCTTTATCGTCGATGGAATATTCGTCCTGTGTCGTCGCGACCTCGACCCGGCGCAGCACGCGCGTCCCGCCGAAAAAGGCCGCCATACTGAATAATTCAGCGCGCTTGCGCCCGGCGAGCCAGGCATTCATCTTCTCCAGATGGCGCGCGCCGTCGTGACAGGAAATGCACTGAAGGTTGATTCCGAGGAAGTGCTTTGCGGTGTGAATCGCGAGTTCGTCGGAAGTGTCTTCGTGCACGGTGTCGGCGCAGTTGTCACCAATGACAACCCACCGCGCCACGTAGTTCGCAGGACCGACGTACCAATTGCTCGCAGCGTTGGCCGTGATCAACTCCCGCACCATTTCGTCGTAGGGCCGGTCGAGATGAATGTTGTCGTAAAGATAGCGATAGAAGAGGTTCTTTCCGTCATTTCCAATGCGGTTTGCAGCGGCCATGGCAAAGTCGCCGAACCAGTAGGTCCACTTGGCCTTGTAAGCGGAAGAACCAATGATGGAGTCGACCAACTTGTCACGCTTGCCGGGATCGGTAGAGGCAAGGAACGCCCGCAGTTGGTCCGGTTCCGCGATGCGGCCTGTCAGATCGAGATGGAGACGGCGAAAAAACTCCTGGTCGCTCGCCAGCGGCGCGTGCGTAATTCCATCGCGCTCCATTTTGCCGAAAATATGCTCGTCGATGAAGTTCCGGCGGGGAACAGCCGCGGCACGCTGCACCGGGCCGTAGCCTCCCACGTTTTTTGCCATGCTTTCGGTGAGCCGTGATGCCTTCTCCCGCGCGTCCACCGCCTTTGGAGGAGTGTGGTCTTTCGGCAGCGGGCGGTCGGCCGCCACGGACCGCTCCGCGATCAGGCACAGGCAGATGCTGGAGCCGACAACAAATGCAAATTTCATGACGTTCGTTCCTTCGCGTCCATTCTATCGCTCTTCGGGAGTCGCATCCGGCTCCACCCACCGCCGGCGCGCCTCAACGGACCGAACGACGTCAAAGGTATAGTATTCGCGGAACAAATCACGGCGCGGCGCGAAACACTCCACAAGGGCGCGGACTTTATCGATTCTACTCGCATCGGGCTGACAGCCGGCAAGAAACTCGCCGGTCCTCGCGATCCAAAACAGCGTAAGTGTCTCATGATAGCCACTATGATCCGTGTTCGCCGTGCCGTGGCATCGATTCAAGTGAAGAATCCCATGGCGAACGAGCGTCGTCGCCTCCGGCCTCTGATACGCAAGCACGTAACAGCCCGCGACAGCAACGTGAGCCGCGTGTCTCCAATCCTTTTTGGGCAGAGTACCCCGCTCAAAGGCTTCGATAAGTTCGTCCAGGGACTGCTCGGAATCGAGAAAATACACAGGGGCTGTTATTGTAGCAACGTGGAGGCCACAAGGGCCGGGGAGAGAGTCTTCTCTCAAGCAAGATGAGGCTGCCCGGTTCGCGAGGGCGAAGCCGGTGGCGATCAACTGCGCTTCAACGGCGCTTCCGTCGATCAGGTCCACTCGACGGCCGGCCGGCTAAACGAACAACAACCGTCCCATCGTGCCGCTGAATGGCCGCGCGGTGCTGTTGGTTCGCTGAGGCGGCGCTCGCGCCCTTCACGCCGCGGTCCACCCGCCATCGATTGAAACCACCGAGCCATTTACGAAGCTCGCCTCGCTCGACGATAGATACAGCGCAAGATGGGCGATCTCGTCAGGGCGTCCAAGCCTCCCGACGGGTTGCCGTTGGCTGATCTCAGCCCGCACCTTTTCCTTTTCATGCTTATGGTACTTTTCGAGATACGCTTCGACGAACGGCGTGTCCACCGTTCCCGGGCATATGCAGTTCACTCGGATCTGCGTGGGATAATCCACAGCCAGTTGCTTCGTCATGGCCACCACCGCGCCCTTCGTGGCGCAGTAGGCGAATCTCTTTTTCACACCCACCAGACCGCCGACAGAACCGATATTCACAATCGAGCCGCCCGAAGCGATCAGCAGCGGAAGCGCGTGCTTCGTCATCAGGAATACGCCTTCCACGTTGACCCGGAATAGCCGCTGAAAATCCGCCAGTTCCGTGTGCTCGGCATCCCCGACCAAGCCAATACCCGCATTGTTCACCAGAATGTCGAGCTTTGGAATATTGGCCAGAGCGCCCTTAACGGCCGCCTCGTCGGTAATGTCCAACTTTAACGCCGCGCCGCCAGGGAGTTCATTGGCAAGGGCTTGTGCGCGGTCCAAGTCGACATCCACGATGATTACCGACGCGCCTGCGGCGGTAAACGTTCTGCAAGTTTCCGCGCCGATACCACTCGCGCCGCCGGTTATGAGCGCAACGCGCCCGTCTAAACGAAAAGGTGACATGTTTTTTGGCATTGTAACTGTTTTTTTCAGTAATCGAGTGTCTGCACTGCCCTCTGATTAGCTCAAGTCCCTGGAAATGAACCGGCTACAACGAGAGCCGCTCGTGAGCGTAGTGCAGGCACTGCTTGACGTTGTCCTCTTCAAGGCTGATCTGAGCTTCCTTGCTCAGGTGCTTCGTTCTGGGCAGCGCCTCGCCCTTCGCGTTGCTCGCGACATAGGCCAACGTCCGCGCCAGATACCTGCCGCTCCGCTCCGGGAAAGTCGCCCAGTATTTCTCGGAAAGACAAGGCACTTCCAGCGGATCGCGGGTGATCATCTCGAGGGTCATACGCGTGTTCGGACGGGCCTTCCGGATTGTCGCAACGATCCGTTTCATGTCGAGAGCACCTTCGCCAAAGGGCAACTCCGACAGCAGGAACCCGTTCTTCCATCGCTCGACACCCATATCCTTGAGGTGCGTCGACAGAGCGTACGGGGCCAGTCGCTCGACCAGTTCCATAGGATCGTCGAGCAACGCAATGTTGTTTCCGGTGTCGATACAGCACCCGAGGTACTCGCTGCTGAAGCTCTTCAGCAAAGCAGTCATCTCGTCCACGGTCCAATCCTTATGGTTTTCGAGAGCGATTGGAAGTTTATGCCTTTCCGCAACGGGGACCGCCGCGTCAAGGGAGGCCTTCGACTGGGCGACGAAAGTCTTCCACTGATCAAGACTGGAGAACGTCTCATAGCGGCGTCCTCCGAGGCATCCGGCACGCAGGCATAGCGCGCCGACCTCCTTTGCCGCCTTCACCGAATTCTCGAACGCCGCAGAGTCGCCCTTCGGCAAGCCGACCATTACTTCCAAATACATCCCCAATTCCTCGGCCCTTGAACGGACGTTCTTTAGGTAGGCCGGATCCGTGCTCGACAACCCGGCTTGAATACCGCCGGCACCCATCGCGGCGCATTTTTCGAGGAATTCGAAAGTTTCACGGTAACGCGCGAAGGAAAGGTAGCAGGTCGTAGCGACGCCCATGGTGGTGCGTGGGGCCGCGGTTGCGGGAACGGCTGCCGCTGCGGCGGTAACTGCCGCTTTGTTTAGAAATGTTCTGCGGGTCATAAATTCAGGCTCCGTAATACGTCGTCCCAGGATTTGCGGTACGGACGGACCAGCATGGCGCTGGCCTCCGGATCACCCTGAATTTCCTCTCTTTCCGGGTCCCATGTCAGCTTGCGTCCCGCGCGAAGAGATATGTTGGCAGGGTGACAGGCCGTAGTGACCTGATGTCCGCCTTCGACGACGGCGATAGGCCGCCGGCAGGACTTTATGCAGTCGAGAAAATTCCGCACGGGCAGGTCGAACAAAGGCCTGGACGCCCTTGTTGTCGAGCATCTTTCGAAAATCTCCGTACGGCTTCGCCTGTCCGCCGAAGGCCGCGACGCCCTGTTCGAGACGCGGCTGGTAGACCTCGCACATAGCCGCCATGTCGACGTCACGCTGATTCTTGAAATCGTGGCCGTGTTGACTCCCGATGAGGCCGTGAAACCTACCTGAATGCGATCGTTGGCGCCGATGATCCGGTTGTAAGACGCCACGCCGGCGGCGGTAAGAAGGGTCCGGCGGCTTGTCGTCATCGAAGGTATTTTATCACTCCGGCGGGCGGGACCGCCCCGGTGCATAATTGAGTGATGAACACGCCATGGGGCGAGATCCCCGTTCAAGACGCCCACGTCCACTTTTTTTCGCATAGCTTCTTTACTGCCCTCGCGGCTCAGAAAGGTCAGGGCGAATCCGTCGCCGATATTGGGCACACGCTCGGTTGGCAAATGCCCCTTCCCGAGCACGAGCGCCTCGCCGAAACCTGGGCGCATGAGCTTGATCGCCATCACGTTGCCAAAGCTGCGCTCATAGCAAGTGTTCCAGGCGACGAGGATTCCGTCGCAGCCGCCATCGCCCACCTGCCCGGGCGTTTTCACGGATACTTCATGGTGAACCCTGTCTCGCCAGATGCAACGGCCCGAGTCGAAGCGGGTCTCACTCGAAAGGGCCTGCGCGGGGTGTGCCTCTTTCCAGCCATGCAGGGTTATTCCATGCATGACCCCCGAGTCCGGCCAATACTCGATGTTGCCGCGACGCAACCGGGCTGCGTTGTGTTCGTTCACTGCGGAGTGCTCTCGGTCGGCGTTCGAAGAAAACTGGGCTTGCCGTCGCCTTTCGACATGCGCTTTTCAAACCCGATCGACATGCATGCGATCGCGCTGAAGTACCCGAAACTTCACTTCGTAGTTCCGCACTTCGGAGCAGGATATTTCCGCGAGGCGCTTATGCTCTGCGACCTTTGTCCGAACGTTTACCTTGACACGTCGAGCACGAACTCCTGGACGCGCTACGAGCCCTCGCATGCCGACCTGAAAACCGTTTTTCGACATGCGCTCGAGATCGTTGGACCCAGACGCCTGCTGTTCGGGTCAGACTCGTCGTTTTTCCCGCGCGGCTGGCACTCCGCGATATTTGAGATTCAGTCTCGAGCCCTTTACGAAATGGGGATCTCCGCCGACGATGCGCGTCTGATTTTCGGCGAGAATCTCGCGCGTCTGCTTAGCTGACTTGAGCCTGGTGTGATACACCGGGACTCAGACTGAGGTACCCAGTTCTACAAGTCAGGTGTTAGTACGACATCAACCGCAATAGACCAAACAGCGCGAGAAAACCACTCGGCACCGCCACTAGCATGAAGTACCGTGCTCTTATTTACAGTCCTCAAAGGCCGCGGGGATACCCCGGCTCTGCGCCTTGCTCGTCTGCAAGGCGTACTTCATTCCGCACTTCAGACTTCAGGAAACCGGCGCCGTCTTCGGTTGGCCGGTCTTGGAACGGCAAAGGATATTGACGCGCTGAAATGTCCATTTACGGCGCTGGAGCGGCTGCAAGTCCTCCCGCGCGGGGAATTTTTCGGCGCTCCGCGCCAGTTCCTAAACACGCGCCGCATAACAATTCGGACCGCAAGCATCAGGCATCCGATTTTGGTGCACCCGGCCCCAAAGGTAACGGTGCTTTGCCACGGAGTGGAACGCGATACTCGCCGTTTGGCCCAATCGGGCGCGGAGACGGTTGCGGCTCCCGTTTCCACACTGCGCCGCCTGGCGCGCGAGATTGAAAGTGGCGCGATCGATCCGGCCCCCTTTTCGCACTCGGTAATCGCCTTTACCGACCTCGATCAAGGCGAAGTCTCCGAAGGGGATCGCGCGCTTTTCTGGCGCGCGTTTCAAGTGCCCATTTTTGAACAGTATCTGGGATTGGACGGATCGCTTCTGGCGGGCGAATGCGAGGCTCACAGCGGCGTCCATGTCGAGCCCGAGAACGCGATTTGGGAGGTGATCGATTCCGAACTGGTAGTCACGTCTCTTACCGACCGCCAATACCCGACTTTGCGACTCGGAACAGGGTGGACCGCACACCTCGACCTCGGCCCTTGCGATTGCGGCAAGCCAACGCCGCGCCTTTTAAACATGGCCCGTTTGGGAGTGCCTCTGGCGTTCGCCGCAGGCGCGAACTGACAAAACGCGATCACGCCCCAGCGCCATAGTGGAAACTCCTGGCCCGCCCTTCACCACTGAAGGAGTCCAAGATGGGGCACCGCTTTGACGGTCAAACATTGTCTGCCAGGGGGCTGCTAAGGGGTTTCACTCCGGGCGCGGCTGGCTTAGGCGTCGGGTTTCGTGCTCCAGTCGAACACGATGCGGAACGGCTCAAGCGCAGTCGGCCACTCCAGCACCCGGACCCGAACAAGCATCGGCTTCCAATTCCGGTTAAGCGCTGCCGTGGATACCACGCTCTCGAATCCCGACAGCGATACCGAGAAGCCGTCATAGGCCGGATCGTCGGCAAGCAATTGCTTCCACCCAACTACAGGGTCCCGCCCATCCGCCAATCGCATCGCCTCACCAACGCCCGCCGCAAGGTAAATGTAGATTGGCTTGCTGGTAGGTCTCTGAAACGCGTATTGGGTATAGGCCGGGTCCGGCGTCATTCCGTGGGCCAGCATGTAGTTGCAATGCGTCTTGCAGAGCCAGCGCCCGAAGTTGACGCCGGACACCCGCCGATCAACGGGCGGTCTAAGAACGCGCGCACCGTGCAACTCCATCGGCTGTGGCTAGTACCTAGTTGCATAAGTCAGAGTACTTGGCTTTGGGGCCGGAAGGGAACACGACTGCCTTCTTCCATTCAAACGGCGCTGCCTTTTCGTTGTAGACTTCAACAAAGTCGTCGATCGCTTGCCGCACTTGCCGC
>SYKU01000090.1 GCA_005808865.1 Acidobacteriota bacterium
CTCGACCAAACGGTGCTCCGTCTTGCCTTGGCGGGTCCATCCCTCTAAGGTCTTCATCTCTTCGTCGCTGAGCTGAAATTTCGCGGACTTTCGGCGCATGACTCAACATACAGTAGTACCAGAACTAATGCAACTAGACAGTAGGACGCGCCGCACATGGCGAGCGCGGGACCATTGTTGGGATCGGCGCGCAACAGCGCTCCCAGCGTCGCGGCGGCCTCGCGGTCGCGGCCGGCCATGTGCTCGGCGGTCCCCAGATTCAGCCGCAACCCTGGATTCCCGGGCAGCGCCTTCACTAACTCCTCGTAGAGTGGAATCGCGTCGGCAAACCGTCCTTGCGTAAGCAGAGTCTTCGCTTGCCGCGACTTGAGGGCGAGTTGATCCTGCTGCTGGCCCTCCGCGGCAAGCGTGAAAACGGCGGCGAGGCCTGCTATCAGGAACGGGCTGGAAGGGCGATGTTGCATCGTGAGGATTGACCTGAGTCGCCGCTACTGATACTATCAGGAAAATTTCTCGACTGAGGTGGTTCCATGAATCGACTAGTCGTAGTTCTCGCACTCGCTCTTTCCGCGGTTCTTCCCGCCGCCGCTCAGGTGTTGTACGGATCTCTCACCGGCGTTGTTCAGGACTCCGCCGGCGCGGTGGTTCCTGGCTCGGCGGTGAAGGTGAGAAACGCAAACACGTCCCAGGAGTTTTCTGCGATCACCAACGATGCCGGCGGCTACACCTTCTCGAACCTGGTTTCCGGAAACTATGAACTGACGTTCAGCGCCAGTGGCTTCCGCCAGGTCACGCGCCAGGGAATTGTCATTACGGTGAATACGGTCCGCCGCGAGGACGTCGCCCTGGAGGTCGGCCAAGTTACTGAGACCATCAACGTCCAGGCCGGAGCAGTCACTCTGCAAACCGATAAGACGGACCTGCACTCGGAGCTGAGCTCGAAGGAAATAATCAATATGCCGCTGCCGCGCTACCGGAACTATCAGAGTCTGATCAACCTGGTGCCCGGAGCTACGCCCGGACGTTTGCAGAATTCGATTCAAGCCGCTCCCGGACGGGCTCTCGAAACGAATGTGAACGGCGTGAATCGAAACAATAACTCCACTCGTATCGACGGTGCGATCAGCGTTTATTTATGGCTTCCCAACCATGCGGCGTACGTGCCGCCCGCCGAAACCATCGAAGCCGTTAACATTTCGACCAATAATTTCGACGCCGAGCAGGGCATGGCTGGCGGCGCCGCGATCACGGTAGTCACCAAATCCGGCACCAATCAGTTTCACGGCTCCGCATGGGCGATCAACGACAATGCGAAGTTTCAGGCGAAGAACTTCTTCAATGCCGGAGCAAAGCCGAAAAACAACAACAATCTCAACGGCGTGACGGTGGGTGGCCCGGTCGTGAAGAACAGGTTCTTCTACTTCTTCGGCTGGGAGGCTCAGCATGAACGTCTGGGCGCAACGCAGCTCTTGTCCGTGCCGACAGCCGATCAGAAGGCGGGCGATTTTTCCAGGTACACCGCCGTGATCTACGACCCGGCAACCGGCGCTCCGGACGGCTCCGGCCGCACTCCATTTCCGAACAGGATCGTTCCGCTGGGCCGCCAAAGCGCGATCACCCGGAAGATCCAGGATCTGATTCCTCTGCCGAATCTCGGCGGGACGGCATCGAACTTCCTTTCCAACGGATCGCAGCGGCTCGACAAGAACCACTTCGACACTAAGGTGAACTGGAACCGCACTACAAGCCAAATGATATGGGGCAAGTACTCGACCATGCTCGCAAAGGTGGGATGCGACGCTGCGTTCGGAGCCGGGGGCGGAGCGCCGCTATGCCCACCCGGATCAAGTATCGGGGACGGGGACTTGCGCACCCAGGTGGCCACCGTCGGCACCACCTACATCTTCTCGCCGACGTTTCTCTATGACGGCCTGTTCGGGTGGACCCGTCAGGGACAGGCGGTGACGGGCTTCGGCTACGGTACCGATCTGGGAAGCAAGGTCTACGGTATCCCAGGCACAAACGGCAAGGATATTCGCGAAAGCGGCGCTCCGGTTTTGAGCATTGCCGGCTATACGAATCATTTGAGCGATACCGATACGCGGCCGTTCATCATGCACGATATGTCGTTCACCTCGAACCACAATTTTTCGCTCACCCGGCCCAGGCACGACATCCGGTTCGGGGTTGAAGGAGTGCGCCATGTGCTCAACGAATATTCGCCCGATGGCGGCGGAAACGGCGGCCCGCAAGGCGCGTTGCTCTTCACGCAGGGCATCACTTCCACCACCGGCGCCGCGCTGACGCAGTTCAACTCCTACGCGTCATACCTTCTGGGCCTGCCCCAAACCATGCGGCGGGCCGCCCAGCAGGAGATCATGACGGCCTACAACAACCAGTTCGCGTTCTATTTACGCGACCGGTTTCAGGTAAGTCAGAAGCTGACTCTTTCCGTGGGGCTGCGTTATGAACTGTATCCGCTCCAGACGCGTTCGGGCCGGGGCGGGATCGAGGGGTACGATCCGAACACGAACATCGTCACGCTTGGCGGCGTCAACAATATTCCCAGGGGTGTGGGCATCTCGACCAGCCACAAGCTGTTCGCCCCTCGTGTAGGTTTTGCCTACCGGCTCGGGACCAAGACGGTGATCCGCAGCGGTTATGGACTCACGTTTATGCCGATGGCGATGGCGCGGCCATTGCGCGGGTTCTTCCCGCTGATCTTCGCCAGCAACTTCAATTCCCCGAATTCGTTCCAGCCCGTGCGGACGGTAGAGCAAGGCATTCCGCTCCTCGTTCTGCCCGATTTGAGCAGCGGGCGAGTGCCGCTGCCGGCCACCGCGCAGATGCGCTTCATCCCGACTTCGAAGCTGACCCGCGGCTACGTCCAATCCTGGAATTTCGTGGTGGAGCGGGAGTTGCCTGGACAGGTGGTGGCGTCCATCGGCTATGTCGGCACCAGGACGGTGCATGGCTTCGGCGATCTCGAAATCAACGCCGCCGCTCCGGGAGCGGGTACGGCGGGCAGACCGCTGAACGTGAAGTTCGGCCACAGCGTGGATACGTGGGCCTGGGACGGGTATCTGAACGCGAATTACCACGCGCTCCAGATCGCCGTGAACCGGCGAGTCGCCAGCGGGCTGACGCTGAAGGGTGGCTATACCTATTCCAAGGCGATCAACCAGACCGATGACGATGGTTGGACGGGCACGATCACCTGGAATTGGGCGCCTGTGTTCGGGCGCAACCGCGCGCAGGCCGGATACAACATTCCGCAGATTTTGCAAATGGGGTTTGTCTACGAACTGCCAATGGGC
>SYKU01000091.1 GCA_005808865.1 Acidobacteriota bacterium
CTGCTTCCAGCGTCCGATCAGGCGATTGATCTGTGCCCGGCTCCGTCCCGTGGCCTTGCACAGAAACCGGCGTATGATCCCTTTTTCCTTCTTGCTGGTTTTGTCATATCGGTTGGCAATCAGAATCCTTCCCATCATGGGTTAGGCTTGCTCTACTGCAACCTTGCCGATCCCCACCTTTCGATTGCTCTTCAAGAACTCTTCCATCTCCGGCACGCTCAGTCTTTCCATGTCCTGCATGTTGATCGTCATTCAATACGTACGATGCCCGATTTCAGGCTCCCTCCGCATTGGAATCATGCCGCCGCTTCAGGCTCCCTCCGTATTGGAATCAACTGCCCCGTTCAGGCTCATCGCGCATTGGAAAATTCTGTTTCTTGCGCAGAGCCGCGGAATGGGGTATAGTTGTGGGCCGGGGATTCCAAAGAGGCTGCCATGCGTTATGCGATTTTGTATTTTCTTGTGGCCGGTAACCTCGCGCTGGGTCAGACGTTTACCGGGACGATTTCGGGAGGTGTCGCCGATTCCACCGGGGCGGTGGTGGCCGGTGTACGGCTCCGGGCCATGAATGAGGACACTGGGTTGCTTCGGACGGAGGCGAGCAACGCCACCGGCGATTATCTGTTCGCCTCGCTTCCTCCCGGCAGATATCGCGTGGAGGCCGCCTTGGCCGAATTCAAACAGGAGTCCGTCCGGGGTGTTGTGCTCCAGGTAAACCAGAAGGTGCGCATTGACCTCGTGCTGAAGCCGGGCGACGTCAGCGAGACCGTGGAGGTGACCGGCGCGGCGCCCTTGGTCAACACCAGCGATGCCACCGTTGGGCAAGTGATTGACCAGTAGAAGGTGGTCGAGCTGCCGCTCAACGGCCGCAACTTCCTGCAGCTTGCCCTGCTTACCGCCGGCGTGGAACAGCGCCAGACGACGCGTGGTTTGCTGGCGGTAAACGGAACGCGGGGAAACGGGTTGGGCTTTCTATTTGACGGTGTCGACGGCAATGACGCCAACGCGATCTTCCTTTCGCTCACGCCATCGATCGAAGCCATCCAGGAGTTCAAGATCCAGACGAGCACCTACAGCGCGGAATTCGGCCGCAACGCCGGGGGGCAGATCAACCTGGTAAGCCGGTCCGGTTCGAACAGGTTCCATGGAGCGCTATTCCATTTCATCCGGAACTCCCGCCTGGACGCGAAAAACTTCTTCCTGCCCGCCGGACAATCGAATCCGCCGTTCAAGCGAAATCAGTTCGGCGGAGTGCTGAGCGGCCCGATACGGCGCAACCGGACATTCTTCCTGGGTAACTACGAGGGCAACCGGATCCGTCAGCGCCCCACCTCGCTTGCCACCGTGCCCTCGGTCCTCGAGCGAACGGGAGATTTCTCGGCCACGCGCAATTCCCTGACCGGCGCCCTGATCCCGGTGCGCGACCCGAGCAACAGCCAGCCGTTTCCGGACAACATTCTGCCACCGTCGCGGACCGATGCAACCGGCTTGAAAGTGACCTCGCTTTATCCGCAGCCCAATCGCGGCGGTGTTCTGAACTTCATTTCAAGCCCCAGCCAGACCTTCGACGCCGATGTCTACACCGCGCGAGGGGACCACCGGTTTTCGGACAAGGACACGTTCTTTGCCCGCTACTTCCGCAGTAAGTCATTCGAGTTCAATCCGTTCGGCCGGGTGGCGGGCACGGGCGGCACGAACGTGCCTGGTTTCGGCATCACGATTCCGGCCACCGGACAGAACTACGCGCTCAACTGGACGCGGCTGTGGACATCGCGGGTGGTGTTGGAGACCCGCTTCGGCTACCACCGCTACAACACCGGCCGCTACCAGAACAACTCCGCAAACCGCACCGCGGACCTGGGGATTCAGGGACTGGTGAACAGCACCCTCGAATACGGACTGCCGCTGTTCACCGTCAACGGCTACGCTACGGCCGGCGATCGAACCGATCTGCCCCAGTCCCGTCCGCAGAACACGTTTCACTACTTTTCGACGCTCTCCTACGTTCGCGGCAGCCACACCATCAAGTTGGGTTTCGAGGCCCGGCGGCTTCAGGAGAACCTCACCATTTCCTCGAACGTGCGCGGGAATTACACCTTTGACGGAACGTTCAGCGGCTACGGCCTGGCCGATGTCCAGCTCGGCCTGCCGATCCGGGCCAATCGCGTCACGGCGGCGATCATCACCGGCATTCGCGACACCGTCTACGGTACGTTCCTTCAGGATGACTGGAAGCTTTCTTCGCGGCTCACGGTGAACCTCGGGTTTCGCTACGAGTACTTCACACCGGTGATCGACAAGTACGATAACCGCGCCGTGTTTGACTTTCGCGACGCCACTGTGAAGCGCGTGAATACGGGTGACATCCCGCGCGCTGGCTATTTCCCGGATCGAAACAATGCCGGACCGCGCGTGGGGTTTGCCTGGCTCCCGTTCGGAGGCACGCGGACCGCCGTGCGCGGCGGCTACGGCATCTTCTACGACAAGGAGAATTTCAACTCCCACCTCGGATTGCCGCAACAGCCGCTGTTCCGCCAGAGTCAGCAGTTTGACCGGCCGGGCAGCATCGCCCAGGCTTTTCTGAGCGTGGCCGGGGCGCCGCCGCCCGATACGCTCAACGCCATCGAACCTAACTTCCGGGATGCCTACTACCAGCATTGGAGCTTCCATGCGGAACGGGATTTCACCCGCGACATCGCGGTCTCGCTCGGCTACGTCGGATCGAAGGGGACGCGTCTCCCCGGCGGCCGCGACTTCAACCAGCCGCGCCCCGGCCCGGGCACGGTGCAATCCCGCAGACCGCTGCCCCGCTACGGCAACATCAACCTGCGCTACGGCGGACACTCGTCGAACTTCCACTCGCTGCAGGCGCGGATCGAGAAGCGATTCACGGCCGGGGTGTCGTTCCTGGTGAACTACACGCTGTCGAAGACCATTGACGACGCTTCGCTCGACAACGGAAGCGCCCAGGACGCATACGATATCCGTTCCGCGCGCGGACTGGCCAATACGCATTCCCTCCACCGGTTCAACGGAAGCTTCTTGTGGGAGCTGCCCTCAGCCGCAAAGGGCCCCGCCGGTTGGGTGGCGAATGGATGGCAGGTCAACGGCATCGTCTCGCAACTGGCCGGCGTTCCCTTCAATCCGAACGTCACCGCGGATCGCGCGGGGATCGGCCGGGGCAACCAGCGCCCGGACCGGGTTGCCAGCGGGCGCATCACGAACCCGTCGCCGGATTTGTGGTTTGATGCGGCGGCGTTCCGGCTCGCCGCCCTGGGCTTGTACGGCAACAGCGGCCGGAATGTCCTGCTTGGCCCGGGCGTCAGCAACTTCGATCTTTCTTTATTCAAGGAGTTCGGCGTGCGCGAAGGCCACAAGGTCCAGTTTCGCGCCGAGTTCTTCAATTCCTTCAACACCCCTCAGTTCGGGCAGCCCAACGCGAACATCGATTCGCCGAATCAGGTGGCGCGGATCACACAGACCACCGCTGACGCGCGCCAGATCCAATTCGCGTTGAAGTATCTCTTTTAAACGTAACTCTTATGCGGATCCTCCCAATCCTTCTTGGCATGACCTTGGCGGCCGGGGCTGCACCGGTCTCGATCGATGAACTGATGCGTTTCCAGGGCGCCGGTCAACCCGCGATCTCTCCGGACGGCTCCCGCGTCGCCTATGTGACGGGCGGAGCGGTTTGGACGGCCGATGTGGCGGGCGGGCAATCCCGCAAACTGCACGACGGCGCGTCCCCGGCGTGGTCGCCCGATGGCGCCAGGATCGCACTGCTGCTGAAGGGACAGCTTTGGATCGTGCCCCTGGAGGGCCAGGCGGCGCGGTTGACTACGGGCGAACAGAAGGCTGACCGGTTTCAGTGGTCGCCCGATGGGAAAAAGATCGCCTTCCTGACACCCGCCCCATCGTTGAAAAAACCCGGTGCGCCGACGGTGGTGGACGTC
>SYKU01000009.1 GCA_005808865.1 Acidobacteriota bacterium
CCGCAGCACTCGCCAGTTTGCTCGCCGATCTCAATCACGAAAGACCTCGCATGCTGGCCGGCGGTCCCATCCTCGCCTTCCGCTTGCTCGACGTTAACCAAACCACCCCATCTACTGACCCTCTACTATAGGAGTTCTGAGCCTAACTAGGCAGTGTGATGCCGGGAAACCTCATCTGACGGTGCCGAGTAACCAATTTGGTGTGGTGAACTCGCAGGTGAACTTCGGTTGCGCAGTGCGGTATACGTTGCGGCTGCATTGCTAAGGCCGAGTCTCGCGACTTAGCCCCGGCTGCGGCGACTGTTCGAAAAGGACATCGGCGCCTAATCCCAAACGTTATCCGGGAGTTTCGATCATGCACTCTCACGCGCGAAGCTCAGCGAGGAGCGTAGTGGAGGAATCGGGCATTAGCGGGTAGCCACAGCGGCGCTGTCTTGAGTTTTCGATAACCAGCCCGGGACCCTGGCTCCATTCGGGTAGAATAGGAAGCTACTTCCTATGTCAACCTCCCGGGAGCGGCCGCAGGCCGCGAAGGTCGTGGTCGCGACCACGGTTGCCCTGTCGTTCATTTCCTTTTGGCGTGCCGCGTCCATCGTGCTCAGCGATCTCGCGTCGTCCGCTTTTTATGCCGGTGGAATCGCCGAGCATGCCATCGGAAAAAGCGCGCCCTGGTTTATTCTCGGCGTCATGTTTTTCAGCTTCGCCGTGCGATCCGTGTACATGGAAAGCTGCAGCATGTTCGTGCGAGGCGGCGTGTACGTAGTGGTTCGCGACGCCATGGGTCATTTTGCCGCCCGCCTTTCCGTCTCCGCGTTGGTTTTCGATTACATTCTGACCGGGCCCATCAGTATCGTGACCGCCGGCCAGTATCTGGGGCACCTCATCAACGAGCTAAGCGAGTTGATGCACATCGATTTCCAGCTCGCACCGAACAGTTTTTCCGCTTACTTTGGAATCGTCATCACGATCTATTTCTGGTGGAGCAACGTCAAAGGCATCCACGAATCGAGCGGCAAGGCGCTGCGTATCATGCAGATCACAACCGTGATGGTGGTCGCATTTCTGATCTGGTGCCCTATTACTTTGCTGATTCGCGGAAATGTTGAGTTGCCGCCCGCTCCGATTCCGGCGAACCTCGAATTCAGCGACGACGGTCTCGGCTGGTTCAAAGGAACGATCTGGCCGCAGATTTCGTTTGCGGCGGTGCTGATCGCCTTCGGGCACTCGCTGCTCTCCATGAGCGGATTTGAAACGCTTGCCCAGGTATATCGTGAAATTGGCTATCCGAAGATGAAAAATCTGAAGATCACTGCCAATATCGTTTGCTTCTATGCGGTGCTTTCCACCGGAGTGATAACGCTCTTCGCCGGGATGGTGATTCCGCACGCCGCGCGGAAGGGCTACGTGGACAACCTGTTGGGCGGCCTGGCCATGCACCTCGCCGGGCCCGAGATTCTCCGTATTTGTTTCCACGTCTTCGTAGTGATCGTCGGCGTGCTGATTCTTTCCGGGGCCGTAAACACGTCGATCATTGGGGCGAATGGCGTCTTGAACCGGCTCGCCGAAGACCGTGTACTGGTCGATTGGTTCCGCAAACCCCACCGCCGCTTCGGCACCAGTTCCCGCCTCATCAACATGATCGTGATCCTGCAGATCGCCACGATCGCGTTCAGCGGCGGTAACGTGATTTTCCTCGGTGAGGCCTATGCCTTCGGTGTGGTGTGGAGCTTCTTCATGAAGTCGCTAGGCGTGCTGGTGCTGCGATTCAAGCGGCACGACCAGGAGTACAAGACGCCGTTCAACTTCTCAGTGGGTGGCCTCCAGTTTCCAGCGGGACTCGCGCTGACCACGCTCGTGCTGTTCCTGGTTGCGATCGCAAATTTGTTTTCGAAAAAGATCGCCACCGTGTATGGCGTCGGCTTCACTTGTGCCCTTTTTCTCGTCTTCACGATATCCGGATACATCAACAGGAAAAAGACGCTAATGAAAGCCGGCCTCGAAGAGTTCAACCTCGACCAGCAGCCGGAGATCACCGGGGACACCATTCACGCCCGGCCGGGCTGCGTTCTGGTTGCCGTCCGCGACTATCACCGGATGGCACACTTTCAGAATGTGCTCGAGAAGACGAATCTGCGGCGTCACGACATCGTCGTGATGACAGTGCGCCCGATCTCGACCGGAGCAGGTGAATACGAACTGGGCGAAAACCAGCTATTTTCCGATTACGAGCGGGAACTGTTTTCCGCCGTCGTCACGATGGCGGAAAAGCAGGGGAAGACCGTCGACCTGCTTGTTGTACCGGGCATCGACCCATTCGACGCAATGGTCCAGACTGCGGCCAAACTGCAGGCTTCGCGCCTCGTAAGCGGAGTTTCAGCTCGCATGGCCTCGGAGGAACTAGCTCGGAGGATCGGCCTGGCTTGGGAGGTCTTGCCCGAACCGCGCCATCCATTTTCGCTTGAAGTGATCAGCCCGGGACGGCCGTCCGTCTACGTAAACCTTGGTCCGCATCCGCCGCGTCTCTGGCCGGAGGACCTGGATCGGTTGCACGAACTCTGGCTGGGGCTGTCTCAAAGCGGTTTCGGCGCCACTCTGCATCATCGGGACGTGATAGGCGTCGCGCTTCGGAGGTTGGAATCGGACATCCAAGGGGACCGGAAGCAGGAAGTCATGGAAGATTTAAGCCGTGAAATCCGTAAGACCTGACAGAAGAGCTGATGATGCCGAGGTTCTGCGACGTCAGTCTGCCCGTTCCTCTTGATCAGCCCTTCACCTACGTTCTTCCAGATACACTGCGCCATCGCGTAAAAGAGGGCTGCCGGCTGGTGGTGCCGTTCGGAACGCGAAAGATGACCGGCGTCGTGCTCCGCTGCCACGACGACGAGCCTGGGCCCGATATCGCAACACGCGAAGCTTTACGCTTGATCGACGGTGTTCCCGTGCTCGGCGCGGATTTGCTGGCGCTGGGAAAATGGATCGCGGGCTACTACTGCGCCCCTCTGGGCGAAGTTCTGCGTTCGATGCTTCCGCTCGCGGCCGAGATCCGCTCGGGGAAGACGTATTCGATTTCGGATGCGGGGCGTGACGCGGTGCGTCAACTGTTGTTCGACGCCTCGCCGGAAGATCCCGTGGTTCAGGTGCTCCGTCTGCTTGAGATGCGGCCGCTTTCTTCCGCCTATCTCGCAAAGAAGCTTCCACTCGCTGACAAAGCGTTGAAGTCCCTTGAGCGCCGCGGCTTCGTGGTCGCGGAGCAGATTCAGGAAGAGCGCGATCCGCTCAAAGCGCCTGCGGACAGGCTGCAAATCGAACGGTCGGAGAAGCGCGTGGAAGACCTTAAACTACCGAAGGCGGAGCGGGAACTGCTGGCGTTTCTCGATCTGCACCCCGGTTCGCACAACTTGAAGGACCTGGAAGGAACGGTACGCAACTTTGGCCCCGCCGCCCGCTCGCTCGCGCGCAAGGGGTTTGTGACAGCGGTGCGGACCATGGCCGGCACAAATGCCTCGGGGCCGGTCCGCGTGCCTCACGCGCTCAATACCGCACAATCGGAAGCCTTCGAGAAGATCGCCTCCGCCATCCGTTCGAAGCGATTCGCGGCGTTTTTGCTTCACGGAGTGACCGGTTCCGGCAAGACGGAGGTCTACCTGAATGCGATAGAAGTGACGCTGTCGATCGGCCGCGGCGCACTGCTGATGGTGCCGGAGATTGCCCTTACGCCCGCGGTCGCCGGTCAGTTCTTCAGCCGCTTTGGCGCAAAGGTCGCGATCCTCCACAGCGCGTTCACGGATGCTGAGCGCGCGGAACAATGGCGTCGCATACAGGCGGGAGCGGCCGGGGTTGTCGTAGGAACTCGGTCCGGAGTCTTCGCGCCGATTCCCGATCTTGGACTGATCGTGGTCGATGAAGAGCACGACCAAAGCTATAAGCAGGAGGAAACACCGCGCTATAACGGGCGCGACGTCGCGTTGGTTCGTGCGCAGGCAGCGGGCGCCTGCGTGGTGCTCGGATCCGCGACACCGAGTCTCGAAACCCGGTACAACGCGGAACGCGATAAGTATACGCTTATCGAACTGAGCGAGCGCGTGGAGGCGCGGCCAATGCCCCAGGTGGAACTGGTCGACATGCGGCAGGAGTTTCTGGAAACTCGAAAGCAGGCCACGTTTTCGCGCCGTCTGATCGAGGCGATCGGCTTCCGGCTCGAGAACGGTGAGCAAACCATGGTGCTGTTGAACAGGCGCGGATTTTCGAGTTTCGTCGCGTGCCGCTCCTGTGGAGAGCGCGTGCAGTGCGCGAACTGCGCGCTCACGCTGACCTATCACCGGCGTGACCGGCGCATGCTTTGCCACGTCTGTAACTATGCGGAAAGAGTTCCCGAGTTCTGTCCGAAATGCCAGAGCGAGCATATCTATTTCTTGGGAGTGGGGTCGGAGAAAGTGGAGGAAGAACTCCACCAGGAGTTTCCGAAGGCGCGAATCGCGCGGCTCGACCGTGATACGGCGACCGGCAAACGGCAGTATGAAACAATACTGCAGGGTTTCCGTGAGCGCAGTTTCGATATCCTGGTTGGCACGCAGATGATCGCGAAGGGGCACGACATTCCGAACGTCACGCTGGTTGGAGTGGTCTCGGCCGACATCGGTCTTTCCATGCCGGATTTTCGCGCGGCGGAGCGCACGTTCCAGTTGCTCACGCAAGTGGCCGGACGCGCGGGTCGCGGCGATCTGCCGGGCATCGTGCTCATACAGACGATCAATCCGGATCACTACGCGGTACGGATGGCGGCGAAGCACGATTATCAGACGTTTTATGAAAAGGAACTGAATTTCCGGCGTCTGATGCACTATCCGCCATTCAGCGCGATGGCGAACATACTGGTGCGCAGCGAGAAGCAGGAGCAGGCCCTGCGGATGACATCGGAGTTGAACCTGTTCCTGCAACCCGCGCCCGCGAAGCTGAAGATCATGGGTCCGGCGGAGGCCCCGGTCGCGAGGTTGAAGAACGAATTCCGGTATCAGTTCCTGATCAAGGCCGCGAGCCGTGTGGCGCTCAAGGACTTCCTGCAAGGCGCCCGTGAGTTTGCGCTGAGGGAGAAGTGGAACGCGACGGCACTTGTGATTGACGTCGATCCGTTCAAGCTGATGTGACTAGTACCTAGTTGCATAAGTCAGAGTACTTGGCTTTGGGGCCGGAAGGGAACACGACTGCCTTCTTCCATTCAAACGGCGCTGCCTTTTCGTTGTAGACTTCAACAAAGTCGTCGATCGCTTGCCGCACTTGCCGCGG
>SYKU01000092.1 GCA_005808865.1 Acidobacteriota bacterium
ATCAGCAAAGGCTTCTGGCTGGGCCAAACGGAAGTGACGGTGGCGGCTTATCAACGCTACCGAAGCCTGAGCGGAGCGGCGGCGCTAAGCGGCGCGGACACGGTTGGACGAAAGCTGAACGAAGCCGCCGGCGACCCGAATCTGCCCGCGGTGGCGGTCACATGGGATCAGGCGAAAAAATACTGTGCATGGGCAGGTGGATTGAGACTTCCGACGGAAGCGGAATGGGAGTACGCGGCACGCGCGGGAAGCGTGGAAGCGAGATACGGGCCGCTGGACCGGGTTGCGTGGTACGGGGACAATAGCGGCCGCACAGGCATCAACACAGCACAACTTTGGGATCGGGACGCGAGTGGCTATGCCAAAAAGCTATTTGAGAACGGAAATGGTCCCAAACCGGTAGGTTCAAGAGAAAAAGCGGCAAATGCCTGGAAGCTATCCGATATGCTCGGCAACGTATGGGAGTGGACCGAGGACGTGTACGATAGGACATTCTATCGGAACTCGCCTGGCATCGATCCGCAGGCGACTGCCGAAGGAAAATATCGTGTTCTTCGCGGGGGTTCCTGGGGCGATTCTCCTTGGCTTGTCCGTGTCTCGCTCCGGAACTGGAACGAGCCTACGGTCGGGGGCAGCGGCACCGGTCTGCGGTGTGGCGGGGAATTGCGTTAAGGGTTTAGTGTTTTGGGTCTAGTGAGGGATTCAAAGGGGGCGGAGCTCCCTTTGGGCGAAACATTTTGTGGGTGACCCTGCCATCGTGGTGCAGAAATCGTACGAATGGAACTTGTGGATTTTGCCGAAGGTGGAGAAGTTTCCAAAGTCGTATCGCTTCTCGGTCGGCCAGAGCCTGGTATCGAGTTCGCTGGATCTTCTGATGAACCTCGTGGACGCCACCTGCCAGAAGAAGAACGCGACCAGCCTGGCCGCGACCGTTCGCAACATGAACCGCGTCCGGTACCTCGTCCGGCTGTCAAAGGATTTGAACATGGTGAGCCTGGGCGCGTACGAATTCGCGTCGCAGAGCCTGAACGAAATCGGCCGCATGACCTGCGGGTGGTGGAAGAGCGCGCGGGGGAAAGCGGGTGAAGAGGGCCGGTAACCTTTGGCCCGAAGTAACGAGTTGGCAAAACCTGCTGGAAGCGGCGCTCGCCGCCGCGCAAGGCAAACACAAGCGGCCCGGTGTGGCGCGGTTTCGGCGGATCTGGAGCCCAACGTATGCCGCCTGCAAAGCGCTTAAAACGCACGTCTTTCCGCCATCCGAAATCGGTTGTCAGGCGTTTGCTTGAAGAGCATGCGCGGCGTAGCTCTGGCGAACAATAGGATGGGAGTCACGAGCGCCCGTTGCGAGACTCATTTACTCGCTTGCGGCGCTTGACGGACGTTCGAGCAGGCTGCCCTTGAGAAAATCCCGGTTCATCCGGGCGATCACCTCAAGCGGAATCAGCTTGGGACATACGGCTTCGCACTCGCCGATGTTCGTGCAGCTTCCAAACATCTCTTCTTTCGCCTGTGCCGCCATCCTTAGCGCCCGGCTGTACCGTTCTGGCCGGCCCTGCGGCAGCGCTCCAAGGTGAGTGATTTTCGCGCCGGTGAACAAAGCCGCAGCGGCATTCGGACAGGCCGCGACACACGCCCCGCAGCCGATGCACGCCGCCGCGTCCATCGAAATATCCGCATTTTGCTTGGGTACCGGAATCGCGTTCCCGTCGATAGCGCTCCCAGCCGAGACCGAAATGAAACCGCCGGCGGCGATGATACGGTCGAATGCGCCACGATCGACCACCAGATCCCGCACGACCGGAAACGCCCTTGCGCGCCACGGCTCCAGATACAGCACGTCGCCATTTTTGAAATGCCGCATGTGAAGCTGGCATACCGTGGTTCCCGGCTGCGGGCCATGGGCGATTCCGTTCACCATGAAACCGCATGAACCGCAGATGCCTTCGCGGCAATCGTGATCGAACGCGATCGGTTCCTCGCCCTTCGCAATAAGGCCTTCGTTTACGACGTCGAGCATTTCAAGGAACGACATGTGTTCGCTCACGTCGACGGCGTCGTACCGAGTCATCCGGCCCGGGGCCTGCGCGCTTTTCTGCCGCCAGACATGGAGGGTCAGGTTCATTACTTATAGCTCCGTTGGGCGGGGTGTACGTAATTGAACTGGAGCGGCTCCTTGTGCAGTACCGGCCTCTTCCCGACCCCTGTGAATTCCCACGCCGCCGCATAGGAATAGTTATCGTCGTCGCGCTGCGCCTCGCCTTCCGCCGTTTGATACTCCTCGCGGAAATGGCCGCCACAGGATTCGTTGCGTTCCCTCGCGTCCAGGCACAGGAGTTCCGCCAGTTCGAAAAAATCCGCCACCCGGCCGGCGTTCTCAAGCGACTGGTTCAACTCTTCGCCCTCGCCCAGAACGTTGACGTTGTTCCAAAATTCTTCCCGCAAGGAGGCGATTATTTGTCCGGCCTTCTCAAGACCCGCCGCGTTGCGTGCCATTCCGCAGTAGTCCCAAACAATCTTGCCCAGCTCGCGATGGAATGAGGTCACGGTGCGCTTTCCCTTGATTGAAAGCATTCGCTTCGTCAGATCCGCGACACCTCGTTCCGCGGCCCGAGCCTCGGCATGAGAGGCGTCGACTTTGGAAAGCTTTGAATTCGCCAGGTAGTCGCCGATTGTATACGGAAGGACGAAGTACCCGTCGGAAAGGCCCTGCATGAGTGCGCTGGCGCCGAGACGGTTG
>SYKU01000093.1 GCA_005808865.1 Acidobacteriota bacterium
TCAGCAGCGCGCTTTGGATTTGCTTGGAGTGACGCTACGGACTGTCTGAGCTGGCTGTAGGCAGCAGCACGGTCAGAGGATTCTCCTAATGCATTGGTGCGGATTGACTTATGCGTTTTGACCCCAAGAACTTCGGCCTAAGAATGTTCGGTTCCTTACGCACGCGTTGGCGACGACAATCTGCGCTGAATCGGGCGCTACGGGATGGAAACGCGGATTCGCTGGTTTCGTTTCTGCGCGAGCATCCTCAGCAGGACGCGATCATCGAGCAATACGGTGCCGCGCAAGTCCAACGCTACGGAACCTGGCCTGCTCTCCTGGTTGCCACGGCCCTGGCCCAGGTGGGATCGAGCCGCGCGGCCGCAATCTTCCAGAAGCTGGTCGAGCACGGCTGGAGGTTTACGCGCCTGCCCGTTCCCGGTATGCGATGCACTGCGCCAGCACGCGGCGATACTCTTCAATATCCACCTCGCGCTCGGAACAGATCAGCATGAGCGTGCCGTCGTCCTTGAAATTACCGTCCCATGCGATCACCGCCGCATCGGTCCAATCCGCGCGATACGTCTGCATCTTCTCCTGCGGCATGCGGTCGAAGTAGGCGCGCAGGTTATACGACGTCTCATCGCACGGCTCTTCCGCCGGTTCCTGTTCAAAATTCCAGATGGGTTGCTTCATATAGGCGCTTATTTCACCGGTTCGGCCTGCCGGTAGAATCCACCTCCAACCATTCTCATGAACTTTCCCCAGAGCGAGGCCGATAGCTCTCCCATGTCCGCGGCGCGCACCGGAATCACCTGAATATGCAGACCGGCCATCTCGTCGCCCGCATCCGGACCCCACGCCACGCGGCGCGGCGGATGATTCGGGTTGTTCGGATTGCCGTCTGAATTGTCGTAGGAGAACTCCATCTCGACGCGCGTCCCCTCCGGCAGGCGGACGGGCTTCGCATACCGGTATTGCTCCTGCCGGTTGAAGTCCCAGTCGCGAATCCACAATAGCCACTGTTTCTTGCCGTTTGGCAACACTGCGATGCCCTTCATCTCCTTGCACAAGTAGTGAGCGTGCGGCACGATCCCGATCGCGTCAACATCCACCGGAAGAGTGAACGCGTCCCGTACCTTGTACGCACGTTCGCCGGGCGGAATATCGATGTTGCGCGAACCGAGTGGAATGTCCGCCAGACGCTTCTCCGGCGCACGGTCCGCGAAGTGAAAGCCGACGCTCGCCCGCTCTTCCTCCGGCTTGCCCGTCGGGTGAAAGTGGAGCTGAAGCACCAGATTCGCGCCCTTTCGCAGCGCCACGCCTGTGTTCTCCGGCATGCGGACCGGCTCCGCGCCAGGAGTCCAACCGCCGAGCCCGCCGCCCGGCAGAAAGCCCGGCGCGCCGAAGCATGGATAACTGTCGCGGCCTCGCGTGGCGGCGCTGGTATCCGTGAACATCAGCGCGTGGTGCACCACCTTGCGGTTGCCCGGACGGAACTCGACGGCCTTGACCCATCGGTCCGCCTGTATCGGCAAAGGAATGACGAAGCACATGTATTGATCCGGTCCATCCGCGGCGACGGTGAACGGCGCTTTCATTTCGACCGTAAGCTCGGGCGTTCCGAGCCGCCAGCCATCGGGAAACTTCGGGGGCCGCGGCAGCCGCGCCGGGTCGCCTTCGGGCGCGCCATCGCCTGCCCACTTCACGAGCTCCGCGATCTCCGCCGCGCTCAGACCGCGCTCATTCTCGAAGTGCCCATATCCCGGTTCCGGCCTCCACGGCGGCATGATGCGGCGGGAAGTCACGTCCGCAAGTTGGGCGGCGCGCTTGGCTGCGTCCTCATAGGTCAGCAACGAAAACGGCGAGGCCTCTCCCGGACGGTGGCACGCCGCACAGTTTTTGTAAAGGATTGGCGCGATGTGTTCGGTGAACGTGACGGAGGCATTTTTCGCGGAAGCGGGGGGCTTGGGGAGCGCGCAGCCCAGAGCCTTCGTCGTGGGTTGCGATACGGTTTTTCCGGCAAGAATTTCGTCGAGTGCGATGCGCAG
Source organism: Acidobacteriota bacterium (assembly GCA_005808865.1). Classification (GTDB taxonomy): domain Bacteria; phylum Acidobacteriota; class Terriglobia; order Bryobacterales; family Bryobacteraceae; genus SYKU01. Next base: position 2,031 of record SYKU01000093.1, read on the forward strand.
GTCCTGCCGCCGGGGCACCCTTCTGGACTTCCCGAAATCGATGTATCGGTCGTCGATGCGGCCTCGGTAGAGCGTTTTCCCATCCATGACAACCACCGCTTCCGGCGTAACTGCCGCCCCTGTTTGCGCGGCGAGCGACAGCGGCGCATCAATCAGGGCGGGAAACGGATGCTTACGCGCGGAGGAGGCGTAGACAGCCAAGAAACTCACGCCGTGCGGCGAATAATCCGAGAACGCTCGGGCCATCTCCGGCCCGTAGGAATTCGAAATTGGACACTCGGCGCTCAGGAAGAAGAATACGGTGGGTTTGCCGGGCGCAATCTCGGCCGCCGTGTGGCGCACGCCCTCGCCGTCCAACAAGTTGAACGCCAAGCCCGCGGCGAGCAGAAAACCGGCGAATCCCATCCGTCTTCGATTATCGCAGGCCGCGCTTGTGCAAGAATATCAGCGTGACAAGAAGACTCTCCACCATCGTGCTCGTTTCCTGCGCCGCGCTTCACGGGCAGACGCCCCGCTATGAAGTGAAGCGCGCGGCAAAGCCGATTGTTGTCGACGGCAAGATCGACGCGGGCGAGTGGGCAGCTGCCGGCAAGGTCGAGTTCGGCTTCCCGTGGGACTTCCAGACCGGGGCGAAGCAGAAGACCACCGCGCGTCTCCTTTGGGACGATGAATTTCTCTACGTCTCCTACGACTGCGACGACACCGATATCACCGCGCAGTTTACGCAACGCGACGACCCGACCTATCGCGACGATGCAGTCGAGATCTTCATCAACCCCGTCCCTTCGCAGATTGCCGTTTACTACGGCCTTGAGATGAATGTCCGCGCGGTCCTCTACGACTACTTCGCCGTGAACGCCAGGCATTTCCTGAAGCGGTTTCAGTTCGACGGCGTGCAGCTTGCGACAGACATTCGCGGGACGCTGAACATGAATGGCGACAAGGACAATGGCTGGAGTCTTGAGGTAGCCATCCCGTGGAGGAACTTCGAGGAACGCGCATCCCGGCCCACGCCAGGCGTAGTTTGGACAGCCAACTTGAACCGCTGGGATGGCACCGAGCCGAACCGCCGGCTCAGTATGTGGACGAATCCGCAGGAGCCGAAGCCATGGCCGCACAAGCCGGAACGGTTCGGAGAACTTGTGTTTGTGAAGTGAGGGCTTCGTTAGCGGCCGCCGGCGTCAATCTCCGTCCACCGCAGCACGCCGTAAGCCGCGAGCGGCGTCAGCGCGGCGATGGCGCACACCGGCGCGTAGCCATAAGTGTCGATCGCCCAACCAAAGAGCGGCGATACGATAGCCTGCATCGCGCCGTAGGAACTCACCAGCAGCGAGACCGAAAATGCGGCAGCGGCTCCGCCAAAGTGATCGAGCGGCATGGAGTATAAGTTCACGCTGAATGCGGCGACCGAAAAGATGCTCAACGAAATTCCAGCCGTCGCCCAAACCGCCGAACCGGCCAGCCACGGCACAGCCGCGGTCAGCAGGCCCGCCAGCGACGCGAAAAAACAAACGCGCGTGCGCGCGGCGATGGTCTCCATCCCGCCGCGGATCCATTTGTAGGAAAGCCACCCGCCCGCAAGTCCTCCGAGCGCGGCGAGGAGCGGCGGAATCCAGGCGTACCAGGCGGCTTCTCCAAGGCTGAGGCGTGCTGGGCCTGTGAGAAATAGCGTGGTCCAGTTGGTCCAGAGCGAGTAAAGGACCATGCTGAGCGCGTTCGCGGTAAGCAATCCCCACATGCGCCGAGCGCTCATCGTACCGTACCCGGCACTTGCCTGAGGCTGAAGCGCGATGGCTGGATCGGCGGCCCTCCAGAGGACAATCCACAGCAATCCCAGTACTCCGGTTGCAAGAAACGCCGCGCGCCATCCGAAAGTCGCCGCGATCCACGTTGCGGCTGGAGGGGCGATCATTAATCCAAGGCTGATCGCTCCCTGATTCAGGCTGTTGCCGAGTGCGCGCTCCTCGGGCTTCAAATACGCATGGATCGCCTTCGCTGCCGCGGGAATGCCTCCGGCTTCGGCGAGTCCGAGCAGCGCGCGGCAAAAGAGCAATCCCGCGAAGCCCGATGTCAACCCCACGCCCGCCGATGCGAGCGACCACATCGAAACCACCAGCGTGATGCCGCGCGCGAGCCCCAGGCGGTCGATAAGCCAGCCGGCCGCGGGCGCTCCCGCCGCGTAAGTGATCGAGAAGGCGGTGACCGCGAAACCGTACTCGGCGTTCGAGAGGCGGAACTCCGCGCGCACCAGAGGAGCGAGCGCGGCGAGAGCCGAGCGGTCCAGATAATTGATTGAGGACGAGAGCAGGAATACGCTCAGAAGGAACCAGCGATTACTCGTCACTTGAACTCGATGGTCGCTACGTCGCCGGCCGTGCCGAGCTTGGCGTCCGGTTTGGGAAAGTACCCGACGAGGACCGCACGAGGTTTCTGACGGCCGCAGCCGAGAGTCTGCTCGCCGCTGCCAATGATTGTGATTTTCGCGGGTTCGCGAACCGCGAGCCTCACAGGCTTGCCGTCCGCGGTCTCAATCACCAGACGAAACTGCCGGGCGATGCAATCCACCTGTGTGAGGTTGCCGGCCGCGCTCGCGGGAACATTGGGGCCGTCCCACCACTCCACGACGTCTTTTCCGCGCTCGCCGGGAGACTTGCCCTGATTCGCCTTGGCTTCAAGGGCCCGAATTTCGCTGATGGCTTCGTCTTTCAATTTTCGGATCTCGCGCTCTTTTTCTTCCGCAACCCGTTTCTTCTCCGCGGCCTCCCAGTCGAGCCGCTGGGCTTCGATAGCGAGCCTGGCGGCCTGCATGCGCTTGCGCTGCTCATCCGTAGTCGAAGCTTGCTCGGCCGATCGCCATGCTTTGGCGGCGCTGCCGAAGTCACCGGCGTGCAACTGGACCTCGGCTAACGCCTGCCAGTAATCGGCGCGTCTCGGATCGAGCGCGGCGGCGGTCTTCAGATGTTCCACGCCTCCAAGCAGGAAGTGGGCCTCGGCCGATTTCGGATTCAGCTTGATGGCCTTCTCCAGCGCCGCCACGGCCTTTTCGCGGTCCGTTTCGAGCCGGGCGTACTCGATATACGCGCGCGTGCCGGTGACGCCGCCGCCGATTGCCGCCGCGAAGCGCGCTCGCGCCTCCGCATTGCGTCCGCCTTGTAGATCGAGCAGGCCGAGACCCTCGTTCGCCTCGGCCGCGAAAGCCTTTGCGGCAACAGCCGCTTCATAGAGGGGCCGGGATTTCGCCTCTACGAGAAGGTCCGCGAGCGCCAGACGAATTGACTCCGCCCCCACCGGTTTCTCCGGAAAATCCTTCTCCGCCATGGGTCGGCTTGAGACCGGATTCGTCTGAAACTGGCCCGCGGCCACATACCGGTCCAACTCCCGATCGATTTCCTGGCGCGATTTTTCAAACGCGTTGCGATAGGACGTCTCTTCGTCCACGCCTTTTCGGATGTTGGAAAACAGGATGCGCATCCTGCCCGCATATTCGGGGCTGGTCGCGAGCATTTGAAGGCGCGCCCATTCGCGCGTTCGTTCGGCGGGCGGCACCGGACGGCCGATGGTAATCCGAATCCCGGAGACGTCAAGCGTGGACATCAGCGCCGTGAGAGCCGTCTCAAGCGGTTGCGGCATACGCTCCAAGCCCGTCTCAAGCAACAAACGCGCGGTGGCCCTCAGGACCTCCCGCGAAGGCGGTGCTCCGGCGGCCAGGACAATCGCGCCTCGATCGCGTGCCACTGTGACGCCTTCCGGCCAACCGCGCGCGTCCTGCGATTTCCTGAACAAGATGACGCGAACGGGCAAGTCGCCCCTCAGGTCCGCCTTGCCGGTGATCCAGCCGAGTGCGTGGCGGAACTGCTCGAAACGCACAAGCGTCTCGCGCCCGGCATGCGCGCCAGCCGTGGTCAAAACCTCGAACCCAGCCTTCTCCGGAGCACCGATGCGAATCCAGTCCTCAGCGGCCGCTCTCGTCGAGGGGATCAGCGTGCAGAGCATCGGGATGAGCGTGAGCGCACGCATTTCAAGCCGCTTTTGGAAAGGCCCGGGAGCGAAGGATATCGTTCAGTTGAGACTGATGGCGTTGCTCGTGGGACGAGACGATGCGAAGAACTTGCAGGACGTTGTTGTCCCCCATTAACGGGTGCCTGTAGCGCATCCTGGTGTAATCGAGCGACTGGTTGGCCGCCAGCAGCCCTTCGGTTGCCGCGATTGAAGCCCGGAGATCATCGCGGAGCTCCGCGGCGGGGCGCCCCTTGCGCGGGCTTGCGATATCCGGCCGTTGAACGGGCATGAGGCGGAAACGCGTCATCGCCTCGCGCACGAAACCCGGCACGAACATGTTGAAAATGGTCAGGGGCACGGCTAAATAAGGCAGCACCGCCTGGGGGATGAAGAAGATGGACGTGTTGACGTCTTCAAACCCCTTGTCGATCTCCGCCACACGCCCCGCCTTGGTGAGATCGATCAACTGTCCGATCAGATCGCGATAAAGCTTCTCGGCGAGCAGGATATGGTCAAGCACTTCTCCAGCCGTCCACTTGCCCGGCGAGGGCGCGAAATCCAGTTGTGCCTGGGTCAAGCCCTGACTGATGCGGAGCGTTTCCGCACGAACGGAACGCAGAAGGTTCAGGTTGCTCTCGTACATCATTCTCATTATCTCCACTATTCACAGACTGCAAGGATTGCCAAACGTACAAACTACGATGGTTCTAAATTCGGAGGGGCAGCGCAACCACGATCGCACTAGCGCCGGATTGCCCGGCCCCGCGATAACTGTGGGGCTCGGAAGCGTCGAAATAAAGGCTGTCGCCTGCTGCCAATTGATGGCTCGCGGCGTGAATCCGGATCTCGAGCTTGCCTTCAACCACATAGAGGAATTCCCAACCATCGTGGAAATGAGCCGCCGCGTGCTTCGTGCGTCTGGGAAACCGCGCGAAATAGGCTTGCATGCTCTTGCCCACGGCGGGGTAGGCCAGGCATTCAAAAAAATAGGAGGGCGATGGCAAATCCGGCGTATCGGGAAGCCGTATCCGTTCGCTTGACCGGACCACGCAGAAGACCTTCCGGCTTTGGCGGCCTTCAAAGAAGTGGTCGAGACCGACGTCGAACACCATGGCGATGCGCGCGAGCGTCGGCAGCGTCGGCGTGAGCTTCCCGTTCTCCAGTTGAGACAGGAGAGAAGCCGAAAGGCCCGTGTGCTTTCCAAGGTCCACCAGGGAGATTTTCTTTCGGAGCCGGAGCCGGTTCAGCTTCGCCCCAATCTCGTGAGATGCCAGCACATCCTCGATCGCAGTGGGCGTTTTCGGCGAAATTGCGAATCCCGTTTTATCCATATTGAAATAGGAAGCGATAATTTTACTATGGCTCAAAACAGTTTTAAAGTCACTGAAATTATGCGGCTCTTGTCTGATATTTTTGAATCTGGAGAAGAGAACAGCGATGCAAAACCTTTTGGATTCCGAACTCGTCCGGCTGGCACAGGGAGGGAATGACGCGGCCTTTCGGAGTTGTTCCGGCGGCACTACGTCCAGTCCGTACGCCAAGCCGTCAGGATACTGCGCGAACGCGAATGCGCCGAAGATGAGGTGCAAAACGCTTACTGGAGCGCGTGGCGGAATATCGGAAAATTTCACGGCGAGGCAAAGTTTTCCACGTGGCTGATGCGGATCGTCGTCAACCAATGCCTGATGCGGCTCCGTCAGCAGCGGCGCGCGTGTCTGATTTCACTCGACACCCGGGAAAACCCGGATACCGGCCGTCCCCTCGAACTCGCATCCGCCGGCGCCGGCCCGGAAGCTGGATTCGCCGCGAGCGAGATCCGCGAAGTCCTAGTCCGGGAGATCCGGCGCATCCCGCCGCTTCTGAGGAGTGCGTTGTGGCTTCGTGACGTGAACGAACTTCCGATCGATGATGTGGCGGACCGGCTCGGAATCACCGTTACCGCGGCGAAGTCCCGCCTGCTGCGCGCCCGCTCCGTACTGCGCCGCCGGATGGAAAAGCACCTTGGCCGGCTTGGCCTCGCCACTTTAACTGGTTGATCAACCCCGCCCGGCGAACGGCATTTTTGTCGCCATCACCGTGATAAACTCTACGTTCGCGTCCAACGGTAAATTCGCCATGTAGAGGACCGCATCGGCCACGTGCCGCACGTCCATCCTCGGCTCCACCATAGTCGTGCCATTCGCCTGTGCCACTCCGGCGGTCATTCGTGCGGTCATTTCCGTTGCGGCATTCCCTATATCGATCTGCCCACACGCGATGTCATACTTCCTGCCAGCGAGCGAAATGCACTTCGTGAGCCCCGTGATCGCGTGTTTCGTGGCCGTGTAAGGGGCCGAGTTCGGCCGGGGCGTGTGCGCGGAAATCGAGCCGTTATTGATAATGCGTCCGCCTCGCGGTTCCTGCGCCTTCATGATTCGCACGGCCTCCTGCGCGCAGAGGAACGCTCCCGTGAGGTTCACGCCGACGACCTTCTGCCACATTTCGAACGTCAGGTCCTCCATCGGAATGCCTGGCGCGTTTGTGCCCGCGTTGTTGAAGAGAACGTCGAGCCTGCCGAACGCGGCGACGGTTTTCGCAAACAGGGAGCGCACGGAATCCGGTTCGCTCACGTCGGTGACGGCGGCGAGCATCCTGCCGCCCGAAGGATCCGCCAGAGCGGCCGTCTTCTCGAGTTCCGCCTCGCGGCGTCCCGCGAGCGCCACCGAATATCCCGCCGATTGCAGGCGGATCGCCACCGCGCGGCCGATGCCGCTGCCAGCGCCCGTTACGAGCGCAATTTTATCGTTGTTGTTCATTCAGGCTTTGATCGCTTTCGTCAGACGAAGCATCTCTTCGTCCGTTGTTTCGTTTGGAACCGAGCATCCCGGCGCGAGAACGAAACGCCTGCCCGCCGCATCCCCGGCCATTTGCCACTGCGTCTTCAAGCCGGCTTCGGTGAGCGTGCGGTACTTCGTTTCTTCGATTCCGCCGATGATCAGTCCCGAAAACCTCTGACGCACTTCGGCGATGCCGACTCCGGTCGCGTGCGCCGAATAGTTGATCGCCGCCGCCGGCCAGCCGGAATAGAACAGGTCCATGTAGACCTTGTCGCCATGCAGGTGCAGCGTATTGAGAGGCGCGGATTCCACCCCTTTCAGGATCAGCCGGTCGAAAGGCTCGCCGAACTTCGCATAGTCCGCGCGCGACAACACGCCTTCCTGGGCGTTGGCGATCGCGAGAAAAATACCAGACGCGCCCGCTTCAACAGCCTTTCGAGCGTGATGCGTCTGGGATTCCGCGATGATCTCGAGGGCGGCAAGCAGACCCCGCGGATTTTCGCTCTTCATCCGGAGGACTTCGTCTTTCGAAGAAAGCTTTTCCGCAACTGTCCAGGAATTGAATATCGTTTCGACGAAGTGCGCGCGGCCGGCGATGCCGTCGTTTATCGCCTCGAGCGCCTTAATCTGTTCCGGAAACGGATTCCCGTCTACTTTGAGCTCGTGCCATTTTCCCTTGGCCTTCGGGTAAGGGTAGTCGCTCATGACCTTTACAAGATCCGTGCGGAATTTGCGATGAAACTCCAGGGTCGCCTTGGCGTGGCGGTCGAACGGACGCTTCTCCAGGCCGAAGTGATACCAGAACGTGAACGGCGGACGGTCCGCGTCCCCTCCGCGCAGGGCGCGGTTCACGCGCTCCTTAGCGCTCAGCGCCGCGCGAGAGGCGGTCTTTGCCCCGGAACCCTTTTTCGACACGGCCTTCCTGGCTGATGTCTGAACCCCCGTCTGGGCGGCAGCGGCGGCTGGCAGAGCCAGAAACATTCTTCGCAACATACGTCCTCTCAGTGCGCCCTCTCAAGAATGTGAAATCAACGCCTGCAATTTTCAAACGGCAGGGCAAGCGAGCGTTCCCCGACACCAATCACAGTCCGAAAACGGCGATGGCCAGCCCCCAAAATGCCCGGGCGCAGCCGTTTTCCTTCAACGTCCCCTCTGGAGCTTCCTTTCAGTAAACCAGGCTCGCCGGCGCGAGCGGCTGCTGCCGAATCTCCAGGCAGCCTTTCCCTGTCGGAAGTACCTTGCCGGGATTCAGCCGGTTCCGCGGATCGAAAAGGTTCTTAAAGTTCCGGATCATGTCGAGCGTCTCCGGTGTAAACAACTGGCTCATCAGCTCGTTCTTCTCCATGCCTACTCCATGCTCGCCTGTGATCGACCCTCCGACGGAAATGCAATATTCGAGGATCGTTTCGCCGGCCGCCTTCGCCTTCTCCAGGTCCCCCGGCTTGCGGGAATCGAACAGAATAATGGGATGCATGTTGCCGTCCCCGGCATGAAAAATATTGCTGATCGTGAGCCCGCTCCCTTCCGCCACTTCGCCGATCTTGCGCAGAGTGGCGGCAATCTGCTTGCGGGGAACCACGCCATCCTGCACGTAGTAAGAGGTACTTACGCGGCCGACGGCTCCGAACGCGTTCTTCCTTCCCTTCCAAAGCAACTCGCGTTCCTCGGCCGTCCGGGCCACGCGCAACTCACGCGCGCCGCACGCCATGGCGACTTCGCGAATCTGCTCCACCTGCTCTTCCACGGCTTCCTTAAGGCCTTCCAGTTCGATCAACAGAACGCCGGCGGCGTCCATGGGGAAGCCCGCATGCGTGGCCTCTTCCACCATCCGCAGCATCACTCCGTCAAGCATCTCGACCGCTACCGGCGTAATGGCGCGAGCCGTGATCTCCGCCACCGTACGGCCGCAATCGTCGGCCGAATCGTAAACCGCAAGCAGCGTCTTCACCATCTCCGGCGCGCGCATCAGGCGAACCGTGATCTTTGTCACCAGCGCCATCGTGCCTTCGGAGCCAGTCAGCAGGCCCGTCAAATCGTATCCGGGCCCATCGATCTCTTTGCCACCCGTCTCGAAAACCGTCCCGTCCGGCAAGACCACTTCGATACCCATCACGTGATTCGTCGTCACGCCATAGGCCAGCGTGTGCGGCCCTCCGGCGTTCTCCGCGACATTGCCTCCGATCGTGCAGGCCCGCTGACTCGAAGGATCGGGGGCGTAAAAATATTTGTCGCCCTGCACCGCGAGCGTCAAATCCAGGTTCACAACGCCGGGCTGCACCACCGCACGCTCATTTTCAAGGTCGATCTCGAGAATCCGGTTCATTCGGGAGAAGCCGATGATGACTCCGCCGGCTCTTGGAATCGCACCTCCGCTGAGGCCGGTCCCCGAACCGCGGCCGACGATCGGTATCGAGTATTCGTTGGTGATCCTGACGATCGCGACGACATCATCCGTCGAACGCGGAAACACGACCATGTCCGGACGCGCCTTGTCCACGCTTCCGTCGTATTCGTAGAGCAGCAGATCTTCCGGGCGTTCGAGGTAGCCTCGCGCCCCTACCACCGCTATCAGCTTCGCGCGCGCTTCGGCCGCAATCACGATGGGTTGCTCCTCAGTAAAGCCTGAACGTCGCGGAGGATGCCAGGATCGTTCCAATCCTGCGGGCCGATCAGTTTCTGCACAACCTTTCCTTTGGTATCGATGATGTAGGTCTCCGGCACCTTCGCCGTGCCGTACTCGCCATTGATCTTCGCTTCCGGATCGCGCGACGTGAGGAATCCCACGCGCGCCTTCCCAAGGAAGTTCCTGTATGCTTTCTCGTCCTTATCGATACTCACACCCAGCACCACCACGCCGGCGTCCTGAAACCGCCTCTGAAACTGGTTGAGCGACGGGATTTCCTGAATGCAGGGCGGGCACCAGGTTGCCCAGAAATTCAGCACCAGAAGCTTTCCCCCGAAATTTCCCAGGGAGACGGCACGGCCTGAATCCGTCGTGACGCTGAAGGCTGGAGCGCTATCGCCCACGACGACGATAGTCTCCCGGACGGAGTCGTAGATCACGAATACGAAGACTGCGAGCAGCAGTCCGATCAGCGCCTTCAAGGTGCGCTCGGATTGGGGTGCGTTCATTGCGTTCTATAATAAGTTTAGTGCATCTCGATGACGTTCTGGGACATCAGTAATGGTGTCCGCTCCATGCTGATTACCCGAAAAGTCGAATTCTCCGCCTCGCACGTTTGCCGCAACCCGGCGCTAACGGACGATCGGAACCGGGAAATCTACGGTGCGGCCGCGAATCCAAACGGCCACGGACACAACTACGTGGTGGAGGTAACGCTCCGCGGAGATCCGGACCCGGTCACGGGGATGGTGCTTGACCTGAAAGTGCTGAAGGCGATCCTGAATGAGGAAGTGGTGGAGCCTTTCGACCATCGATTCCTGAATCACGAGGTGCCGCCGTTCGACCGCGTGATTCCCACCACGGAAAACATCGCGATCGAGATTTGGCGAAGGATCGCTCCGCGACTGACAAGCGGCGGCTCGGGGCTGGAAGCCGTGCGACTTTACGAGACCGAGGACCTGTTCGTCGATTACTTTGGAGAGCACGAAGCGGGTGACCGGGCATGATTCGCGTGACCCGCGTCTACCGTTTATCGGCGTCGCATCGCCTTCACGCTCCTCAACTGCGGGACGAGGAGAACCGGGTGCTCTACGGAAAATGCAACAATCCGTTCGGACACGGCCACAATTACCGGTTGGAGATCAGCGCACGGGGCCCGCTCGACGATTCGGGACGCGCTCTGGACCCTGCGGCGCTTGACCGCCTGGTGGAGGAGGCGGTGCTGCGGCAGTTCGACCACCGGAATCTGAACTCGGAGGTCCCGCGCTTCGCGGAGGAGGTTCCGACTACGGAGAATTTCGGGCGTGAAGTGTATCGCCGCCTGAAGGACCGTTGGGAGAGCGTGTTTCCCGGCCCGTGGCCCGCGCTTGAAAAAGTCCGAATCGCGGAGACGGATCGTAACATCTTTGAAGTGGCGGAAGCATGAAGAAGAACAACGCAACCGTGAGGGTGATGACTCCCAAGCGCGAGGACCGTTCCATCGAAACGAACATTCGCGAACTCCTGGCGCAGTTAGGCGAAGATCCGGAACGCGAGGGCTTGAGCAACACGCCGCAGCGGGTGGATAAGGCGATGCGGTTCCTGACAAGCGGCTATCACATGGACCCCGCCAAGGTCGTCAACGGCGCGTTGTACTCGGTTAAGTACGACGAGATGGTCATCGTGAAGGATATCGAGTTCTTCAGCCTGTGCGAGCACCACATGCTGCCGTTCTTCGGGAAGATGCATGTTGCCTATTTGCCCACCACTCGCGTGATCGGGCTAAGCAAGATTCCGCGGATTGTGGACGTATTCGCGCGGCGGCTTCAGATACAGGAACGCCTGACGCAGGAAGTGGCGCAGACGATCCAGGCGATGATCGAGCCGCTTGGTGTGGGAGTTGTGTGCGAGGCGCGGCACTTCTGCATGATGATGCGCGGCGTGGAAAAACAGCACTCGGGCGCGATCACGAGCGCCATGCTCGGGGCTTTTCGCGAGCGGAAGGAAACGCGGGATGAGTTTCTTTCGCTGATCAGCCGGAAGAGCGACGCCTTCTAAACGTCCGATTCGCTTCTTCGTCAGATCGCAAAAAGCGGCAGAGATTACGATGTTCTCTAGCCTGAATTTCCACGGACAACAATACACCTAAGAATTAGGGGTTGAGGGTCCGTTGTAGGTGGTGAGCCGCAACTTCAATCCGTTCCACCAGGGAACAGAGACCGGTTTGTCGAGCAGGCCGGAGGCCAACAGGATCGGCAGGTGCGAACGGCGGTGGAAGCTGACTTGGACTTCGCGTTCCGTGATCGTGACATCCGCGGGAATGTCGACCAGATCGCGGAAGATTTGACGGGCTTGCGCATCGGAGTAGCCGCGCATGGTTTTGGCGAGGATCCGATAGAGTCCGCTGGCAAGGACGAGAAGGACCATGTCGAAATCCACTTTGAGTCCGACGGTGGAGGACAAGGCATCGATATGAAAGAACCGCACGGCATCGGAGAGCGCGTTTTCGATGAGCATGCGCTGAGCGTATCGGGTGATGAGCTTCTTGGCCGATAGGCGGCGGGGCTGGTTGTTGAGCAGAATGGTGGGTTCGTCGTGGCCAAGATCCTGGATGAACAGTTGCCGGAAGGTGGCGCCGGCCAGAGAGACGTTCTGCTCGTAGACGCGGGGTGTACGGTACTTGCGGGTGGGGACGTCGAGTTCCACGGTTCGCCAAGCCGAACGGGGCAGCAGCACAATTTCTTTCAACAATTGGGGAGACCTTCGGCGAAGAGTGGTAAAGGAAATCCCCATCTGGTCCAGGCGCGCCAGGTTGGCGTAGGTAGTCAGACGGGAATCGAAGACCAGATGGTGGGGCAGTTGTCGGTGAGTGCGTTTCCAGAAAGAGATAAAGTTGAAGATCTCCTCGGATTCCTCGCCTTTGCGCAGGTCGGCATTGGAGTAACAGAAGGCGCGGCCAGCGGCGTCCTGAGCCAGAAAGGCAAGGATACTGGGCTGGCGGCGGCTGCGAGCCGACACGTAATGGCGCTCGACCACGGGATCTTCGCCGTAGTAGGGCACGGAGTGGAAATCCAGGTTGAAGGATTCACCATCAAAGAGACGATCGGGATTCACCCGGGCATGCCAGGCGGCCAGCAGTTGAGTGGTTTTGGCGTGGTGAATGCGGGAGGAATATTCCGACAGGAAGCTTTTCTTGGGAAAGGCATTCAGTCCGGCAAACAACGCCAGTCCTTCGTCGGCAACCAGCGCCATCACGTGACTGTGGCGCTCAATCGACCAAAGCTTTAACGCCAGACAAGTTCGCAGGGCGTGTTCGGCCGGGATCATCTTCGATCCGGGCAAATGCGCGGCCTGGACCAAGGAATCCAACTTCAGGCGCACCAATTCTGGAACAAACAAGAAGAGGCCGCCACAGCGGGTGGTGAAGGTGCGCGGGGCCAGAGACAGTTGGCGGACATCGGCGATCGGCTCCACGGTGGGACGGGGGTCCTCGGGGCGTTCGGAATCCAAACGGCGTGGCAGCGCGGCGAATCCTTCCTCTTTGAGGACCTCTCGTACGGCCGTGGGGCTGAGAGGGCAGTTGTGTAGTTTGAGCGTCTCGCTGATTTCGTAGACGGAGTGATTCTGCTTGCGCAGTTGGACGATGAGATCTCGAGACGCAGACTTCTTCGGCTGCGAGCGAGGCCTGGGGCGTGTGGAGACAAAGAAGGAGGGGTCGGGATCGCGGCGAAAGTGATGGCACAGGACTTGAAACGAACCCGCGGAGTATTGAAAGTCGCGGGCCACTTGGGCGGAGGGGCGCCCCTCGACGAAATAAGCCCGCAAGGCTTCGTACATGCGGTGTTTGGGGTTGGCGGGTTGGAGAAAGAAGCCGCGGCAATCGCTTAGGTCTTTTGGTGCGCCAAACCCCATATAAGTACGATATCACATACAATGTCTCGTGTCAACTCGTTTGTAATCACACAAGCGGTAGTTGTGCGGTAGAAGGCAACTTTATTGGAATCGATAGGAGTTCTGGCACCGTTTCCACCGGATACTGTCACTAGAACCCAATGCCTATTAAATAGTAGCATATATAGCTTATAAGCGCACCAATTACTTAAGCATTGTGTGGAGTCGATTTCCCCAAACCCTTCGCAAAATGGCGTGCCGAAGATCAATCCAATGGGGATCTCCGGCTTTGCTGCGGCTGAGGATACGGACTGCTGAAAAAGACTCTGATCTTAGGCAGATTGGGTTCCGTGGAAATTCAGGCTAGCCAGCGCTATGTGTAGCGCTGCGAGTAGCGCACTTGGCCGCTTTTGCGATAGCCGTACAAATCTGCGTAGCGCCAGATGTCGAGCCAGTGCCGGCCCCGCTGCTCGCCGTACGGTCGCGAGGCGAGCAGACGATCGATGAGCGCTTCCCAGGCTTTCGAATTCTTGTCAGCCACAAGCGCGGCAACCGCTTCGGCGACGGCGGCAACCCGGCGAGGTCGAGATACGAGCAGCGGATGAGTGTGCGTTTGTCGGCTTCGGCCAGTGGCGCGAGGCCTTTGTCGGCGTAGCGCGCGGCAAAGGAACGGGTCCACGGGATTCGCGCCGGCGCGGCCTTGGGCACCGGCGGTTTCACAGGTTTGCGGAACGCCCAGTGCTTGGCGGCATCGCGCAAACGCGGCGTCGGCCTCTTCGGCGGTTTCGCCGTACGGCACGCCGGCGCGGATCCATTCGGCAAATTCATCGATGGCTTCCGGAGGGAGTTTCTTGCCATTGAACGGCATGCCAGGCTCAGTGACATGCGCCACGAGCTTGTAGAATTGCGAGTCGTTGGGGTTGCCGGTCCGCCGGCTGCCGCGGATCGAGTGCTCCTGCGTCGACTGGCACGGTCGGCCTTTCCCTCGGTACGTGAGGTATTGGCTTGTCGATCCAGGTCGGACAGCGCCGCTGATGTCTCGGCGAGCCGGTTGATCAGATCCGCCGGGGTTGAAAAGTGAATGACGAGCTCGCCGCGTCGGACGTATACCTGGAGCCGGAGCGCTTCGATGATCTGGCAAGGTTCATGGGCTCGTTCCTGTATCAAAACTGTCTCAAAACCCTATCGCTTTTAGGGATAAAGGGCTATCTGTTTGAGCGAAAGCAGATTCCCTAAACTGTTGAAAGTTAATTAAGGAAAACAGGAAGGAATGGAAAGGATTGGAAAATGGGGACGCGCGCCCAGGGCAGGTGCGCTACCAGGCTGCCATGGCTGATTGCCGTTATGAATGGAGCCCGCTACCATGCTATACCGACGAGCAATCACGGTCCGGATGGTCTTTGAAAGCGCCAGGGCAGGGCGCTACAACACACCGTATCTGCGGAAAACATCCCGCAGGTAGCCGCCGGCCATTAGTTCAGCGCGCGGGCCGTCTTCGCGTTTCACTTGTCCGCAGCCAGTTCCACGACAGGCTGCACCATATTTTTGGGGATGACCACCACGCCATCGAAGTCCGCAAAAACAAGATCGCCGGATGCACGATTACTTCGCCGCATTCGACCGGCAGGTTGTAGGAAGTAACAATGCCGCGGCCCATCGAGTCCACGGGTTTAATGCCGGCGGCGAAGACCGGGAAGCCGAGTTCCTCGATCTTCATCACGTCCCGGATTAGCCCGTCCACCACTGCGCCGCGCGCGCCGCGGGCCTTGGCAGCCGTGGAAAGCAACTCGCCCCACGGGGCATTACGTTGTGACTTTTGCGTTCCGATCACGGCCACTTCGCCGGCCAGCAAACTATCGATCGCCTCGATCTCCATCGCGTACGGCTCGTCGAGAATGTGATACACGTCCGAGCAGGCGATGGTCCGGGCCCAGCCGGCAAAGCGGCTATTCTTATGCGCCGGGCACAGATGCTCACGCATGGCCTGATGGCGTGCGCCCAGTTGGTCCAAAGAATCTGAAACCACGGCCGTGTAGAGGTTCTTCTCCACAAACTCGCACAGGGCGATGTCCCAAACGGGCTGCCCATTGGCCGCCTTAGGCGACTCGGTAACGTTCGATGACTGCATCGTTCACCTCGACTCCCAAGCCCGGCCCCGTAGGCACCGGCAAATATCCATCGACCAGCCGCAACGGCTCCTTCACCAGAGCGCGGCTGAGCGGCCCGTGCGACGTACTGAATTCCACGAACTCGGCGCGGCGCTGGAAGGCCGTGAGGTGCAGCGAGGCGGCCGTGAGCAGATCGCTCGACCACGAGTGCGGCGCCACCAGGCGATTCGCGCGCTCGGCCATGTGAACAATTTTGCGCGCCACGGTGAAGCCGCCGCAGCGCGTCAAATCGGGCTGTACCACGTCAACTCCGCCGCGTTCGATCAACTGCTGGAAGCCCCATTCGGTGGCCTCCTGCTCACCGCACGCGATGCGCACGTCCACGGCTTCAGCCACGCGACGGTAGCCGTCGTAGTCTTCCGGATGCAGGAGTTCTTCGACGAAGAACGGCTCGAACTGCTCGATGGAGCGCACCACCTGAATTGCTTCCTTGGCCGTGCGTTCACGGAACCACCCGGTGTCCACCATCAGATCGTTCTGCGTGCCCAGCGCATCGCGCGCGGCCTCCACCAGACGCACGTCCAGCCGGCGGTCCTTGCCAAACACGCCCCAACCGAACTTCACCGCTGTGAAGCCTTGATCGAGATACACCTTCGCGGCTTCCCGCATCGCTTCCGGCGTAGGGCGGAACAGGGTGCTGGCGTAAGCGCGCACTTTTTCGCGCCACTTGCCGCCCAGCAGAATATGGATGGGCTGGCCGTAGAACTTGCCGCAGATGTCCCACAGCGCGA
>SYKU01000094.1 GCA_005808865.1 Acidobacteriota bacterium
GCATTCGCGCCGTTGTTGACCGCGAGTTTGTATTCGACGCCGCCGAGCGAAAATCGCCCTTTCGCGATCCGGTTCCCATACCGGCCGACGATCGCGCCGAAGTACGGATCAGGGCCGAGGATATACCCTTCAAGCGTGTCGAAGCCGAGCGCCACATCGACGATCCGGCCCTTCGCATCCGGCACCTTCATCGACGTGACGATGGCGCCGTACGTGATCACTCCGACTTCCATCCCACGGGAATTCGCGAGCGTGTAAAGCTCCACCTCTTCGCCTGCGGCGGTCTTTCCGAACGACTGCATCTTCCACTCAGGAGAGCCTGTTTCTTTCTTGGGCGCGCAGGCGATCAAGGCCGCCATCAAGCCGGCGGCTACGGAAAGTTTTTGAAACATTCATTCTCCTCGCTACTGGGTGATTTTCAGATTCGCAAAGTGGGCTTCGGTGCCGGGGCCAATCCATAGCGCGACAACTCCGCGTGAATCGCCCAGCTTCAGGTCATTCACCACTAACGCGGGCTGATCGCTGCCCTTCACATAAAGCCGCGCTTTCACGCCCTCGACCGTGATCTTAACTCTGGTCCACTCGCCCGGAACGAGATCCGCGTAGGACTCGTATTTCTCCGGCTCCTCCTTGCGCAATTTCTCCCACGGAAATCCCGGAAAAGAGATATATTGCACGGAGTGGTTCCGGCGCACCTGATCTTCGGCGCGTCCATTAGTGGGCCTGAGGTAGAAGCACTCGAACTTTGAAAAATCGTCCGCCGCGCGGAACGCTACCCCGACGAAACCGCGGGCCATTTGCCCCGCTCCGGCACCCGGGCGCCCGGCGGCATCAATCTCGATTGTGCCGTTGTGGAACCCCTCAGCGACGGCGATGAGGCCGTTCTCGGACGCACTGCCTTTGCTGGCCGCCCGAAGCCCCTTTCGGCCTTCGTACGTGGTGGCCTCCGCGGTCGCGCCGTGGAGCTTCAGACCTTCCAGAGAAATGAGCGGATAAGTCTTCGTTTCCGCCACAGCCAGACTTGAAAACAGCACAGTGAAAAGTGGCAACCAGGGTGGCAAAGATTTCGAAATCGGCATTGAGTTGTGGCCTCTCAAGAAGTGTACACCACGGCGGTGCCGCGGCTAGTACCGGCCCGGCCTTGCCTGAATCCGCTCACCCAAAGGCAATGCATATCCCGGCGGTTGGCTGCTCATAGACCACTCGTCGGCGCCGGTACGTGCTGCTTCCCCGCATCCGGTGCAACTACGCTACCGGCAACCCCGCCACACGCTCGTATTCCGCCTCCGCCTACTCGTGGTACGCCCGATACAGCAACTTCTGTTCCGTGGGACGGCTCAGTGTCGCTTGTGCTTCGGCTACCTTCGCCAGCAACTCCCGCCTGTACCGACACGGACTCTCACGCCTCTCACGATTTCCGGCCGCTGGCATCGCTTCTCCGGCGGATGTGCGAAGTTCTTGCTGCGCCACCAGCCTTTCGGGAGAGACGTAGAATGCTATATTAGCCTTTAACCTTTTTGTGTCCGATCGACGAGGCGAGCGCCTCGACGGCGGAGCAATCATCTCAACCCGGAGAATCGCATGAGCACCCTGAATATTCGTCAAGATGGCGCGCTGGATTGCCTGTCCCTTGGAGCGCTGATCCACCGCCTCGATCCTGGAATCATCCCGTTCCGCAAAGCCACCGAATGCCAGATCCACGTTAGCGGAGGGGAGTTCAACCTCGCCGCTAACCTATCCGATTGCTTCCGCCTGAAGACCGGCATCGCATCGGCGATGGTGGATTATCCGATCGGCGACCTGGTCGCGGAGCGCGTCAGGGCCATGGGAGTCATTCCGTTCTACAAACGATTCAAGCACGACGGCGTGACCGGCCCCAACATGGCTACCGTCTACAGCGACCGGGGCCAGGGCGTGCGCGCCCCAGTTGTGTTCTATAACCGGTCGAACGAAGCGGCGGCGCGGCTGAAGCCGGGCGATTTCGATTGGAACGCGATCTTCGCCGGAGGCATACGCTGGTTTCATAGCGGCGGGATCTTCGCGGCGCTTTCGCCATCGACGTCGGAATTGATTATCGAGGGCATGCAGGCCGCGAGGGCCGCGGGCGCAGTGGTCTCGTTCGATCTGAATTTCCGGGAGAAGCTTTGGAGTTTCTCGGGGGGGAACGAGCACGCCGTCAAGGTGATCGCGCGCATTGTGGAAAATGTCGATGTACTGGTGGGGAATGAAGAAGACTTACAGAAAGGATTGGGGATTCCCGGTCCGGAGGTGGCGGCGAAATCAAAGCTCGACCCGTCAACGTTTTTCGACATGATCGACCGCGTCGTCGAGAGGCATCCGCGGATCAAGATCGTCGCCACGACGTTGCGGGAAGTGCACTCGACCAACCGGCACAGTTGGGGCGCGGTCGCCTGGGTTGACGGAAAGACACACGTCGCACCTACGTGGGGACTCGACGTGCTGGACCGCGTCGGCGGCGGGGACGGTTTTGCGGCTGGGTTTTTCTATGGGCTGTTGAGCGGCGCGGCACCGGAGGAAGCGATCAAACTGGGCTGGGCCCATGGCGCACTGCTGACGACTTTCCCCGGCGACACGACGATGGCGACGCTCGAACAGGTGCAGGCTTTTGCGAAGGGCGGTTCGGCGCGCATTCAGCGGTGACGCGTCAGGAGACGTGAGCGGCGGCCT
The DNA here is from genome assembly GCA_005808865.1 of Acidobacteriota bacterium. GTDB lineage: Bacteria > Acidobacteriota > Terriglobia > Bryobacterales > Bryobacteraceae > SYKU01. Next base: position 2,689 of record SYKU01000094.1, read on the forward strand.
TTTGTTTGTACATGATGTCGTCGGCGCGCGCGAAAAGCTGCGGTGAGGTTTCCCCGCGGAGGTGCTCGGCGACTCCGAAGCACGCGCCGACTTCCAGGCTTTGATTCTCGCCTTTGATCCGAATCAGGTAGCGGCCGACGGCACGCTCGGCGAGTTGACGCGCGCGGAAGAGAGCGTCGCGCAGATTGCAGTCAAGAATCACGACAAACTCGTCGCCGCCCCAACGGCAGGACAGGTCCCCGGGGCGAACGTGAGCGGAGAGCCGCCGGGCGAATTCCTTGAGTACCTCGTCCCCGCCCACGTGACCGTAACGGTCGTTGATCGCCTTGAAGCGGTTGAGGTCGGCGATCACAAGGCAGAACGGTCTGCCTGCGTTGATCCTTTCCTCGAGCGCCCGCTCCCCTTCGCGCCGGTTGAGCATCCCCGTGAGCGGGTCCGTGGCCGCCATCCTCTCCGCTTCCTTCAAGCGCTTTTCAACCGCCGCGAGTTCGCTCCGCATGTGAGCCACCGATGTCCGTGCTGTTTGCGACATGCCGGAGGCGAAAGTTCTTAACGCCTTCACGTGCTCATGCAGGTGCGACCGCACTTCGTTGAGATCGTCAATGCGGGCCACGGATTCGAGTTGTTTCGCGAAGCCACCAAACCTCTCGCCGTTCCTCGCGTCCTCCGCGCTCACTGTCGCGGCCGCTTCCGCGAGCGCGACCATCACGTCCCGCAAGCTCTGCTCGTGCCGCGATTGGTAGATCGCCGATTTCTCTCGGAAATCCTTCATCTCGTCGTCCAGTTTGCGCTTGCCCTTTACCAGTTCTTCAGCGGCGGGCGATGCCGACAGCGCGACGTGAAGGGCTTTCAAGTTCTCTCTATGCTCATGGACGAAGCTGGAGCGTAGATCTGGCAAATGCCGCTGCATACTGTCGATCGCCGACAGATAGCAATCCAAAGACACCTGAAACATCGTGTCCATTCGCTGAAGTTCGTGCATCGATTTCTTGAACGAGATCATGGTCGAGGGAAGTTCCTCCACATACTTATCGTCAATTCGCGGAAAACGTCTACTCAGGTTAATCCACTACGTCCTTTGATAAGATTGATGTATGCAAGGTAACGACGGAGTTATCCGGTTTCTCAACGAAGTTCTCAAGGCGGAGCTGACCGCAATCAATCAATACTTCCTCCATGGCAAGATGTGCCAGAACTGGGGATACCTGCGGCTCGCCGCCTACAACCGTGCCGAATCGATCGATGAGATGAAACACGCGGATACGCTGATTGACCGTATCCTGTTTCTCGAAGGCACGCCGAACATGAGCGACATGTTCCCGATCAACGTCGGAGCCACCGTGAAGGCGCAAATCCAAAACGACCTCGCGCTGGAGTTGCAGGCACTTCCGCGGCTGAACGCCGCGGTCAAGCTTTCCACCGAAGTTGGAGACAACACTTCCCGCGAGCTGTTTGAAGAAATCCTGGCCGAAGAAGAGCACCACGTGGATTGGCTGGAAGCGCAACTGCACATGATGGATGAAATCGGAGTCGAAAACTACCTCGCGCAGCAGATGCACAAGGGTTCGTAGGCACGGCGCGGGGCAGTTCTGTCACGCGCGTCAACAGTTCACGAAAAGAATTTGCCACCGCTCGCGGACCACAGCGCGGACGCGGATGCAAACAGCACGGGCTGCGTTGCCGCAGGAACTGCCGGGAAACGGCGCGCGCATGAAGAATGCGCCAGAGCTGGTTGACATCTCACCATTTTCATTTCTGCTCTTGAGAGGTAATGGAAGTCCACTTCACCCCGGAACTGCAAGCCGAACTCATCCGTCGCGCTTCCCGGCAGGGACGCGATGCCGATGCGCTCGTTCAGGATGTCCTGGCCCGATACCTGGAGGATGAGACCCGGTTCCTCGAAGCCGTGGAAAAAGGAATCGCGGCGGCCGAGCGCGGTGACTTCATCGAGGAAGAGGAAATGGACGCTCGAATGAAGCGGTTGTTCACGTCCTGAATGGGCATCCGCTGGACTGTCCCCGCAGCCGAGGACGTGGAGCGCATCAACGACTATCTGGAAATGCACACCCGCATTTCGCGGAGCCGGCATTCGAAAAATCTACCTGCCCGTGCGCCCCGTCGTAGGCCATGCCGTGGCTGTAGCGCGGCGGCGGGCTGTTTGTTGGGGCTTTCTGCGGCCAGTTCACTTTGTCCCACACCCACGTGTCGCTCAGCGTGCCGCCGCCATTGCTTCCGCCATTGCCTCCGAACAGAACCACCGGCCCGCGTGCCGCGTCATAAGCCATTGCTGATAACTGCCGTCCCGATGGGCTGTTGGCCGGAGTCTTCTGGGTCCAATTCGTTCCATCCCAAACCCACGTGTCATTGAAAAACGAGCCGGGGCCACGGCAGTAGACCGAACAGCCTCCGAACAGGACCACCTGCCCACGTGCAGCATCATAGGACATTACGTTACCGCTACGCAGTGTCGGACTGTTGGCCGGCGACTTCATATCATAACCCAACCTTCGCAGTTGAGTGCATTCGGGCCAGGGAAGTCCTTTAGCCTGAAGTCCGAAGCTGAACTGTACTTGGCGGGTAAATGCTTGCGATAAAGGGGAATGGAAGCAAACACCTCGGACAAACTGGTACCGCAGGAAATCACTGCTCTGCTGTCTGGCGAGCGGGTGATTCTGCGAGAGACCCAACGAGCC
>SYKU01000095.1 GCA_005808865.1 Acidobacteriota bacterium
ACGACAGGAAGACGGAGCATGCCGCCGGGCGCCGCGATCTCTACCTGGTGACCTAAGCCAATATTGTGGAGCATGGCAAGATTCTCCGCGACGATCGCACCCTTGCCTTCGCCGGCGAGCCGGTGCATCTCCTGGTAGTCGCCGGCAACCGTCCGCTGGTAGACGGTGTGCCTGGCGATGCTTCGCAGGTCAGCCGATACCAACAGAACCGGCGTGCCTCGAAATGGCACGCGCAGCGTGCGGACACCCTGCACCGTCTCGATACCGTCAATACCCGCAAGTTGCTCACCAATCACCGCCGGAAAATGAAAACTCCGCGCGCCCAGCGTCTGGTTTGTATTGACGAACAAATCGGGGTTGAACGTGCTGTCCAGCCACTCGACGATCGAATCGTAGCTCGCAATAGCGAGACCGTTAAACGCGATGACCATGGCCAGCGACATCATGAGAGCCGTCGCTGTCGCCGACATGCGCCGCGGAGCTTGAATCAGACTGTCGGCGGCAAGTGCCCCTTCGATGGGCCGGATCCACCGGAGTGCGGGCCGAAGGACTCGCGCCATCCAAAGAGAGAGCGACGGGGTGAGCAGAAGTGACGCCGCGATCACACTGAAGAATCCCGCATAGAATACATGCCTCGACCCGCCAAGCGTTAGGCAGACCGCGCAAACCGCCACGAGCGACACTGCCAACCACAGCCGGATCCGGTTCTCACCCGCAGAGAGCACCTGTACTCTTCCTTTCTGAAGAGCCTGCACCGGATCAACGCGAGCTGCGCTCCGCGCAGGCAGAAAAGATGCCAGGATTGATGTTGAGACGCCGATTGCAAGCGCCCAGGCGAGCAGGCCGGGCTCGACAATGATCTCATCCGAACGCTCGCCCACGCTATAAATGTCCACGAGCAGGCCGCTCACATAGCGCGAAAGTCCCTTCGCGATAAGGATTCCCGCAGCTACGCCCGCAAGCGATCCAAGAAAGCCGGTGGCCGCGCCCTCACTCAGAAACAGGTTTCGGATCTGCCCGCGAGTCGCGCCGAGCGCCCGGAGAATGCCGATCTCCTTTCGCCGTTCCGTGACGGCAATCGAGAAGGAGTTGTAGATGATGAACAGACCTATAAACATGGCGAATGCGCTCGACATGGCGGAACTGACCGAGAACACTTTCACGATCGATTCAAACTGCGAGCCGCGCGAACCCGGCGGGCCGATCTCATAGCCCGGGCCCAGCAACTTTTCGAGAGCGGCGCGACACTGGCCGATGGTCACCCCCTCCTTGACCGCCAGGTCGATCCGGTCAAACTTCCGCCCACGCCCGAACACCTGCTGCGCCGCGTAGATATCCATGATGGCGAGGTTGCCGCCGAACGCTGAGGCCAGGCCACCGGTCTTCATCAATCCGCGAATTGTAAACTGGCGCGGGCCGTTCATCGTGGACATCGAAAGCTTCGACTCGATGCGTAGTCCGTTTCGATCCGCGAACTCACGGCTAACGATCAGCGAATCGGGCTGGGCGAGGAAGACGAGCGGGTCGTCAATGACGTCGTTCCCCTCAAAATCGTAGTTGCGAAGTCCCCGGTCACCGGTCATATCAACGGCAAGAATCAGCAGATTTCCCTGGCCGTGAAGGCCGGTTTCAACCGGCGCCTCAATCACGGGGGTGGCGATGCGGACTTCCGGTTGCGCCTGGACGCGTTCGAGAACGTCCTCGTCAAAACCAGATTCGCCCGCCGAGACCTGGAGTTCCGTGGACCCCGCGATCCGGTCCACTGTCCGATTGAAAGCGCCGAGCACGGAGCGATTCGCGGTGTGCATGCCGACGAACAGCGCGACGCCGAGAACGATGCCCGCGGCGGTGAGGATTGACCGGAGAAGATGTTTGCGGGCGTACGGCCACGCAATGAGCCGAAGAAGAATCATGGCCGCTCGTCACCGCAAACGTTGCGTCGCGTACCGCGATCGGCCGCGCAGCGTTGCCGCTCTCCGGCCGACAGTTCGTCCGGCAAGTGTTCCATGCGGTGGCTGAGTTGTACCATTTCAAGCAACGGTCTCGCGCGGTCCCGCACCTTCTTGCGCGGCCACCCTTTCAAGTGCAGCGGCAAGGATACGTTCTCAATGCAGTTCAGGCTCGGCAGAAGATTGAAGAACTGAAAAATGAATCCGATCCTATCGCGCCGCAGCCGAGTCAGGTCGTCGTCCGACAGCAAACCGATCGCTCGTCCGTCAATGCGAATCTCACCGGCGCTTGGCTGGTCCACTCCCCCGATCAAATTCAACGGAGTGGACTTGCTGGAACCAGATGGTCCGACGATTGAGACCATGTCGCCGCGGTCGATCCGAAGCGTTACTGAATCGAGAGCGGTGATCGCGCGCTTGCCTTGGAAGTGCTTTGAAACCCGGGCGATGTCGATCAAGTACGAGCTTACCAAATCGGTCCGTTCGCGGGCTTCGCCTTGCGTCGTCGAGTTCGGCCTCTAACGACTGCGCTACGCGCCCCGCGTCTTTGCGCGCCTGAAGCCCCGAAGGAGTGTCGCTGCTTAACCATGCATGAAACGGCGGGTCCAATACTGGATTCCATTTCCGGTGCGCGCCGGATTCCGCTCAATAACGGGCCAAACAGGCTATCCCCAAGGCTGAAGGCGCCAGTCAGAACCTTAACAGAACACCAACCCTCAATACCCAACTAGCCCCGTCACCACCGCCAGCGGAAACGACGCATTCCCAATCGTCACTCCAAACGCGAACCCAGATTTCTCAAGCGTACTGCGCGGAGCACGGCCTGGACGACGCGGCGATCTGGCGATCCGGTTTGCCATTGCCGATAGAGTCGTTTGGCCCGGGGACGATGTTCCAGAAAAAGGAGGTCAACGGGTACGTGACGGCGCTGTCGGAGGCAGCGGCAGAACGAACCCGAGCCAAAACCGAATAATGTCAGCATGGCAGGTCTTCCTAATCTAAACTAATATTACTACGTTAAGTATTTACAAAGCAAGAAGGCGCTGATATGCTTGGGCATGACCGATGCCCAGGCGGTGCGTTGTCGCAAGCGATTGGAGCAGTTTCTGATGGACCCGTTGGAACCGGTCGGTCGGAGTGAGCGACGACATTGGGGAGAGGTATACGTGCGC
>SYKU01000096.1 GCA_005808865.1 Acidobacteriota bacterium
CGCTGTCCTCGGCCGATCGGGATCATCGCATCGATGGCCTTGATGCCCGTCTGCATCGGCTCGCGCACGGGCTGCCGATCCACGACGCCCGGAGCGATGCGCTCGATCGGGTTGAACTTGTCGGTGAGAATCGGACCTTTGCCGTCGATCGGCTGGCCAAGCGCGTTGACCACGCGCCCCACTATTGCCTCGCCCACGGGCACGGACATGATGCGGCCGGTCCGCTTCACCTCGTCGCCTTCCTTGATTTCGGTGTAATCGCCCAACAGCACCGAGCCTACCTGATCTTCTTCCAGGTTCATCGCAATCCCCGCCACGTTGTGCGGGAATTCGATCAGCTCGCCGGCCATCACGCGTTCCAGGCCATGAATTCTCGCGATGCCGTCGCCCACCGAGATCACCGAACCGGTTTCGGAAATGTCGATAGCGCCTTCATAATTTTCAATTTGTTCGCGCAGTACCCGCGCGATCTCGTCCGCTCGTATATGAGCCATAAGTTCGAAAGTCCTTAAAATTCCGGCGCGTCACCCGGCGCGAAGCTGCCGTCCAAGGGCGTCCAGACGTCCCCGCACGCTTCCGTCGTAAACCGTCGACCCGATACGCACCTGTACTCCGCCAATAAGCTCAGGCTCAACCTTTGGATCGAGCTTCACTCTCTTTTCTGTAACGCGCGCCAGTTCCGCCGCGAGCGCCTCTACCTGATCCGCGCCGAGCGCCTGCGCGGAGCGCACGTCGGCGCGCACCACACCGAGCCGTCCGTCGATTTCCGCCTCGAACGAGGCGATCACTTCCGAGAGCGCGCCCGACCGGCGGTGGTCGATAAGAACCATCAGAAAATTCTTCACTTCGCGGCTAAGCGGTATCATCTCGGCGAGTCGAGCAATCACCGCGCGCTTTCGTGCAGGGGCTACCGCGGGCGACAGAAGCGCATTCCGAAGTTCCACGGACTCCTTCATCGCCGCGTCGAAGGCCTTCAACTCGACGGCTATGTTCTCCGCGGCCAAGGATTTGGACGCGACCACGACATCAGCGAGGGCGCTGGCATATCGGGAAGTTACGGAGCGTGGCATGATTAGTTTTCCCGCGGAAGGTTCCGGATGAAACTTTCGACGAGAGCGTTTTGATTCTCGGGTGTCATCCGCTGTCCGATTCGTTCCCGCGCAAGACCGAGGGCGAGATCTGCGGCATGTAGTTTCAACTCCTCGCGTGCGCTCTTTACGGCCGATTCGATTTCGCGCTGCCCGTTGGCGTTGATCTTGGCGATCTCGCGCTCGGTGTCCTCCAGGACTCGCCGGCCTTCCGCTTCCGCCTCGGCCTTTGATTGAGCGCGCATGGATGCCACTTCCGAATCGAGTGCCGAGATTTTTCGTTCAATCGCCGAAGCTCTCGCGTTAGCGTCTTCGCTGATCTTCCTAGCGTCGGCGATGCCTTTCTGAATAGCCGCCGTTCGCGAGGCGAAGAATGGGCCGGCGTTCTTGGCGATTATGTAGCCCAGCAAGCCCGCGAGGATTGCGAAATTGGCCCACTTCCAGAGGGTGAGATCTTTCTCGGGTTTGTGTTCGCTCTGGGCGTGCTCCGCGGCGGTAGTGCTGCCGTGCGCTTCTTGCGCATGCATGCGCGGAATAAGCAGCATGGCCGAGAGCAACGCCGCCGGCACAAAGGCTCGGGCAGTGCGCAAGGTCATGCGGCTCTCCGGCCCAGTATGCTTTCCACGATGCGGTCCGCGATGGCCGTAACCTCGGCATCAAGGACTACTCTCGCCGCAGCCATTTCTTGCGCAAGGCCCAGCTTCGCGTCCTTGACGAGGGCCTCGACGCCGATTCGCGCCGCGCGTACGGTTGCCGCGCGCTGCTCCTGCAGTTCACGCCTCAGTTTCTCCTGCTCCTGATAAATTTCACCGCGCGCAAGGCGGATCGCGGCTTCGTATTGCGAGGCTTTCGCCTCGGCGGCGGCCAAACTCTTCCCGGCGGACTGCTTTGCGCCGTCAGTCGCGTCGTGCCTCGCCTTCATCACTTTTTCCATCGGGCCAAAGAACGCCGATTTCAAATAGAAGTGCAGGACAATGACGAGGAAAAAAGTAGGCAAAGCGGTCAGCAACAGACCGCTAAGAGCTTGCAGAGTAGAATCCATTTATTTCGTCTGGGAAACGCCCAAGCACAACTCCGCCGGGCGTGTTAGAACTACCGTAAGATTGAACGTATCACACTCGACCGAAGACGTCAACGCGGGAACTCAACAGACTCGCCTGCGCTTGCAGATAAGAACCTCGAACGAAACTGTGTTTCCACGAAGAAGTTCACGCCCGATGGGGGCTTCCTGCTACGCATTCGGATCCGCTATCCGCCCGATGGCGCGGTCTGGTTCCACAGCATCACAGGCGACCGCTCGGGAGCGTCTGCCTCACCGTGCGAACCAGGGCGGCTATTCCGCGTTTCGTTTGCAACCTCCCAGTTGGGCGCCGTGGACCAGGATGGAACCGTGTATGTTCTGTTCACCGGGAGGGGGCCAGGCCGGATTTGACGTAGAGGCTGCTATAGCCGCCCATCGAGAACCGCTGGATCTACCCGCTTCGTCCTGGTGCTCTAGCTGGCGGCGACCGTCGCCACCGGGCTCCGGGGCAAAGAACGCGGCAATTGCTCGAATCCATGTTGCTCGAAACCGCCGGGAGTGCGCCCCGTGCGTGTACACTAGAAGTTCCTCCTATGGCCAAACGGGTTTCCCTTTTTGTTTCCTGCATAGTCGATCAGGTTTTTCCAAACGTGGGTCTCGCCATGGCGGATGTCCTTGAGCGCGCGGGATTCGATGTCGGCTTTCCAGAAGCTCAGACCTGTTGCGGCCAGCCGGCCTTCAACAGCGGCTATCGCGAAGAGGCCCGCCAGGTGGCGCTCCATTTCCTGGACGTATTTTCCAAATCCGAAAACGTAGTGGTGCCCTCGGGCTCCTGCACGGCGATGATCACGCACCACTTCGCGGAATTGTTCTCGAACGACCAGTTGAATCTGGCGCGCGTCCATGCGCTCGAATCCAGGGTTTACGAATTCTCCCGGTTCTTGCTGGACGTCGCGAAGGTCGAAGACGTCGGCGCGCGCCTCGACGACGTCGTTACCTACCACGACAGCTGCCATGCCCTCCGCGAACTGAAGATCAAGCAAGGTCCGCGCCGCTTGCTGAGCCATGTGCGAGGTCTTGAACTCCGCGAAATGGACGCCGCCGAGGAATGCTGCGGGTTCGGAGGCACCTTTTCCGTGAAATTCGCTGAAGTGTCGGGCGGCATGGCGCGCACGAAGATCGATTCCATTGTCCGAACCGGCGCGCGCACTGTCGTGTCGATCGACTCCAGTTGCCTGATGCAGATCCAAGGCGCGATATCGCGTGCCGGTCTGTCGGTACGCACGCTGCATCTGGCTGAAGTCCTCGCGAGTCGCTGAGATCCTCTATGTCTGTTGTCTTCGACGAAAAAATCAATCGGGCCCGTGGCGACGGCCGGCTCCAGCTCGCCATTTACGACGCGACCGCGCGCCTCATGGACAAGCGCAAGCACGCTCTTGAGGGTGACAATCTTCCTGATTTCCAGGAGCTTCGCGACTGTGCGAACGCGCTCAAGAAGCAAACCATCGATAATCTGGACCATTACCTTGAGCAGTTTGAGGCGAATGTCATCGCGCATGCCGGCAAGGTGGTCTTTTGCAAAGACGCCACAGATGTTTCGGACTTCATCCTGAAACTTGCGAAAGAGCGAGGCGCCCGTCTGATTGTGAAGTCCAAATCGATGACGACCGAAGAAATCGATCTCAACGAGCGCCTGGAACACCACAACCTCGAAGCCGTTGAAACCGATCTCGGAGAATACATCATTCAGTTGGCGCATGAGCGCCCCTACCATATAGTCGCGCCGGCGATGCACAAGACCCGCTACCAGGTGGCCGATCTGTTCGAAGAAAAACTTGGCGTTCCCAACGAAACGGTCATCGAAAAGCAAACGATGATCGCACGTGGGGTGTTGCGCGAAAAATTCCTGGCCGCCGATATCGGTATCAGCGGCGCGAACTTCCTGATCGCGGATTCCGGCGCCGTCGTGCTTGTGGAAAATGAAGGCAACGCCCGGCTCTCGACTTCCGCGCCTAAGATTCACATCGCTGTTGCTGGAATCGAGAAGCTTATCCCCCGCGCCCAGGATCTGGCTGTGTTTCTCAAGCTTCTCGGCCGCAGTGCGACCGGCCAGCCGCTTACCGTGTACACGTCTTTTCTGTCCGGCCCGCGCCGTGGCGAGGAGATTGACGGGCCGGGCGAATTTTACGTCGTTCTGCTCGATAACGGCCGCACGAAGCTTCTCGAAGATTCCGGGAAGCGCGAGTCGCTCTATTGCATCCGCTGTGGCGCGTGCCTAAACCATTGTCCGGTTTACCGGAAGATCGGTGGCCACAGTTTCCCGTGGGTTTATTCAGGTCCGATCGGTGCGATCATCACGCCTCAGTTCATGGGTCTCAACCACGAACCCGGTCTGCCCTTCGCATCGAGCCTGTGTGGAGCTTGCGCGGAGGTTTGCCCGGTGAAGATCGATATTCCGAGAGTGTTGCTCGAGCTCCGGGCGGATGTCACGGCGGCTAAGGAGCGCGAGGGTCAGGGCGGACTGGAGCGCATGGCGTTCCGTGCGTACGCCTGGCTCATGAGGCATCCGAAGCTTTTCGAGATTGCGGGCAGGCTGGCCTCGGTACTTGCGCCGGCGAGTTCATCGGGTTGGCTGCGTGGCGTCCCGGCAATAATGAACATTCCGCCGGTACGGGCCTGGCTCAGCCAGCGCGATCTACCGGCGCCGCCGCATCAAAGCTTTCGTCAACAGTGGAGGACGCGTGTCCCGCGAATTAATTCTCGATAAGGTCCGCATTGCGCTGGGCCGAACGAAGGGGCAGCAGCCCCCGCCGCTTCCACCTGCACGCATCCGCATCGCGGAAGTAAATATTGACTTCCGGGTAGCTGGTATGTTGCAAAAGGTCGAAGCACTGGCCGGAAAGACCTTTCTCGCCGGAACGCTCGCCGAGGCCGTGAACTACGCCGCGTCCGTGATCGATGGGCGGGAGGCTGTGGCCTCGAACGCTCCATTTTTACGCGAGTGCGGCGTGACGGCCCTACCCGGCGTCCGCACCGGAGTGACGGATCGCGTGGAGTTGCGGGAGCTTTGCGCGTCTTGCGCCGTCGGGATTACAAGCGCCGACTACGCGCTCGCCGACACCGGGACGCTGGTCATTTTGTCGAGCGGGCACGAAGCCCGCATGATATCCCTGCTGCCTCCGGCGCATATTGCAATCGTGCCGCGCGGGCGCATTCTCAGTGGTCTCGACGAACTTCTTTCGATTCTTCCGTTTCCCGCCGAGCAGACAAGTTCGATGGTGCTGATCACGGGACCCAGCCGAACCGCCGACATCGAGCAGATTCTCGTTCGAGGAGTTCACGGGCCCGGCGAGGTTCACGTCATCGTAGTTTGATTAACGTTTTATCGCGCGCTGATTGACACATCCCGTGCGGGTGTGTTAACTAGGGTTTAACCGATTTTAGAAACCATGATTATGCACCCGCAGGGTCGATCGCTTGCCGAAGTGCATTCCTCCGTCGCCACCGCGCATCCCTCGTGGTTTCGACGCGTTTTCGCTTTCGCGGGCCCCGCCTATCTGGTAAGCGTCGGCTATATGGATCCGGGAAACTGGGCCACCGATCTTGAAGGCGGAGCCCGCTTCGGCTACCAGTTGCTGTGGGTTCTGGTCATGTCGAACGCGATGGCAGTGCTCCTTCAAACGCTCAGCGCGCGGTTGGGAATTGCCGCGGGCCGTGACCTTGCGCAGGCTTGCCGCGAGTCCTACCCGCGCTACGTTACATACGCGCTTTGGGCACTTTGCGAGGTCGCAATCATCGCCTGCGATCTTGCCGAGGTACTTGGCGCGGCTATCGGCCTGAATCTGTTGTTCGGGCTTCCGCTCATCGTGGGTGTGGCAATCACGGCGGCCGATACGCTTCTCCTGCTGTGGTTCCAGCGTTTTGGCATTCGCACCATCGAAGCCTTCATTCTTTCTTTGATCGCGGTAATCGCGGGTTGCTTCGTGATCGAAATGGTATTCGCGCAACCCGTGCTCTCCGAGATCGCCGCGGGTCTTGTGCCGCGTCTCAGCGCCGAGAGTTTGTACGTCGCGATCGGCATCCTGGGCGCGACGGTGATGCCTCACAACCTTTACCTGCACTCGGCGCTTGTTCAGACGAGGCGGATCGGCGAGAGCGAGGCAGCCAAGCGAACGGCCTGCCGCTACAACCTCATCGATTCGGCCGTGGCACTCAATGCCGCGCTCCTCGTCAACGCCGCCATCCTCATTCTCGCGGCCTCCACATTCTTCAAACGTGGAATTGTGGTAACGGAAATCCAGCAGGCGTATCAGATGTTGACTCCGCTTCTTGGCACCACGGTCGCGAGTGCTGCCTTCGCGATTGCCCTGTTGTGCGCAGGTCAATCGTCCACTCTCACCGGCACCATGGCCGGGCAGATCGTGATGGAGGGCTTCCTGAATTTCCGCGTCCGCCCGTGGCTGCGAAGGCTGGTCACGCGGCTGATCGCGATCGTGCCGGCCGTCATTACGATTCTGGTCGCGGGGGAAGCGGGAACGTACCGTCTGCTGATTCTGAGTCAGGTAATTCTAAGTATGCAGCTTCCCTTCGCGGTGATTCCGCTCATTCATTTCACGAACGATAGAGGCCGGATGGGGGCATTCGCGAACCGCGCGTGGGTCCGTGCGCTCAGTTGGCTGACTGCCGCGATCATTGTGGGGCTCAATCTCCGTCTGGCCGCAAGCGTGCTCGCCGGGTGGGTCGCGGGCGCGGGCGAGTGGCGCATTCTGCTGCTATCGCTCGTCTTGCCGCTGTGCGCGGCGCTCGCTCTTCTTCTTGCCTGGATCACATTTGAGCCTTGGCTCACGCAATGGATACACAGGTACGGCCGAGCCTCGGTGTCACTGCCCGCGCCCGCGACGGGAGGGTTCGAAGCTCCGGCTTATCGCCGCATTTTGGTGCCGCTGGACCACACAGAGCTCGACAGACGGGCCATCGCCCACGCCGCGTCGCTCGCAAGGATGCATCACGCGCGGCTCTATCTGATTCACGTGGAGGAAGGAGTGACGAGCCAGGTCTACGGCCCGCTCGCTTCGGACGCCGAGGTTCAGGCAGGCCAGCACTACCTCGATGAGATCGTCGTGGCCTTGAGGAAAGAGGAGCTTGAAGTAGAATCGGAGGTCTGTTATTCCACGGACCCGCGCAAGGAAATCGTCCGGTACGCACGCCAGATTCAGCCTGACCTGGTCATCATGGGCGCGCACGGTCACCGGCGGATAAAAGACTTGATTTTTGGAAACACGATTGACCCGGTGAGGCATGATTTGGATGTGCCGATGCTAATTGTGCGGGAAGGCAAGTAGGCCTTAAGACTTTCGTTTCTGAAGTTCGGCGCATTTGTTGGTCCGAGCCCCTGCACGCCTCGCTGGACCGCGAAATACTTTCTTTTTTGTGGATTGCTGACTGCGGGTCAGAGAAGTTTTCAGTGGGTAACCTCGGGAATTGGGCTGGCGCGCTTCCCAGATCGGTTCAGGGTATTAACCACAAAGGTGGTAAAAGACCGCCATCGCCCCATGTCTGGAAGAAACTGCCTGAATCGCGATGCTACCATCTGCGGGTGAAAGACTCGGGCCGTAGGAAATCC
>SYKU01000097.1 GCA_005808865.1 Acidobacteriota bacterium
CGCGGCAAGTGCGGCAAGCGATCGACGACTTTGTTGAAGTCTACAACGAAAAGGCAGCGCCGTTTGAATGGAAGAAGGCAGTCGTGTTCCCTTCCGGCCCCAAAGCCAAGTACTCTGACTTATGCAACTAGGTACTAGCAGGTCCAGCAATAACAGATCCCGGACGTCGCTGTCGGCGGCGAACTCCGCCAGGAATCGCGCAAGACGCGCGCGATTCAGAGCCATGTTGACTCCGGGAACGCCCGTCGGCTGTGTGCGGTCCTTGGGCTTCAGCTCAGCGAGCTCCTTGGCCCATGGGTGGGTACTAGGACGCATGCATCTATTATGCCACCGGACGCAATGGGATGCTAGAATTGGGGTCGGGATTTCGGGAAACCAGCTGCTTCCATTATGACGCTCCCGTGCCAACATGTTCCGGATTATTCACACGCTCGGCGGATGTGGCGGCACTCTGCTCAGCCGTTGCCTGGCCGTGTTGCCGGACGTCGCGCTCCTGAGTGAGGTTAACCCGCTATCGGTGAAGCTCTTTCCGGAATTCGATCCTGTCTATCAGGACCGCCACTGGCTCCACTTGCTGGAACCAGCCGAACTTGAAGAGTTCGCAAAGCTCGATCCGGGCGACTTCGATGTTTTCCGCAATCTCATGCTGGCGCTTCATGACCGCGCCCGCGGGCTCATGAAGCGCCTGGTCTTAAGAGACTACAACTATGTAGACTTCATGGGCGTGCCCTTCATCGACCATCCGCCCCGAAGACGGGTTCTATACAGGGCGCTCCCGCATGCCGTGGCGGTTTCGGCCATCGCGTTCATCCGGCATCCCATCGATCAGTGGCTCAGCCTCTGTAAACACGAACAGGTCCGAGACGTCTTGTCGCCGGAACGTTTCCTCACGGGCTACCTCGCGTTCATGGAGGACTTGGGGGATACCCCGGTGTTTCGCTACGAAGATTTCCTGGGAGACCCGCACGGCGAATTGAGCGGTATGTGCCGAAGCCTCGACCTGGAATTCGATCCAACGTTCGAAGGGCGATTTCATGCGTACGGCACGTTGACCGGGGACTTCAGCCGTCAGCAGGAACGCACGATTTCGGCCCCTCCCTGTAAGGAGATCCCGGCCGCGTTGCTCGAGCAGTTCCGCTCTGACCGGCGTTTTACTGACGTTCTTCATCTGACGGGGTATCCACCTCAGCTATCATTCGAAATGCCCTCCGGGTGACCCCTTGGAGTGGGACCTGCGAGGGCGCGGAGACACCCTCCTCCCATCTCAGTTGAAATACTCTCAGATTCAGAATACGAGCATCGATCCCGGCCTGCTTTCCGGCCGCGGGCACAACGAGGCGGATACACATACCTTCCCTCTCCACTGCCGGCATCGCGAAGAAAATCTCGTGACGGTAAGAAACCAAAGCCGTGCCGATTGCGCAGCCATCGTCATCGCGGAGTTCCAATTCGAACGGCATGCACTCCATGCCAGGTCCCGACTCCGCTTCGACGATGAGTCGCTTGGGCCGCCCGTCGAGTTTGGTCAAGACAACCTCGCCCTCCCGGTTCAGCCAGCGGAAGGGCCCGGCCTCGCAGTGTTCAAGATCGTACCAGCCGCGGCCGAGAAAAATTCCGTTGGCGGGCAGAGTGTCACTCTTGCTTAGCGCTTCGATTCCGCTTCGGGGCGAAATATCCGCTCGCTTATTCCATAACCGCAATGCACCTGGATCAGTGTACAACGGCGTTGGCGCCCGGTACCCGCCGGCGTGCGGCAAGCCTTTGGCTTCGCGCCACTGGTCGCTGAGTGCCCCGGGCGGCGCGCCTGGAGTTTCCGCCGGGAACGACACAGGGCTTTTCGGTCTTCCTTCCGCATAAGCCAGCGCGACTGCCGTCATTTCCCGCGAAAGAAAATCTCGCTCTACCCGCATACGCCGGCTGTACTGTTCCTGCTCGAAACTCGGGCGGATTTTGTAAACGTCCTTGCGCCAGGGCGCGGGGAACTTGAACGCCGTAACCTCCCGCGCCTGCGTGAACGTTTTTCCCGCAGCCCATGCCGCCGAAAGAAATGCCAGATCGACGGGCATGTTAAGGGTTCGATGATCGCGCCATCCCCCAAGCTCCTCTGCCATTTCCTTCCGATGGAGAAAGCTGGAGGGAGGCACAAGCAGCCCGGGTTCGTATTCACCTGATTCAGCCACGCCAGTCAGCACCCGTACCGGGCTCCCGGGCGGCGCTACCATCACGCAAAGACTGCAGGCAACATCGGCCCCGGACGACTCAATGGCATCCACAAGTCTCTCCAGATGATGAGGCATCCATAGGTCGTCGTGGCTCAGATACGCAGCGTATTTTCCTCGGGCCATCGCCAGTCCCGTATTGTTGGGCGTAGCCTGCCCGCCGGTGTTCTCGGGAAGGTTGCACCACCGCAGGCTCCGCTTCCTGAACGAAGCCACCACCTGCTCGGAGTCGTCCGTGCACCCGTCGCCAACGACAATCACTTCGAAGTCGCGGAGCGTCTGCGCGAGGGCGCTCGAGATTGCGTACCGCAAGACGCTGCTCCAGTTATACGTGGCGATGATGACGCTGACGAGCGGCGGTTTCCTCAACAACCGGCCCATCGTCTACCAGCCGCGGGGGCCTTCGAAACTGTATGGAATTTGGCTGGTGTCGACCGGCAGGCGGTAGACGTCCGGATCGTCGTGCTGATAAGGCCGGGTGGGCATGCTGATAAGCAGCGCATCGGCCGTCCCGATGTTCTGGTGCGCATGATAGACATGCGCCGGAATTACCATCACCGTCCGATCGAGTTCGCTCCGGTAAATCTCGTTAACAATGCCATATGTTGGGGATTCCTGCCGGTCGTCGTAGAGGACAATTTTCAGGTGCCCCTGGCTGAGAAAAATCCGGTCGTCGTGGAGGCGATGGACGTGCCAGCCTTTGATCATTCCCGGCCGGATCGTGAACTGATAGACGGATACGATTGGCGCCGGATGGATCGCGCGATGGGGGCCCTGGATCTCGCACAACGTCCCGCGGTCGTCCACATGGGTGACTGCGGACTGAATTACCACACCCTCTATCAGACGCATGACGGGCTTCCCCTCGGCGGTAACCGTCTGGGCGTCTTTCTTTGGATTCTGAATCAAATGAAACCGTCCCGTTCAACCCGCCGCGCGCCCGCTACCCGGCCACGTCCATCCACGCATGAGCCTTGGAGCTTTGGAGCACGGTTTCGAGCAAACGCAGTTGCCGGACACCGTCCGCGAACTGCCCGTATTCAACCGGCGCAGTGCGATCGGCGACCGTGCGGTAGAAGCGGCGGAACACCTGTTTGAAGGTATCGTCGTAGCCTTCGCTGTGGCCGCCCGGAAGATCCGCGTACGGCTTGGCCTTCTCCTGCAATAGCGACGGGTCCTTCACGATCAACTGGTTTGGGCTGTTGCGGTGCCCCAGCCACAACTCGTCGGGCTTTTCCTGATCCCAGGCGGCCGAACCCTTCGTCCCGTAAATCTCGATAGCGAGGCGGTTCTTGCGGCCTGCCGAAATCTGGCTCACCGTGAAGGATCCTCTCGCCTTGTCGCCCAGGCGTAACAGGAACGCGCCGAAATCTTCGGTGTCGATAGCCACTTCGTCGTAATCCTGGGGCGTTAGAAGCTTTCCGGAAAACGTTTCGATCGATCCCTTGGGCCGCTTGCGCGTCTTGTGGAATGTCTGCAAATCTGCGCAGAGTGAGGTAATGCGCAGGCCCGTCGTGTGCTCGATAATGTCGCACCAGTGCGTTCCGATGTCGGCGAAGCAGCGCGACCGGCCGTTTGCGTTCGAATCGATCCGCCAGTTCCAATCCGTATCGTAAAGCAGCCAGTCCTGCGAATAGGTTCCCTGCACCGCGTATATTTCACCGAACTCACCCGCCTCGCGCATGCGGCGGATGTGCTGAACCATCGGGTAGTAGCGAAGGTTGTGGAAAGTGCAGTTCGCCAGATTGCGCTCCGTCGCGATCCGCGCCATCTCGGTTCCTTCTTCGAGCGACATCGCAAGGGGTTTCTCGCAAAGGACATGTTTGCCCGCGAGAAGCGCTGCCTTCGCCATCGGAAAATGCAGCACGTTCGGAGTACAGATGTGTACGGCGTCAATCGAGGGATCGGCCAGAACCGTGTGGTAGTCTCCGGTCGAGCCGTCGACGCCCAACTCGTCCGCAAAGGCTCGAGCTTTCGCCTCACTTGAAGCCGCGATCGCGGCGACTTCGACGTTGCCGAGGCGGCGAATGCCCTCCGTGTGGACCCGCCCCATGAATCCCGTTCCGAATACCGCTGTTCTCAGTTTGTGCATTGGCTTCCGAACGACTAATGTAGCGCAAAAAAAGCCTGCAAAGCTAGTTCAGGCACTCGCGCAGGTTTTTGGCACAGATGGAAAAGGCCGCCGTAACTCAATGAAACCACGGCGAGATATTTGGTGCGGAGAGGGGGACTTGAACCCCCACGAGATTGCTCCCGCTAGCACCTCAAGCTAGTGCGTCTGCCAATTCCGCCACCTCCGCGTGGCACTGCTGTTCCTCCTACTTCTTTGCCGGGGCGTTCGCCGGTGGAGCCGGCGCGGCAGGCGTTTCCTTCGCTGGCAACTGCGAAACTGAGCCGTCCGGGTTGATCTGCAACGGGATCGTCTTGCTTGGACCGCCGCCTTCCGGCGTCAGCGTCACCGAGGGCATCGCCCCCGGAGCCGCCGGTTTCTGTCCCGCCGCTGGAGCCGGGGCCGAGGAGCCGGGCGCCGCCTTCATATTGTCGAGCGCGGAGGAACCCAGCCGGGCATTACGCGTCGCCAGAACTGATAGCGACAGCGACGTAACCATGAACGCAACAGCCGAAATCGTCGTTGCCTTCGAGAGAATCGTGGCTGAACCGCGAGGTCCGAACGCCGTCTGAGAACCCATGCCGCCAAACGCGCCCGCGAGATCCGCCGCCTTGCCGCTTTGCAGCAGCACCACCACAATCAGGAACAGGCACACCAAGACGTGAATCGTCGTCAACAGGTAAATAATCCACATTGCTATGTTCCAGTATAGGGAATGCGGTGCCCGATGGTCAAACGGGAATATTCTCCAACCCGGGATGGGACTGAAACGGGAGGCTGACGCTGAAAGGGTTGATTGTCAAAATTCTCTCTTCCGGGATGTTGAGCCGCGAGCAAATCGACCCTCGGTCTGCGTGACGCGGAGAGTCCTGGAAGCGGCCGCGCAGTGCCGGCAGCAAACTCAGCGGACAGGGAACTGACGCGACTGAGCCGGGCGCGGGCGACGCGACAGGTGGCGCGGTAGATAGGACGTGGCGCGGTAACGGAGGCTGCCTTCGATGGCCACTGGTTCGCCAGCCCGCTCATACGGGCAAATTCGAGTTGGCGGGCCAAAACGGACGGAGGGCACGGGATCCTGGCTAAGCCGGTCACACGGCCGCTTGCCAGTGATCTACCCTTTCCTTTCGCACAGCACGGCGGCTGCGCGTCTCCTTGCCAATGGCTCCGCATTTGTGGCGGGTCGATCGGGGGTAACGGTTGCGCACAACGGTTTCGTAGGCTGCTCAACGCAGGAGAAGTCCCTCAGCGGATCGCTTCGCCCCTGCCTTCCGTCCGCTTCGATTGGAACATAGTACGAAGCCCGCGCCGCATAATAGAAGTGTGCTTTCCCCATTGATCGCCATCGCAGGGCCCACGGGTTCCGGAAAGAGTGCCATCGCCCTTCGGATATGCGCTTCGTTCGGCGGTGAAGTGGTGAATTGCGACTCGCTACAGATTTTCCGCCACTTCGACATCGGGACCGCGAAACTCCGGCTTGACGCTAGGGAAGGGATCCCGCATCACCTGATCGACACTCTTGACCCGGATCAGTTGTTCACCGCCGGGCAGTATTCCCGCTCGGCACGAACTGTCGTTGCTGAGATTCGTGACCGCGGACGGGTTCCGGTTGTGGCCGGAGGCACGGGGTTCTATCTGAGCGCTTTGCTCGACGGCCTTTTCCCCGGCCTCGCGCGAGACGGATCGCTGCGCGAGAGGCTTGCCGTCCGGCACAAGCGGCGGCCCGGTTCACTTCACCGGCTGCTTTCCCGCTTCGATCCGGAGACCGCCGCCCGCGTCCATCCGAATGACTTGCCGAAGCTCACGCGCGCGCTCGAAATCCGGCTTCTTACCCGGCAGCCTGCATCGCAGGTTTTCTCCGAACGGAGCCGCGACGCACTACGGGACTTCCGTGTTCTCAAGATCGGCCTTAACCCCGAACGCGAAGCGTTGTATGCGCGACTCAACCGCCGCACGGCAGACATGTTTGAAGGGGGCCTCATCGAGGAAGTCCGCGGCGTCCTCGCCATGGGCTATTCCTCCGCCGCAAAACCTTTCGAATCGCACGGTTATAAACAAGCGATTCAGGTACTGAATGGCGAACTCAACTTCGGGGAAGCGCTCGCCTCCGCGAGGCAGAACACGCGCAACTACGCCAAGCGTCAGATGACGTGGTTCAAGCGGGATGCCGATATCGAGTGGTTCGCCGGGTTCGGCGATGAACCTGGAATTCAAGTCGCCGTTACCGGCCGGGTGCGGAACTTCCTCACCGCCGCAAGCACGCCGAGTCCAGCCACGATGAGCCGCGCAACACCCGGCTCAGGCACGGAGGAATCGATCTGAAATTCCACCGCCGCGAGGTGAGGCCGGCTCTACTGGCCCCGGGAACCGCGTCGGCGATCAGGCTGTGGCGAAATCCGGGCGAATACTGCGGAACAGGTCCGCGATGCTGCTGCCCTCGGCGGTGCGCCCCTGCCGCTCCAGGATGTCGAGCGCCTGCTGGCCCGTCGAGGTCCAGTGCCGGCCCGCGTGATCCATTCGGTCGGCGGATCGATATGCCGCTCGCGCTTCCGTGTAGCGCTGCAATAGGAGAAGGCACTCGGCCCGGGTGGCTTCCGACCAGTAGTCCGGGTTTGAGACACCTTCGGTCACCTTGAGGACTTCCTCAGCCATCGCCTGATACCCATCCTCGCCAATCGCGAACTTCAGGTAGGCGGCGTTGATACCGTTGTAATAAACCTGGTCGGGCCGGTTCTGGCGATGGGCTTCGTTTCTCGCCGATTCATAGAGAGCGAGCGCCCGGCGGGCCACTTGCTGATTCCTCCCTGCTTTCAGCCATTGCCGCTTGAACCGTCCCGCCAGGATACCTTGCGTTTCCGGGTCGCTCCGGAGGCTCGGATCGAGCGCGTTCAAGCTCGCAGCCGCGCCGGTAATGTCTCCGCTGCCCGACTGCGCAATGGCTAGCTGCTGGAGTGCCTGCGCGTCGTTGCAAAATGGCTGGAAACCGGAATCTGGCATCCCGAAGTCCAGATAGCGCCGCAGCAGTTGCGCGGCCTGCGAATACTCTTCCGCATCGAGCAGGGCCAATCCGATTGCCCGTTCCACCCTTGGCATGACTGTAGGCTTTCCCAGAAGCTCCGCGGCCTCTTCGGTCAGAGTTTCAATATCGTCGAGCTGTACCGCGGCCGCCACACGCGACATGAGGGCCACCGCGGTCGAGTCAACTCCATCGATCATCCGCCGTTCGAGCGTCGTCGGTGTCTGCCGTATCAGCCGTTTTTTGAGTACCTCGTACGCGCGGTGACCGGACGATCCCGGCTTAACCATTTCGACGTGGTTTCCGGGGACAATCTCCTTCTCGTCAAAGGGGAACGGATCGAGCGAGGTCGACTGGGGCACGAACTTGTCTTCCATGCCTGCCACCAGCGTCAGGCGAAAGGGCTGCGGAGCTTCGGCGCGCCGGTCATCGATCAACCGCTGCCATTGGTAACGCAGGTCCCGTATCAACGCTCCAAACCTGCTCATATCCGCCGCCTGTGTGTTGAACAGACTGGCAAGGCCCGCCTTCACGAGTCCACCGCTCGGCGTTCCGTAGAGAATGACCTCCGTCAGGCGGCCCAAATGCGCGGCCCTCTGATTTGAGACCTCCCCCAGGATGAAAAGTTGGATGATCAGCCCGCCCATGCTGTGCCCGACGAGGACGATCTTCTTGTAGCGTTCCGCCGCGTTGTCGAGCAGCGTTCGAAGGCCGCGTCCAAGAGTGTCGAGATCGGGATCGTCGGACCACACCAGCCTCACGAGCGGGTTATGCAGTGCGCTGCTCGGGTAACCCCAAAAGCAGAAATCGTAGTTGCGCAAATCCACGTCCCGCTCGAGCAGCTCTGGAAATCCGCTCCAGGTGCTTCGCGCGCCCCCGGAGAAGCCGTGGACGAAAACAACGAGTCCCTCTCCATGTGGCTCTCTACAAATCCAACTCTCTGCATCTTCAGACATGGTTGTTCTCTCCTGCTCCTCGATTTACGCGCCGCCTTCCTGGCCGCGAAGCTCGCCATGCCGTTCGCGTAAGTGTGCAATCACCTGGTCCAGCTCCGGTACGCTTTCGCCCCCGCGCTCCCGGGCAGAACGCAACAGCAGCAGGTTGTCCCAAGTCGTCTTGATTCGCCATGACGCCTTCCCCGCATCGAGTACCTTCGGCAAGACACGGTCCGCGAGCGCCCAATCGCCGCCTATCGCGCTTAGTTCGAGCACCGTGGCAAGGTCCCAATAATCGCTCGACGAAATGCCCCCTCGACGCGCGACGGCGAAACTCACCAGTGGAACAAGCCGGCCGGCCTCTTTCATCGCCTCGGCGTCGCCTTTCTCAATCAGGAGCGTAATCGCATTGACGCCAGGATAGTAGTCGCGTGCGTCGCTTTCGAAGCCTTCAGTATAGGCCTTGATTGCATCGTCAAGGGCCGCCCGAGCCCTGGGGCTGTTCGCTTTCTTCAACTCCTTGTACCGGTCCTTGTGGACCCGCCCGAGGATACCAAAGGTTTCCGGATCCACGCCCTTCTCCTGGACCAGCGTCTTCAGGATCTTAAGAGCTTGGTCGCGGTCGCCGGGCTGATTGCGCCGGTTCAGGGCGAGAGCCCGCTGCTGGCGGACGAGCACATTTGCTCGCAGATGATCGGGGAACTCATCTTCCATGCGAACCATTTCGTCCCATGCGCTCACGTCCCGGAACGAGAGCATCAGGTTCACCAGTACCTCGCCTTGGGCGAGTTTCAAGTCGCCGAGGCTTTGGCGGATGGTCTGGAGCGCGGCGATACGCTCACTGTCGGAGGCTTTCGCCCGGGCCTCCGCCAACTGATCCCGGAACTCCTCGGAGCGCCTGACCTGGTCCTGAAAAATCTCGGTCACTTCGTGCGGCAGGTCGATCTTCGGAAAGTTGGGAATCAGTTGGAAAAGCGGGCTGTCCTTGGTTGCCGCGCCTCGGATCGCTTCCCGCAGCCGTGTGCCCAAATCGGTGCGTAGAGTCGCCGCGGCTTCCTCGCCGAGCTTGCCGTTTTCCAACGGATACGGTATCGCACGTACGAAGCCGACGTCGAATGGAAGGGCGTGAATGGCCGCGAAGATTGGAATCGTGGTGAAAGGGCGGGCCGTATGGCGGACACCGAGCTCGTAGAAGACGTTCGGGTTGGCAAGCGTCAGGTCAGCTACCACATAGTCGGACAGCAGAAGTCTGCCGAACATGGAAGCATGAATGATTCCCCCCGATCGTTCGCGGTCGCCTCGAATCGGATTCAACCCGGCTTCAAGTATGGCGGGCTCGATCGCGGCTTCATAGATGCGGTCGAAGTCGACCTCAACCCCGCTCGTCAGATCCGCCTTCTTGCCGAATGGCATGACGACGAAACATGCTGCGCGCAACCTTGTTCGGGAATCCGCTTCGCCCTTCACCGTGATCCATTTGAACGCGAATCCGGTTCCGGCGCAACTCCGGGATCGGATCCCGCTATCGCTTCCGAGGCCGGGCGGCTGCCGGCGCGGAAGGGCCGGGGAGCGATAACGCGAACCCCAGCATCCATATGCCTACTTTCGCTGGCGTTAGGCGCACTGTCGTAGATGCGGACCGCGTCGGGATTGCCGCTTAAAAGCCCAGTAGGCGCTGAATTGCCTGCGGAATCGCGTCGGCGTGGGCACGCCGGTCAAGCCGGTCGCGAGGCCCGAAGCAACGCTGTCAGGTAACACGCCCTCGACGTAACACCTGCTTCCCGGCGTGACATCGCAGCAACACGGGCCAGGCCGTGCCGGTTCCCGTCGATCGGGTATGCAAGACCTCCAGAGGACCACCAGTCGCCGGGACGGAAGTTGATCCCACCGTCGTACCCGATGTGAAAGCCGGGGACGCCGGATCGCCTTGCGAGATCATCTCGAAGACACCCGCGGTAAAGGCGCCGTCGCCTGCCTGCTCGCCGAACACAATGTACTCGCTGAACTGAACGTAAGAATGTGGAGCGTAGGCGACGGGCGTCAGGATGCCGGCCGCGACTGCCGCTCCGCCGTTGAGAGAGAAATGCGCGGTGCCGGCGGAATCGCTCGCATCACTGAAAAGGTACTCGACACCGGGTCATTCGATTTTCTGTGCGGTGACCCGGGTCTCCTGCATCTGGCGATAGATGCTTCTGAGGGCCTCGAGAGAGGTCCTCAAACGGCGAAACTCGGCGAACTCCCGGTCGGCGGCTTGGCGGTTGCCGGAGTCTTGATAGGCTTTAGCGAGGCGGTACCGGGCGACGTCGTTGCCTGGGTCGAGAGCGACCGCCTTCTCAAGCAGTGTGATCGCTTGCGCGGGCTGGCCCAGGGCGATCTGCGCTTTCCCGGCGGCGATCAGGGCGTCCGGGACCGATGGCTGTAACTCCAGCGCGCGGGTAAAATGATTTAGCGCGTCTTTGGGCCGATCTCGTAGCCAGAACAGTTCGCCCAACTGATACTCCGCCGCTGCGTCGTTCGGGTTGTTGCTGAGTTCCTGGCTGAAGTGGTCTTCGGCTTCGCGACGGGTAGCGGCGTCACTTGAGTGATTCATCAGGGCGACGCCGAGGGCGCGGTGGCCGCCCGGTAGGCGGGGCTCGATTTCGAGGGCTCTTCGATATTGGGCGATGGCGCCGGCGAAGTCGGCCTCACCTTCGAGGAACTCGCCGGTGAGTTGATGGAGACGCGCGGAATCCGGCGACGCCTTGACCAGCCCTGCCACGGCCCGTGCGCCAAGAGTGGCGTGCATGCGATAGGAGAAATAGAGGACTTCGATGTTCGTTGGATAGAGGCGTTCGAGCTCCGTGACCACTTCTTGCAGGCACTTCCAGTTATTCGCGCGCTGGCACGCATCGCCCAGGAGGAATCCTGCCTCCAGCTTCCACTCATCGCTCAACGGACTCCGAAATCCCTTTTCGAGTAGCGGAGTGGCCTCCTGGTAGCGTCCAACCCGTGCGAGGCTCATGCCGAGGAAAGCGTCCGCGCCCTTCAGCCCGGGTCTAAGCTTAAGCGCCTTCTCGAACGAAGCGGTTGCATCAAGGTACTTCGTCTGCGCGTAGTAGACGGTTCCCAGATTGGCGTGCGCTTCGGCCGAGTTCGGGTTGATATGAAGCATGTTCTGGAACTCGCGGGCGGCTTCAGGGTAACGCTTAGCGGCGAGCGCTTCTTGCGCGCGTTGATAGTGCGCTCGCGTGGCGGACAGGGCGGGTTGCTCCCGGGCGCGCTCGCTTTGTTGCGCCGCGAGACAACCCGCGATGGACAGAAATAGAGTCCAGACCCGGATCACCATCGCAGGCGCAGGCCGAATTGCATTCGGCGCATCGGAGTTGTGCCTGCGCCGCCGAAGGTTTGAGAACCGGCGAGTCCGAAAATACGACCGGCGACGGGGCTGTCCACCTGGTTGTTGGGCAAAGCGAGATTCGCGTGATTCAAGAGATTGAAATTCTCCCAGCGGAATTCGAGCACTTTGCCTTCGCGAAATTCGACGTCCTTGCCAAACGCCCAGTCCGCGGTTATCAGTCTCGGACCACGAATGATGTTCGTGCCCGCGTTGCCAAGCCTGCAGCACTGCGGGACGGTAAAACCAGCGGGGTTGTACCAGCGGGCGCGGTCCGGTCGGTCGACAGAGAAGGAGCCGGTAATGTCGGGGCGTTGGCCAAAGTCGCCGTTGAGGGTGGTGTTGTTGCTCACCACCGGAGTGAACGGGAAGCCGGATTGGGCGGTGGTGATACCGTGGAACTTCCAACCTTCAAAGGCGTATTTGCGGAATCCGGCGGCTGAAGATCCCCAGCGTCGGCCCTTGCCGTAGGGGAGTTCCCAGGAGTGAGCAAGCACGTAGGAGACGGCGCGGTCGTACTGGGAGAGTCCGCGGCCACTTTGGCGGAAGGCCGGGTTTGGCGCGTCACGGGCATCGAGCGCTTTCGACCAGGTAAATGCCGAGTTGAGCGAGTAACCTTTGCTGAAGCGCTTCTCGGTTACCCATTCCAGTCCATGATAGGACGAGTTTTCACAGTTGCAGCCGTTCTGAATGGTGGTGTTGAGGCCGAAAGACCGGAAGTAGGGGCGGCGATCCAGAAGAGGTCCCACACCGGGTTGAGCGGCATTGACGTTCAGGGTGCGAAAGAGTTGCCGTCCGACGTTACCCACATAGGCAACGGAGATGCGTAAGTCTGAGCTGAGCTGGTGCTCGATGCTCAAGTTCCAAGAGTCGACGTATTCGCTCTTGTTGTCGTAGGGACGGCTCTTGAGCAGTTGGCCTGAGGGCGCCTTGAGCACTCCAGAGGACGGAAACTCCGGAAGGGCGGCGGCGGGCGGGCCTTGCTCGATAGGAAAGACTGCGGAGCGGATGTTTGCCTGCGGAATAGTCTGTTGGGTGGCGATGGGGTAAGTGGAGGCCAGAAAATAGAAGCCACCGCCGTAGTTCGAAATGAAGAAGCTGCGTCCGAAGCCGGCGCGGATCACGGTTTTCGAAGCGACTTTATAAGCGAGCCCGAGGCGAGGCGCGAAGTTGTTGAGATCGGATTTGACGTTGGCGGTCTTGGAGACATCGCCGAGCCCGGCGAGGAGCAGGTTGCCAGAGTTAAGGTCGAAGTTAACGATGCCGCCGGGATTGCGAGCGGTATCGGGGCCGATGTAGTCGTAGCGGACGCCGTAATTGAAGGTGAGGTTGCGCGTAGCGCGCCAGGTGTCCTGAAAGTAAAGGGCCCTTCGGTCCATCAATTCGGATGTGTAACCGTTGAGTACGGCGCGGTCAAACGACGTGGGCATGCCGAGGAGAAACGTTGCGGTGCCGAGTCCCGATCCGGCCACTTCATTGGCGCCGGTGACGCCCGGAGCGAATACGAAGTTCCCTCGCGTGCTGGCGTTTACCGCAATGAAATCAAATCGATTGCGGCGGATATCGGTGCCCCAACGGAATTGGTGGCTTCCTCGAATATGTGTCCAGTTGTTGACCAGTTGGTAACCAGTGGTGCGGTCGAGCCGGGGAATTCCCACTCCACTCAGTATTCCCATGAACCAGGTTCCCACCGGACCCTGCACGTTGATGCCCGCAAGCCCCTGCGTGAGAGGGTCGTTTGTGTTGATTCCCGGAATGCCCACCTTGTCGTTGGTCTTCAGGCCGGCGTCGGCCTGGTAGCCGTCCAGGCGGAAGCGCATGAAACCGGCGCGTGCCTCGGTAAGCAGGTTCGGGCTGAATACGTGGGTGTAATTGACTGCGGCCTGCTGGCTCCGGTAGTCGCCGACCTGCGGGCTCAGGCTGCCGGCGGCCAGACCGCCGGCTTCCCTGCCCAATATCGGAGGATTGTCCAGATGCGAGCCGAAGTAGGTGTAGCGGGCAAAGAGTTTGTTCGAGTCGGAAAGATTGTAGTCGATGCGGGCGTCGGCTTGGTTGGTGTCCTGGATAACGGTGCCGCCTCCCGCGAAATTGACATCGGTGGCCTGGCCTAGATTCGCGCGGGGCAGGATTCCGATCAGATTGCGTGCCACTGGATTGATGCGGCTGGCGGGGATCGCGTTCATCGGAAACTGTGTGCGGCCCGCCCCGGATGCGTCGCCGGTGAGAGGGTCGAAGATGCGGTTGCTCACGGCGCTGAAGTCGCCTATGCGAAAGGCATCGTTCGGGACCGTGGCGGTACGCCGGCCGCCCTGACGCGCGCGTGTGCCCTGATAGTCTCCAAAGAAGAACAACTTGTTGCTGCGGATTGGTCCGCCGAGGCTGCCGCCGAACTGGTTCCAGTTAAACGGCGCGGCTCCGAAGCCCTTGCCGTCCGGGCCGGTGCCGGCGAGCTTCTCGGTGAAAGGATCGGCAGCGAACGTAGTGCGGTTTCGATTGAACTCGAAAAGCGAGCCGTGCAGGCTGTTGGTTCCGGAGCGAGTGACGTACTGGGCGACCATTCCGGCGGACGCTCCGAACTCAGGGTCGTAGGCGGCAGTGGTGACTTTCATTTCCTGCACCGAGTCCTGATTGGGGACGATCACCTGGAATCCGCTGAAGCAGCAGGCGGTGTTGGTGATGCCATCGATCTCGTACTCGCTGTTACCGAAGAACTGACCGTGAACGACGGTCCCATTGAATTCGGACGGGTTCTCGCCCGCTCCGATCTGGAAGGAATTCTGAATGACGCCCGGGATGGTGTTGTAGAGCTTGCTGAGATTACGTCCCAGGGTCGGCAGTTCGCGCAATTGCTGTTCCGAGATGTATTGGCCGACGTCGGTCTTCTCGGTCTTGAGCATGGGCGTGGCGCCGCTGACGGTGACGGCTTCAGTAACTCCGCCAAGTTCCAGGTGGACGTCGGTCCGGACGGTCGAGTCGACGCGGAGGACAATGTTCTCCTGAACGAAGCGGCGGAAACCGGCGGCCTCAACGGTAAGGCGGTAGTTGCCGGGCGGGAGGTTGGTCATGATGAACCGGCCCGTCGCGTCCGAGTTACGAACCGTTGACGTCCCGGTTCCAATGTTGATTGCGGTTACGCTCGCGGCGCTGATCGTGGCCTGGGATGCGTCGTAAACGTAACCTGTGATGGTGCCGCTCACTGATTGCGCGAGCAGCGGGCAGGCGCAGAAGGCGGAAGTGAGAATCGCGAAGGCGCGGACAGTTTGCGAGAGCATTGCGTAACCTTTCAAGTCGGTAGATTTTGGTCCCGGGGGGATGCTATCAGATTCTCAGGCTCTGGTGCAAGTTCCGGCTTGTCTCAATTTCGGCCGCTGTCGGCATGTCAATTGATTCCGGAGTCAATCACGCAGCCAGGGCGGCTCGCCATATCTCAGGCAGCGTTGCCCGTCGCCCGCCAAGCTTTCCCAACTTGAACTGCCCCTTCTTGATCTTTTCTGCCAGTTCGATACCGCTGATCACAATGTCGGCCGTCTGGAAATTTTTCAGCCCCGGCATCGGCCGCAATCGCTGTTTGATTTTTCGGTGATCCTGCTCGATCAAGTTGTTCAACTACTTGCTGCTCCGCACTACCGCAAATAGCGCCACGTAACGGCTGTTAGTCCCGGAACCGCCGTCCGGGCGTTAGAACCTCAGAACGTGAATCTCCCCGCGATCTGCGCCTGCCGGGGCGCGCGCGCCGAGAAAATCCGGCCGAACGAGGCTGGTTCGTCGACAAACCGCTCCGGGATGTTGAAATTCGTCCTATTGGTCAGATTGAACGCTTGCGCTTCCAATTGCAGCGCCAAACGTTCCCGAATCTGGAAGCGCCTCGACAGAGAAACATCCGCGCTGAAGTATCCCGGCCCCCTCACGGTATTTCGCCCGGCGTTGCCGAACGTGTACGGCATGGGGACAGCGAATGCGGCGGTATTGAACCACTGGAGCGGCGTCCGCGTTCTATGATTAGGATCTCCAACGACATTGGGCCGGTCGTTGCCGAAGGTTCCGCCTGTATTCCCCGTATTGCTGTTATCGAAGCGAAGGAGCGGAGTAAATGGCTGTCCCGTGTTACCGCTCACGATACCGCTCAACTGAAAACCTTTTAGTAACGCTCCAGGCAGCGTCCAGACGGTCGAGATGCTCACCCCCTGACGCGCGTCAAAGCTCGACACGGCGCGTTCGCCGGTGAAGCTCGAACTGTTCTGCGGAAAATTCTTGTCTGCTTTGACCCCGAGGAATGCCGAAGCGTCGTCGATCGACTTCGAGAATGTGTAGGCCGCGAGCACCGAAACTCCGCGCGCGAGCGGCCTGTTCAGCGACGCCTGCATCGAGTGGAAATTCGAATTCCCGCCGCTCTCGATAAGGAAAATGTTACTGAACGCCGGGAGTGGGCGCCTGCGCGTGAGGTCCGCGGATCCCGGCGCCGGCTGATTGAGGTCTCTCGATCGGATCAGGTGCGTACCTTTCGATCCGGCATAACTCAGGCTCACGACGCCAACCCGGTCAATGCGTCGTTGGACGTTGAGATTCCAGTGCTGCATGTAGGCCTGCGTCAAGTCCGGACTGAGCGAACTCAGCGACGCCGCGGGCGTGATGCCGCCTCGCGTTGGGAAGGGGTCGGAGAGGTTCAGCAGCGCCTGGGCGGTCGGAAAGAAGACACGGATGTTGAAGTACGGCGGATTGAAGTAGAGCGACGTATTCGTGATCATCATGCCCGAATCGAAGAACACGCCGTAGCCGCCTCGAATGACGGATTCCGCGTCCGGCGACCACGCAAAACCCACCCGCGGCGCAAGGTTGTTCCGGTCCGGCTGTGTGCCGGATCGCGAGACACCGTTCGTGCCGGCGCGCGAGATCAAGCCCGTCGCGAGATTCAGTACCGACATCCGGTCGGTCGGGTCCGTTGGCGGCGTGTTGTACTCATAGCGCAGGCCCAGATTTAGCGTCAGCGATGGACGGATCTTCCAATCGTCCTGTACGAAGAAATTGACGGCAGTCGAGCGTAACGTCTGCACCGCATCCGACTGCGACTGCACTCCGAATGACGGCAGACCCAGCAGCAAATCGCCAGGTCCGGCCCCGGAGAGCGCACCTGAAAAGGTCATCGACCCGCGCGACAGTAGATCGTTAATGCCGTTGTGCTCATTCTTACGCGCCTCAAATCCCAGTTTCAGCGCGTGCGCGTCACGCAACAGAGACAGTGTATTGTTGACCTGATAGATATTGCCCGCGCGGTCGATAGGCAGTTGCGTGACGTCGCCGGTCTTTGAATAGCCGGCAACGGTGACGGAGGGAAATCCGAAATCGATCGGTTTCTTCGGAAGCCAGTCGACGCCCCACAGCCGGTTTACGTCGCGAGTGACATTCTCCTGCAGCAAACTTCGCTGAAGGCGGTTGAAGCCCATCAGCAACACATTCACGCTTCGGGGGCCGATTACACGGTGATACTGTGCAAGCGCGTTATGTCCTCGGTCTTTGAGGGAGTCGCCGAATCCCGGCACATCGGTGTTTTCTTCGGCGAAAGGTTCCACCAGACTTTTGGTCCCGAAGCTATAGCGGAACGTCAGGACGTCATTCGCCGAGGCGTAGTGGTCGCCGCGGAAGTTGGCCTGATTCTGACCGTCCGTCCCCGTGGGCTGCGCCAGATAATTCGCCGCCGCGCCCGGGAGATTGGCTCTCGGAAACAGATCGAATACTTTGCCTGAAAGCGCGTGAATCCGGGACGCGGGAATCAGCTTCCCCGCAAACGGCTGGCGCGTGAAAGGGTCGAACACGTTCGCGGAAAGCGACGAAAGATCGCCGCGCCGGATCGCCTCGGCGGGCACCGTGGCGAGCCGTGTCAATCCTTGCCGCTCGCGCACGCCGTCGAAGTTCGAAAAGACAAACGTCCGCTCGCGCCGGATCGCCCCGCCGGCTCCCGCGCCGAACTGGTTCCGGAGATATTTGTTGTTGCCTGCCCTGTCGAAGTAGTTGTTGGCGTCAAGGACACGATTCCGCAAATACTCGTAGGCAAAGCCGTGCCAGTCGTTCGTGCCGCTTCGTGTGACCACGTTGACCTGTCCGCCGGCGCTGCGTCCATACTCGGCACTGTAGGCATTGGTGGCGATCTTAAACTCCTGAATCGCATCGACGGGGGGCTGAAGATTGTAGCGGTTGACGTCGGGATCGTTATTGTCCACGCCGTCGAGCAGAAAGTTATTGAACTCTTCGCGCGCGCCGTTGACATGCATGGCGAAGGAGCCGCGGGAAGACAACTCCGAATCCTCGACGGGAGGAAGAACACCGGGGATCAACAGCGACAGATGCAGGAAATCTCGCCGGTTGAGCGGCAGCGCCTCCACGCGCGCCCGGTCGATAACCGCGCCAAGATCGGAAGACTCCGTGCTCACGGCGCGCGCAGCCGCGGTGACCTCCGCGCGAGTCTGAACTCCTGCGAGGCTGAGCGTTACGTCCATGCGCAGGCGCGACTGCACGTTCAGGGAAACGTTCGTGACTGTGCTTTCCGCGAAGCCACTCGCTCGTGCCGCGATTTCATAGACGCCTGGCGGCAATTGGGGAAACTGATAGTGCCCCGTCTGATCGGCCGTGATGGATCGCTTCACCGCGTTCCCGGCCGCCGATATGGAAACTTCGGCCTTCGGGATGCCGCCGGACGAAGGGTCAAGCACATAACCGGAAATCGAACCGGATGTCACTTGCGCGCGGCCCCCAGCGGCTGCAAGCACCGCAAGTGCGCCAAACAGCAGGTTCCGTTTCATCACTCTCATGTCCCTTTCGCCGCGTAACGCAATGCAGGCGCGCCCCGCGTAGACTTCCGGTTTCGCGACTGGCGCTCAGCCGCCGGCCGTGAGCAATCATCCAAGCTGATGGTTGGC
Organism: Acidobacteriota bacterium; assembly: GCA_005808865.1. Lineage (GTDB taxonomy): Bacteria > Acidobacteriota > Terriglobia > Bryobacterales > Bryobacteraceae > SYKU01. Next base: position 18,562 of record SYKU01000097.1, read on the forward strand.
GCTGTTTTTCGGCTGCTTGCGGCGCCGGCCGCTACGGGGGCGGCATCCGGAAACAGGGTCAACTCCGCTCAAGCGGTCAAATTCCATCGTAACAACCATTGGCAAAATCTGCGTGGAAGAGATACCACCAGCAGTGCGAAGCGTCAGACGGTAAACTGCTAAAGTCAGCACTACTGCTTCGCGAGCTTCAATGGTGCAGGCTTAATGGTCCACGCCGGACCCATCTCGGTCGCATGAAATGTCGTCGGTAATTGCTCACCGGTTTCTGAGCGCATCTGTGCCACGTGAACATCCAGCGAGCCTTCCGGTTTACCCGGCAAGTACGCCTTCGCCATCAGTCGCAGGAACTGCGCGGCGTTGAGATGCAAACCTCCCGCGTCAACCCAGCCGGGAACGAAGATGGCTCCCTCCGGCGCCCACCCCTCCGCGATCGCGCGACTCGATGTGAGAATGCTCTTCGCCGTGATTTTCTTGCCATCCGGTCCGGTGTGCAGCGTGACTTCGAGCGGGCCGTAGATGTGGCGGAGCGTGACCGATGGCGGCGCGGTACCCGTGCGGTCCTGGTGCGCCAGAGAGGACGCGAGCAGGTAGAACAGATCGGCCAGCGAAAGATACCGTTCGCCCGCAACCGCAAAAATAGGAGGATGATAACCCGGGTCGCCCCACGCCTTGAGGAAAGCGTTGACGGCGGTCTTGAGATCGCCCGCGCTGAACGCGGTTCCCACGCTGTTCGAAGTTGCAGCGGCAATCTGGCCGGCACTCACGAAGCGGCTCCCTGGATTGGACGGAAAGAAGTCGTGCGTCAGCCATGCGAGCACTTCGGATTCCGCTTTGAGGCCGGCTTCCACTTCCGCTTCGGGCCTGAGCGCCGTTGGGGGCGGAAGAGCGCGCTTCGGATTGTCGCAAGCGTAGCGGACCGCGCCCAGCCCGGAGTAAAAGCCGGGCGAAAGCGGGAACTCACTTCCCGCCAGACGCACATGCAGGACGTGCGGGCGAGACCTGTCCAACCTGGCAATTACGTCACTCAGGGCTTTGGCCCCCTTCGTGGCGAAGACGGTCTCCACGGGCGGGCCGCTCACAATCGAAAGACGGAGACGGTTATCCTGGAAGTAAACCTCCGGGGCCATCGCGGCGTCGGGACTTAAACTCCAGCACACTCCTTGCGCGCTGCCGGCGTAGCCGTGCAGCGTGCGCGCCGGCCACGTGCTGCC
>SYKU01000098.1 GCA_005808865.1 Acidobacteriota bacterium
CCGACGAAGTGAAACCGGACTGGGACTTATCCGGAGCGGTGGAGGACACTCGGTTGCTGTTCCAGGTTGGCTACCGCGTGGCGGAAACCGGCAAATTCCCGGAATGGAAGCCCGGCACGGAATTCAAGGCCAAGCGCGAGAGCATGTTGAAGTAAGCCATTGTGGAACAGGCAGGTGCCATGATCGCCGTTATCGCTCACGGTCGCGAACACCTGCACCATCCGGAGAACACGCTGCCCGCATATGAGGCTGCGATTCGCGCCGGCGCGGATTACGTTGAAGTCGAACGTCCGCACAACTGTTGACGGAAAGCTCGTCGTGATGCACGATGCCACGGTCGATTCGAGGACCAACGGCAGCGGCCGCGTGAAGGACATGACATTAGGTCAGATTCTGAAGCTTGACGCGGGTATCACGTCCGGCGAAGCGTTTCGAGGTGTTCCGCCGCCGTCTTTCGAGGAAGTGCTGGTGTGGGTGCGGGGCAGGTGCGGCGTTTACGTCGACTCGAAGGATGTGGCTCCAAGGGCGCTCACGGCGGCGCCTGAAAGGCACGGGATGGTGGACCGCTCGGTCATCTATGGCGGCGAGGAACTATTGCGGCAACTTCCCGGCCTCCGGGTGATGCCTGAGGCAATGAATGCGCCCACCGCCCGGCGTCTTGTTCAAGAATTGCGGCCGCGCGTGATTGCCTTCGATGCGCGTGATTTCACCGACGACGCCATCGCGGTGGCGCGCGAGGCCGGGGCGGCAATCTACGTGGATCGGTTCGGTCCGGCGGACAATGAAGGCGCATGGCAGAATGCCATCGACCGCGGCGCGACCGGCATCCAGACGGATAAGCCGGCGGAACTGGCCGAATATTTGAAAGGAAAGGGATATCGATGAACCGGCGGGAATGGATGGGGGCGATGGCGGCCGCGCCGCTGGCCGCGCAGCAGGAACGGAGGTTGGTGGTGCTCACCTTCGACGACGCGGTGAAATCGCATCGCACGTTCGTCGCGCCTTTGCTCCGTGAGTTGGGTTTTCACGCCACGTTTTTCGTCACCCATCAGTGGATGCCGGATGCCGCGCAGTTCATGACATGGCGCGAGATTGGCGAGATCCACGACATGGGCTTTGAGATCGGTAACCACAGCTGGACGCACGCGAACTTCGCGGAGCCGCGCAACGCCGCGCGTTTGCACGGAGAGTTGGCGCTGGTCGAAAACGAACTGAAGAAAGTGGGCGTTCCCGTTCCCGTGAGCTTCGCTTACAGCGGCAACGCCTTTGGCCCGGAAGCTGTAACCGCTCTTGAAGAGCGCGGCTACAAGTTCGCGCGACGGGGAGCCCAGCCGGAAGTACCCTACGGACAGATCGCCGTGGGGGCGGCTTACGACCCGGTGAAGCACCATCCGCTCCTGATTCCGACCACCGGCGATGCGTATCCGAATTGGACATTGGATCACTTCAAGCGGGTGATGGCCGAAGCGGGGGCGGGCAAAATCGTCGTGCTGCAATTTCACGGAGTGCCCGATTCGGCGCATCCGTGGGTACACACGCCGCCCGAGCGGTTCCGCGAGTACATGTCGTATCTCAAAGCGCAGGGTTTCGAAACGCTCGCCTTGCGGGACCTTGTGGGATTCGCCGGCGCGGCGCCCGATGATCCTGTTCGCAAGCTGAGGCATCCGCAGCCGAAGGATGGAAAATTACGGCTGCCGGTTGAGGAAGAGGCCAACCTGCGAGAGCCCCGCTTCTGGGCTGCGAACAACCGCCGGCACGGATTCGGCGCGCCCGGCGCGGAGCCGCTCGAGGGGCGTGTACTGCCGTATCCGGGAGGGCGGCATGCTCGAATCGGTTTTCTTGATGGCGCGATCGATCCCTTGCGCGGCACCAAGGCGAGCGTCTTCGCGCCGTGGGCAGGCGGTGGTTTCGCAGTGGTCGACGTGCCGGAGGCGATCTTCAGCAATCTCGGGCTCATCTATCTTGCGCACACGCACGTGCCGACGCTCTGGAACGCACAGAATGTGGCGATCGAGAACAGAGACTGGGAGCGGCGCGAAGACGGAAGCCTTGCCTCGGAATGGACGCTGCCAAACAGGATTTCCTTTGGCGCGGGGGTCCGCCCAACTGAGAATGGGGCTGACATGGAACTTTGGCTACGAAATGGCACGGCCGAAACGTTGACCGGTTTGCGCACACAGATCTGCGTGCTGCTGAAGGAGGCCGCGGGGTTTCAAATCCAGACGGCCAATAACAAGATCTTCGGCAAGACGCGCGCCGAAGCGGTCGCGGGCGGGCGGCGGATCGTCACCGAATGGGAGCGATGCGGCAGGACTTGGGGCAATGCCCAGTGCCCCTGTATTCACTCCGATCCGGTCCTGCCTGATTGCCGCGCGGGCGAAACCGTTCGCGTCCACGGATGGCTGCGTTTTGAAGGCTAACTGAAGCGCCGGTTCGTTCGGCGGCTGCGGACCGCCAAAACCAATAGAGTTGCGCCGGCCAACACGAGCAGCGACGCGCCAGGCTCGGGTGTGACTGTTACCTGCTCGGTTCCAGCGGAGGTAATCAGCAACACGTCGAATTTTCCGACTGACTTGTCGGTATCGAATTCAAATCCGCCGAGCGACTCATTCTTCTTGATATCGGCCGCGGCGTTGTTGGAGAAGAAGTACAGGGCGTCATCTATTTCTCCAAAAGGTGGAATGTAAGACCAGTCCGGTGGCGCAGTGATGGGACTTCCCGCGCCGAGGCCAAACAGCGTAAAACCGTTAAGGACGATGACCCCCTGAACGGGGTCATCGCCGGCCTTTACCTTGAGTGAATAGAGGTGCCCTAAAGGGGAAGGCGTCGTTTCGGTGGCGGTGACGATGGCGCCTGCCCACGCGTGAGACGTCAGCACTAGCAGCGCGATGGCCGGATTCAAGAGAGTTCGCATCTTCTTTCTCCTCGCTCAATTCAATCTCAGAACTGCGCCGACCAGCCCGGTGGATCCCTCCACGAGAAGCTTGCTCCCGGCGTCGAGAATCATTACTGTCGCTTTGCCTGCGTCGAGCTTCATGATTGCCGTGATCGCCTGCGCCGCGGCCGCGCCGCCGTTGACGCTGACCTGCGCGGTGCCTTTTCCTGTGAACGAAAGGTCCGCGCCCTTTTTGGTTCCCTTCAGTTCTGTCAGGGCGAGCGACGAGATATTCGTGCGCTTCGCGTAGTTGACCGCGTTCAGCGTACCCTCTACGTCGAGGAAAGTGATGGTATCCGTGGCATTCTCCGTGTCGATCGTAGCCTGTCCACTAAAATCGAGAGCTACCGAAGCCATTTCGTTGTTCCCATTCTTGAAGGTCCCGCCGCCTGTGATGCCTTTGCAGTGTCTCTTCTTTCCCCCTCCCGTGTTTCCGGTACCGCAACCTCTGTTTGCCTGATAATCGGCCATGGCGAGGCAGAGATTGACGTTGGGAACAGCATTCACCGGGAACTTAGCGAGGTTATTTTGAATGTCCGCGCAGACACCCGCCATTGTCTGTTTCTTTCCTGGGTCGACCGGCTTGACCATGCCCAGTCTGTTGGGGTCGTTCGTGTCGATAACGTATTGCAATACGTTTACCGAGGCTCCGAACTTACGCGCGATGCCGAACGGATCGTTACGCCGTGAAAGCTGAACTTCAACCGGCGTCGGCCCATACTTGACCTTTCCAGGATCCGGCAAACCGCTGTTGTGGCAAGCAACGCATCCGAGCCCCACGGCCGGCGTATCGAGGACGCTGTCCGGATCGGGCTTCGCCCACGCCTGGCCTGGAGGCACCGGCACGTGCGCCATGACAAGGTGCCCCAACGGAGACACCTCCTCCCCAAGTTCGACGCTGTTGGACGGGATTCCTTGTGGCATCAAGGTCCACGAAGGTCTCAATCGAACGGGGAATGCGGGTCCCGGACAACTGAGCATCGCACGCGGCTCCTGGACCTTCGGCCCATCGTTGAGCTCCGCGACCTGCGCTTTTTGGCTGCTGAGAAAACTGACGTTCGATGTGATCTTGCAACCCTGCGGCAGGCACTGAACACTGTCGGAAATATTTACGTCGTTTACGTCGTTGGATTTCAGATTGCCCGCAACAACCAGCCTCGTGTTCAGGCATTTGGCGAAGTCGGTGATTGTATTCTGGGCGAGAACTGCCGGAACACTTCCAAAGAAGGCTGCGGCAAGCAGGACGAGTCGCGGGAAATTTGGATTTCCGGGACCCTTACGCAAACCATTCATGGTCGGACCTCCGTGTCGCTGCACAGTACGCTCACCCGATTCGTGAGGCGCCAGAGCAGTCGAATGAAATACGTATATCACAACTTCAGCCTTCCGGTGAAAACGGTGGCGGCAGTTCAGGCGGTTTCCGGCAGTCCGGACGATCACCGGGACACACCGCCACTGTACACTGAAGTCATGGCCTGGCCGTTGGCAAGGATCAGCGTTCTGCTCGTGCCCGCCGTCATCGACTGCGCCGCGCAACAGCCCCAGCGTCCTGAGCCTTCGAGGCCCGCTTCCGAACTTGAACGCGCGGCCGAAGAATTCAAGACGCTCACCCGTGAGCTCGGTCTCCGTCCGGATTCGCCACCGAAACAGAATAAGCGCGGCAGCCCCGGGGCCGGGTGGCACGGCCGCATTTTTGAGAACTTCCGCAACGATCTGCTCGACGCCGTCCCCCATGACGTGGTTCAGCGAGGCGGAACGCGAAACCTGCTGCGCCGCAACCAGTTCGGATTTAATGCCGGCGGCCCGGTTGTCATACCAAGGCTTTATGACGGTTCAAGCGCCACTTTCTTCAACATTTCCTACGAAGGCGTTCGCGAACGCATCGGCCGTTCCTATCTCCGCACCGTCGCGATTGCTCCCGAGCACTCCGGAAATTTCGCGCAGACGGTGGACAGCGCCGGGAACCGGTTGCCTATCTACGATCCGCTGTCAACGCGGCCCAACACCGGTTTCAACCCATCGCTTCCAATCTCCACTCAGAACCTGGAGCATCGGCGAGATCCCTTTGCGGCAAACACGATTCCAATTACGCGCCTCGATCCGGTGGCCCTGCGCGCAACCGCTCTCTACCCGCTTCCGAACGCCAACGCCGGGCCTTTTTTCCGTAACAACTACTTCGTCTTCTCGCCGGAAACGAATCACGCGGACGGCATGATCTTGAAATTGGATCACGCCGCCGCCGCGCGGCATCGATTGACAGTCAACGTGTCTTTTACCGACGGACTGGCCAAAGCCCCTCGCTACTTCAGCACAGTTGCCGATTCAGGCGGCAGTGACCGCAAGTTCAGCGCGCGACGGGCCGCGGCCGACTGGACGTTCACGAGGAACGCCTCCACCGTGAATACGCTCACGTTCGAAGCGCGATCCGATCGCTCCGAGAGCAGCCGCCCCGGCGAAGAAGGCGCGCGGGATGCGATCGGATTGCAGGGCCCGCTTAGCAAGGAATTCCCGGTCTTCCGCTTCGGCGACTACCTTGGCATGGGCCGCACCAATCCCACAGCCGTCAGTTCGCACAACTACTACTATCTGACCGAAGGCCTCTCGCTCCGCATCGGAAAGCACCGGCCGAGGTTCGTCTCCCAACTGCGCCGGTACCTGGTTAATGCCTACCTGCCCCAGTATCCTTCCGGGCGCTTTTCGTTCGGCCCTTCGCTTACGTCGCTACCCGGCATCGTCAATACGGGGCATTCGTTCGCCAGTTTCCTGCTGGGGCTTAGTGAAGCGGCGGAAGTCACGAGGGTCGATCACCCTTCCTATTGGCGTGGCAGCTATGGATCGTTTGGTGTCCGCGACAACTACGAGCATTCGAGGGGACTCAATTTCAGCTTTGCCTTCTCGCTCGAGGCTTCCTTTCCGCGAACCGAGAAGTACGACCGTTTTTCGACGGTGGACCTGAGCGCGGTCAACCCCGCCGGCGGCCGGGCGGGCGCGCTGGTTTTTGCCAATCGTGACGGCCGCGGCCGCGCCTTCCAACCGGTGGTGGTCCGGCCGGAGACGAGTTTCGGGCTTGCCTGGAATCCCCGCGGCGATGCAAAGAGCGTGGTCAGGCTCAGCTACGGTTTGAGCTTCAGTTCAATTCCCATCTACACGGCGCAATGGGGTACTCAAGGCTTCGCCGGAACACCGGCCTTCATCTCCACCAACATCCAGCTTCAGCCGGCTATCATTCTCGGAAATGGAGTCCCGCCGATAGCTCGCGCGCTTCCCGACTTGCGGCCCGACGCCGCAAATTTCACCGTCGCCGATCTTGTCGATCCATCAGGCACGGTGCCCACCTATCAATCCGCCGGTCTCTCGTTCGAGCGCGAACTGCCTTCGCAGATCATTCTCGCGGTCAACCTCGGTCATTCCCGCGGCCAGCGGATGTTCATCAGCAACTCCGCGGTCAACCCCAATGCCATTCCGCTCTCGAACCTGGCGTACCGCGACGAACTCAACACGGAAGCCTTCCGCCGTACGCTGCGCCCTTATCCGCAATACCAGCGATTCGACGTTTACAGCTCGTGGCCGGCAGCCAACTACAAGCGCAACTCGGGCGCGCTTCGCGTGGAGAAGCGTTCCGCAAGCGGGCTCACTTTGAACGCGACCTACGAATTCTCGAAGCAGATGGACGATTACTCGGGCCCCTACGGCGTCCAGGATTACTACAACAAGAAGAACGAATGGTCGCTGACCTCAAGCAACGTTCCCCACCGGCTGTCACTAAGCTTCGCCTACGAACTGCCTCTCGGGTCGAGCAGGGATTTGCTGGCGTTCAACGACTGGCGCCGTTACATCGTGGACGGCTGGTCGATCAGCGGCATCACCTCGGTACAGAGCGGTGAACCCCTGGCCCTGAGACCGCAGTTCAATAATACCGGGGGACTGATTGATGCGTTGCGCGTGAATGTCGTCCCCGGAATCGATCCCGCAGCCGACCGCACGCCCGATCACTGGTTCAACCCCGCGGCGTTTGAGCAGCCGCCGGATTTCACGCCAGGCAACGGTCCGCGGACACATCCTCAGTTGCTCAGCCCGGGCAACCAGAACCACGATCTTTCCGTCACCAAGCGCATCGCCCTTTCCGCCGAGCGGGCAGTGGAGGTAACGGCGACGGGATTCAACTTCACCAACACCGGCAACTGGGCCGATCCCGATCCCGTGATCGGGCCGGCTTCCGCGCCTAACGTCAACGCCGGCCGTATCATCGGTTCGCGCGGGGGCCGGGTCATCCAGCTTGGAATGAGGTTCAGCTTCTGATGCGCCTGCCGCTCCTATTGTTGGCCGCCGCTCTCACCGCAAGTGGCGCGGAGTCCAAGCGGGCCGCGAACACCGTACTTCGCGTGGCCGCGCTCGATCAGGATCCGCCGCTCGACAAGGCAGGCTTCAAGGCGGCCCTCGATGGGTCGCCCGTCACGGTGCTTCGGGTTCACGGTCCGGAGGACGGCATGATCCTCATTCTCGTGCTGGACCTCACCGGCGACGTCTCTCTCGTCGATGCCGCGCGCCGCGCCCTCGCCGAGGCCCTGCCGCGGCTGCCCGGGCACATCTGGCTTACCGTGATGAAGTCCCAGGATCTGCTCCAGGTATTGGCCGATCCCACTCCCGATCGCCCGAAGATTATCGAAACGATTCTAGCCTACGGCGCCACGGGAAAGGCCGGCCTGCTGGGGACTCTGGAGACGGCGGCCAAGTTGGGCGACAGCATGAATCGCCGCGCGAACGTCCGTGTGGCAGTGCTCTATCTCACCGACAGCAACATCTACAACTACCGCGAGGACTTCACAAACCCGGTGATCAACTCGAGCGATTCACGGGACCTGAGCCGCAGGTTCCCCGAGCAGCTCATCCGTGAGAAAATCAAGAAACTCTCCGAGGCGATGTCGTCGTCGGAAACACCCTTTTTCTTCGTCCACCTCAGCTATTTTTCAGATCCGATAAACGAGGCGTATCAACGCGGCCTGCTGCAACTGGCGGGCGACAGCGGAGGCGTGGGGGCATTTTGCCGCAGTCCGGGCGAGATCCCAGCGTCTCTTGAGAAAGTGCTGGGCGCGGCGGCTTCGCACTGGAGTGTCGCGCTCGAACTGGGCCGCGTGAAATCGCGAACCGCGACTGTCACGCTCATGAACGGGGACCGCGAAATCCCCTGCCATACCCGTTTTTCGCTTGGAAGGTGACCCCCTATGCGAAAATTACCGCTCTTCGTCCTTGGCTGCGCGGCAGCCGCCGCCGTGGTCTTATGGCAACGCTCCGAACAGCAGTACTCGCAAGCGCGACAAAGGGTTGCCGCGCTTGAAGCGGAACTCAGCCGCGTGCCTCGACCGCCGGCGCCACTCCCCCCGGCGGGCCCCGCGGCAACCGATGCGGCGCCACCTCCGGAGACGAAGATCGTGCGAGTCCCCACGGGCGCGAACGCCGCGGAGTACATCAAGATCATTGAGGAGCTTCGCGGGCGAGCCGCGGCGCTCGACCGCGAAATCGGCGTCGCCCGGGAAGAAGCCGAGCGGGCCGAGGCCAAGGCGGAGACCGAGTCCGGCGGCCGTGGGAAACTGGCCGCGCAGGTGGAGGATCTCAAGGAAGAGCTTCAAGTTGCCCGCCGCATCACGACGGCTCTCGAAGCCGAGCTTCGAGTCAGGTCGGACCGGCTGGTGCAGGCGGAGGCGGCCGGGAAGCTCGCGACGGAGCGGCTGATGCGCGCGGAATCCGCCGCGAAGGGACCGCCTGCGATATCGCGCGAACTCGAAGACCTCAACCGCCGCCGCGAGGTGCTTGTCACCAGCTTGCAGCGCCGCTATCGCGAAGTCACCGATACGTTCCGCGCTTTTTCGCTCAATGTCCAGAGCCGGGAGCAAAGCGGTTCGGGCGTACAGGCGGGAGACCTCTCCCGGATCCAGAACTCCATCCAGCAGGCCGAAGACGACATGCGGCAGTTGCAGGGGCTGAATGCGCGGATCGCGCGGTTGACGCGAAGTCCGTAGCGCGACAACCGCCCCTTCGGCCGCGTGTAACGGTCCGCGATCTTTGCCGCCTACGGTGTCACGATGCCCAGGGGGGCGATCGGTCAAGCGAAGCCTTGACGGCGAGGATCGTTCCAGATCATGAAGGAGGAGGGCAAGAACGTGCGAATTCCCTGGGTCGTAATCCGGCCGAGTCAGGGGGAAGATCGCGGTCCGTTACCGCTGCGCACCCGGCCCGTACGAATCATGACCAGCCAGGTTACCCCCCCCAGCCTCTCGCTTGGGGCCGGGAATAGAGGATCGGTCAGGGCTATGAGATATGCGGGCTATCCGCTGTGATTCCGGCGGGTTGGGCGGTCCGCCAGGGCAGGCGGGGGCAGGGGCCTTCCCGCGGGCGAGTGCGCCCGCCCGGCTTTGCTGGAGACATCCGGCTGAGGCAAGGGGGATCCGGGCTCGCCCCGGCATCAAGCCGGCGCACGGTTCCGGGAACCGGGCGCGTGGGGGCGGAGGCGTCTGTCCCTCACGCATCGCGCTCCTCCGTTATATCCAACTCCGGAAACGCCTCCGCCCCATACAGCGCCCACCCGCTCGCATAATGCACCGAGCGCTTGCCCGCGGCATTCGCACGATATCGTCCGTCAGGCTCGATCGCCAGCCACCCGCCCTCGGACAAATGATACAGCGTCCGCAACAACTCCCCCGAGGCGGCATCCCACACCCGCACGGTCTTGTCATCGGAGCCGCTCGCCAACTGCCCCCCATCCGGACTCCAGCTCACCGACATGACCCCATTCGAGTGCCCTTCCAGCGTCCGCGCCAGACGTCCCGAGGCCGCATCCCACACCCGCACGGTACTGTCATAGGAGCCGCTCGCCAACTGCCCCCCATCCGGACTCCAGCTCACCGACATGACCC
>SYKU01000099.1 GCA_005808865.1 Acidobacteriota bacterium
AAACGGTGCTCCGTCTTGCCTTGGCGGGTCCATCCCTCTAAGGTCTTCATCTCTTCGTCGCTGAGCTGAAATTTCGCGGACTTTCGGCGCATGACTCAACATACAGTAGTACCAGAACTAATGCAACTAGACACTAGGCGTGTTCCACCTGAATGCGCTCAGCGCCAAAGTGCTCGCAGATGAACTCCACCGAATCCGGAAGCTGTTCGATCTGGTCGGCGGTCACCGTGACGCGGATCCCGTACGAATAGCCGGCGGCATCGAACCGGCTGAGGGTATGCATCACCATTTCGCTCGACCCCTGGCCCAGGACGGTGAGGCGGTGGCGGTCGTGAGCCGAAGGGAGTCCGTCGAAGGAGACGCTGACGCCGCCTTTTGGTCGTCGCGCAGCACTCCGTTTCTGGCGGCCGAAGCGGACGGTTCCGCGAGCCCCAGTTCGGCGGCCCGGGCGCGGGCGTATTCGAGCGACCCGGTCATCACGTGCCAGTTGGCGCTGGGTTCGCCGCCGCCGTGATAGGTTATCTCGAAGGTAGGGGCCCGCTTGCGAAGAGCGTTGGCAGCGACAAAAGTCGATCCCGCGACGCGCGACGTCGAGCGGCATGGATTTGACCGGCGTATCGCCCGCCGAGGCGTAGCAGTAGGTGCAGCGAAGATTACAGGCGGTGATCAGGAAGAGCGTGACCGCCGTGGCTTCGGGAGCGCCTTCGAAGGAAGTGATGGGCAGCGGCTCCGGGCCGCCGTCGACGATCTCCAGGCGCCTCAGATTCGATCAAAGCGCCATCCGGATCGGCCTCGGCGTCGAAGCGTCCGTCCTGCAACGCGGCCAGGAAATTCACAACAAGATGGGAGTTGGCGACGAAGCCAGCTTGCCGCAGAGGAGCGTAGACGAGGAGCCGTCCCGGTTCGAGCGGAACGGTAAAGATCTCGGCCGACAGAACAGGAGGCATTGCACAACTTCTTCGATTTGCCTTCGGGATTATACCGCACTAATCACGTTGGATAGGAGTAGAACCTCTTGCCGTCTTGGGTTAGACTGGTAGACATGAAAAAGATTATTGGCGTGTCTGTTCTCGCCGTATTGTCCATTTTTGTTCTTGCCGCTCCGGCCGCCGACGATAGCGGATACATTCGAGGCCGTGGGAAACCCACGGGCGCGGGCCTGTTCGTGGATGGCAAGTACGTCGGACCCGCCGGCAGATTTTCGGTGCCCGAAAAATATGCTGTGGCGGCTGGCGATCACGAAATTGTTCTCCGCGACCCCCGTTTTGAAGACTTCACCACGAAACTTTCGGTAAAGCCCGGCAAGACAACGAAGTTTAAGTACAAGTTGAAACCCGTTGAGCCGCCCAAGCCGCCCTTCGGCCGTCTGCGGTTCGGCGGAGGAGAAGCTGAGTCGTTCATTTCAGTCACGGCGGGAGACATCAGCCCCGTTTACATCAACGAAAAATTTTACGGATTCCTCGACGAGTTGAACAATCGCGGCGGCGGACTCCTGCTGCCTCCGGGCACCTATAAACTGCATTGTTCGTCATCCTTGTTCGGCGAAATCAACCAGGACGTCACGCTTACCGCGAACAAGGTCACGGTTGTTCCGCTGTCCAAGGGCAAGTAGAGTTTCATAAGGGAAGCGAGGCCATCTGAAATGCGAAGCCTCGTTCCTCTTCTGCTTTTGTGCGCCGCGGTGTCTCATGCCGAAGGGCTGACTGCCATCGTCGGCGGGACGGTGGTTGATGGATTGGGTAATCCACCGTTCCAGGCGACGGTGCTGATCCGCGGCGAGAAAATCGCCGCAGTTGGCCCGGAAGTCCGAATTCCACCAGGCGCGCGAGTCGTCCAGGCGGAGGGCAAGACCCTGCTGCCGGGACTCTTCGATCTCCACACCCACCTGAGGGCCGCGTCGGTAGACTGGGGAAAAACCCTTAAGGCCTACCTGCTGAACGGGGTCACGTCGGTTGTCGACTTCGCCACCTATCCGGAAGAATACGAACCGATGCGCCGCCTGTGGGCCGGGGGAAAAATCGCCGGTCCGCGGATCGCCCTCGCGGCACGTATCACGACGCCCGGCGGGCACGGGGCGGAAGCAGGGCGCAGCGATGTGTTCTCGCTCGAAGTGCTCACACCGCGCGAAGCGCGCGCGGCCGTCAGACGCGTGCTGCCCTACCAACCCGATGTGATCAAGGTCTTTACGGATGGCTGGCGATACGATCTTGCGGGGGACATGACCAGCATGGGGGAAGATACACTCGCGGCGATCGTCGAAGAAGCCCATAAGAGCGGCATCGAAGTTCTCACTCACACCGTCACGCTGAAGCGGGCGAAGATGGCGGCTCGCGCTGGAGTCGACGTCATCGCTCACGGCATCGGCGACTCCATGGCGGATAAGGAACTCATCTCGCTGATGACCGCGAAGCGCACGGTGTATGCGCCCACGCTCGCGGTTTACGAGCCGCGCGGGGCGACAGCGTCCCAGCCTGAACGGCGCCGCCGCTGGGAAAACCTGACGGCGAACGTGGCGGCGCTGAAGGCAGGCGGTCAGACATTCGCCGTGGGTACCGATGCCGGGATGCCTGGGACTCCGCACGGCGTGTCCACGCTTCATGAACTCGAGTTGCTCGTTCGCGGTGGTCTTACCCCCGTCGAGGCGATCGCGGCTGCCACGGGCAACGGTGCGCGCGCGCTCGGAGTGTTCGCCGAGCGCGGATCGGTGAGCGAGGGAAAGCTCGCCGACCTGCTGCTCGTGGACGGCACGCCTCACACCGCAATCGAAGACATCCGCCGGACGAACCGAGTGTTCCTCTCCGGCCGCGAGCTCGACCTCGACTCGCTTCGCCGCCGAATCGCGGATAAGCAGCTCACGCCCATCCCCGCGACTCAAGCGGCGGGCCGCATTGACGACTTCGAACGCCCCGACGGACGGAGTTCGGTCGATACACTCTGGATCAACGCAACCGACGCCGGCCATGACCGCTCGCGCATGTCGTTCACGCGCACACTGCGCGGGCACGGGAATCGCGCGCTTTCCATGATCGCGCACATGGCGGAAAAGGAACGTCCCTTTGCGCGCGTGACAGTTCCCCTTAGCCGCGGTGGGGTCGAGCCAGTGGATGCAAGCCGTTTCCGCGGCGTGAGTTTCGACGCGCGCGGCGAAGGTGAGTACAAATTCGTGGCGGCTGAGTACGGATTCAGAGAGTCTTCCGTGCCATTTAGCGCGGACGCGAACTGGAAAGCGTTCCGCATCGCGTTCGCCCAGATCGAAGCAAAGACCGATGCGCTGTTGTCGCTCAGTTTCGAGATGGCGCGCCGGCCGGGCGCGTCCGGCTGGCTCGAACTCGACAACGTGCGGTTTTATTGATCGCAACTTCGCTCTACTTGCGCTCGGCGGCGGCGAGATCCTCGAGAATCGGACGGACGGCGTTTTGTGCTTCGCCGAACGCATGAAGGTAATCCTGGAACTTGCGGTTCAACTCTAGAGCCTGGTCTGGCGTGAGCCGCGAACGGACGATCATGTCGCGAACGTGAACCGGATGAGGCAGCAGGGCATCTTCGGCGAGCTCTTCGATCGCGGTTCCCGGGTCGTAATGGTACATAACTGATTATCGCCCCAGCGCCGGCTTCATGGCCGCCGCAGTTCCATGATGAATGAGTCGAGAGCGATCATCTTCTGAATGCTTCGGGCGAGCAGAGACGACAGGTTGTCCACCTTTCGGACGGCCCTTCGAATCCACTCGAATGAAACGGCGCGCGCGATGGCGTCGATCTCCGCTCTCAGGTCGCGGTTCCGGATCTCGCCGCCTTCGCGGGCCGTGAGCAGGTCGCGCAGCAATCCGTAGAGCACCTTGAGGTGGAACTCGAGCCGGTCGCTCTTGCTCCTTCCAATCGTCTCCGACACCGGAACCCAGGCGCTAAACGGCGTGATTCCCGCCGCAACCTTCAGCAGCAGCAGCATGCCGGACCTGCGCTTATCGTATGCCTCGAGGTCCATCGACACGGCGATGCCAGGGCTTCCCGAAGCCAGCGTCGCGCGGCGTGGAGCGTCGGTGAGTCCCCGGGCTGCGATGAAAGCCTGCATATCGGAATCGGAAAGGGGGGAGAAGTGAAATGGCACGGCGCGTGAACGGATTGTCGGCAACAGGTCGTAAGCGTTCTCGGCCGTGAGCAGCAGCACCAGATGCGCGGGCGGCTCTTCGAGCGTCTTGAGCAGCGAGTTCGCCGCCTGATCGTTGGCGCGGTCGATGTGATCGATCAGGAAAACGCGGCGCTGTCCCTTCAGCGGCTTGAATGGCGCGCGTTCGCGCAGCAGGCGCATTTGCGGAATCGAAATCTGGCGCAGCGGTCCGTCGGGCGGAAACGTGATGAAGTCCGGGTGCGAGGAAAACAGCAGCGGATCTTCGTTGCGTTTCTCGGCGAGCCAACTCTCGCGGCCCGCGGTGATTTCAACGTTGTGCGAAAGGCTGAGGTCGTCGCGTTCGATCTTCTCCGGATGCCCGACCAATGCCGCCGCGAAGCGTCTGGCGAGCGTGGCCTTTCCGACTCCCTCAGGCCCCGAAAAAAGAATGGTCTGCGGCAACCGTCCGCTCGATATCATCTGCGCGAGCGCGCGCGTTACCTGCTGGTGGCCGTAATAATCAGGAAACATACCTGGCCACCGTTTCCCAGACGTCTCGCTCCACAACGCCCATGGTCCGCCGGCCGTCGATGACCTTGATGCGCTGCGGTTCGCGCGCCGCAAGCTCCAGGTAGGCGCCGCTCACAATCCTGTGGAACTCCACCGCCTGCTCGTCCATGCGGCTCTCGACCTCGTTCTTGCGCTTATTCCGCGCGTGCGCGCGGCGAAGTCCCGTTTCGAGGTCGATGGCGATGAGCAGCGTAAGATCGGGCGCGAGGCCGCGGCATGCAATCCTGTCGAGCGCCAGTACGGCTTCCGCGCCAAGCCCGCGTCCAATGCCCTGATAAACGAGCGACGAATCCGTGAAACGGTCTGAGAGCACGATTTCGCCGCGTTCGAGCGCGGGTAGGATCCACTGGTCCACGTTCTGTGCGCGGCAGGCGAAGTACAGGAGCAACTCGGCGGACGGAGAGAGTTCCTGGTTCGCGGAATCGAGCAGTACGCGGCGCACTTGCAGGCCAATCGGGGTACCGCCAGGCTCGGCCGTTTCAAGCACGGTGTGCCCCTTCTCCCGCAGGCGCTCCGCCAGACGCCGCATCTGTGTGCTTTTCCCGCAACCGTCCAAGCCCTCAAATGTGATGAAAGTTCCCCGATGAGCCATGCGCAGATCTCCATTGTCCTACAGAGTGTGCAGTCGCGCGCGCCGCGGATTTGGTTTGGGAGGTCTCAGCTACTCTTGTTAAGTTAAGGAGGCACTTCGCTGGAGTTGATGTCTGAATACCGCCGCACCGCTTGAAGCCGTCGACGTTGTAAGTGAGTGGGATGCGTGCAGCAATTCCCTCCACGTAACCGGCAGCGAACTCGAGCCGTAGTTGGCCACGGACCTTGCACACACTGCGCACAAACGGCAAGATTCCTGAGGAGGATCGCAAAACCGATCGCCCTGCTTCATGATTTGGTTCAAGCCGTCTCGGGCCTGACGGTGCCGATCCCCCGAATGGATCCCCCAGAGCAGAACCTTGGTATCAGCGAGAATGTTCACGATCGATTGTTGCGGCTACGGTTCCGCCTCTCCACACACGATGAGCAGTCGGCTCCTGGATCAAGACAATACAATTCGGGGCGGATAAACCTGAATTCCGAAGCTGAACTGTACTTGGCGGGTAAATGCTTGCGATAAAGGGGAATGGAAGCAAACACCTCGGACAAAATGGTACCGCAGGAAATCACTGCTCTGCTGTCTGGCGAGCGGGTGATTCTGCGAGAGACCCAACGAGCCGTGACCCCCTTCGGCGGGGTCGCGGTTTTCATTGAGTATTTGCAGAAGATTGGTTTGGTGGAGCAGGTTCGCC
>SYKU01000100.1 GCA_005808865.1 Acidobacteriota bacterium
CACATCATCGAATGCGGCGCGCAATGCACGGGCGGGAACTGCCAGGTAGATTGGCAGGACATTCCGGACATGAGTGAGATCGGATACCCGATCGTTGAGGCGCAGCCCGATGCTTCCTTCGTCGTGACGAAGCACGCCTCAGCCGGGGGGCGCGTGAACACGGATACCGTGAAGGAGCAACTTCTCTACGAAGTCGGCGATCCGAGAAGGTACATTACGCCGGATTGTGTCGCGGACTTCACGTCGGTCAGGCTTGAGGACGCTGGCGCGAATCGCGTACGCGTCTCGGGGATTCGGGGAGGGCCTCGGCCAGGCACGCTGAAGCTTTCCATCGCTTACGAATATGGATGGAAGGCGATTGGAACGCTGGTCTATTCCCGTCCTCAGGCGGTCGAGAAGGCGCGCGCGGCCGACCGCATAGTCCGAGCCCGGCTCGATCGTCTTGGCTTGACGTTCGAGACGATCCACACTGAATTTCTCGGAGTCAACGCCTGCCACGGGCCGGTGGCGGGTGAAATGGCCGATCCGCCGGAAGTGCAGCTTCGAATCGGCGTCCGAGGCCAGGATCGCAGCGCAGTGGACCGATTCACGCGTGAGTTGATCCCGCTCGTGCTTAACGGTCCGCCCGGCGCGACGGGGTTTGGCGAGGGTAAACCGCCGGTTCGGGAGATCGTAGCCTACTGGAGCGCGCTCATCCCCCGCGACGAGATTCGGCCGAATGTCGAGGTTATCGAATGACAATCCCACTTTCGCGCATCGCGCACACCCGTTCCGGGGATAAGGGCGACACGGCGAACATCGGTGTCATTGCCCTCGTCGAGAAACATTATCCCGTCCTCGTCCGCGAAGTCACCGCCGAGCGCGTTAAGTCGTTCTTCGGAGGACTTGTACGGGAGAACGTGGAACGATTTGAACTTCCAAACCTGGGCGCTCTGAACTTCCTGTTGCACGGTGCGCTCGATGGGGGCGGAACAGTGTCGCTGCGAGTTGACGCACAGGGAAAGACGCTCGGCGCGGCGCTGCTCGCGCTGGAGATAGAAGCGGATGCCTCAGAGCTTGGAGACTAGCCGCGACGGCCGTGTGTTGCGGCTGAAAATGAACCGGCCGGAGAAGCGTAACGCTCTTAATTACGACTTGTGCCGAAGCCTTGTGGAGGCTATGGAAAATGCGGAGTCCGACGCCGCCGTGGGCGCGATTTTGCTTTGCGGCGAAGGGCCCTCTTTTTGCGCGGGCATGGATCTTGAAGAGATCCTGACTCCGGCCGACGAGGCAATCGGGGCGATCCATGAACGGCTGTTCACAGTCGGCAGCCGTGTCTTCAAGCCGATCATAGCGGCCGTTGACGGAGCGGCGCTTGCGGGCGGCGTGGGCCTTCTTGCGAACGCGCACATTGTAGTCGCGAGCGAAGTCTCGACATTCGGTCTGACGGAGATTCGGATTGGCCTATGGCCATTCCTGATTTTTCGGGCTGTGTCTCTCGCGATCGGGGAGCGCCGGACGGTGGAACTGACCATTACCGGGCGGATTTTCCATGCAGCCGAAGCCCGGGATATCGGGCTGATCCATCACATCGGGCCGCTCGAACGCGCGGAGGAACTCGCGGCCGCTACGGCGGCAATGAGCCCGGAAGCGTTGCGTGCGGGACTTCAATTCGTGGATGAAATTCGCGGCCAATCATGGCCCGTGGCGGGCGCAGCTTCCATCCGATATCGGAACGAGTTATTCCGCAGCGCCCGGTTTCAGGAAGGCGTTCGCGATTTCCGGGCAAAACGGCGACTCCACGAAACCAGCCGATAGCCGGAAACCCGGCTATACATCAACACTACGCCGAGTAAGCCGGAAAATAGTAGAATACCCGAGCTGGCCTCAGGTACCTCCTCGTCCGGAATGACGGACGACACGGGCGAAGCCAGCGAAAGGAACGGCGTGGACTGTGGCTCCGATTCCGGCTCCGATTCCGGCTCCGCGGCGAAATCATCGAAGACAAGAGTGAAAGCAACACTTCCCGTGGGCAGTCGTGGCGGCGCCAGCAGATCGGGAATCGGGAAGAATTCGAGGTCCACGGGTCCGAACTCGCTCGAACTCATTAGAAACCCTGGAGGTGGACCGAAAATCGCGTTTGGAAGAAACAGCGGAGCCGCCTGGCTGCTTGACAGACACATAGCCACCAAGGCTGCTGCCCGTGAATAGGTCTTGAAGGTCAGTGCAATATCCTCGTCAATTGACTATCGGAGGAATGTCTTTCCAACTTTACTCCTTAGGCGTTTGCCGCTAATGACAGAATCGGTGAGGCGCTCGCCAAGTTCGTAGTCGCAGGTGCATAAGCTTCGGTCCCGTGGAATCAGCGGATTCTGGCAGGCGGTGCCCCCCGAAGGAAACTTCGATTCCGGCTTTGCTCGCACGCTCCCCCGGATTCCCGCGCGCGAGAATCTGACTACTTTCCGGCGCAAAATTCGCTGTTTCAGAAATTGAAAAAATCCCCGCAAGCGCGATTCGCCTAATGTTCGCCTGAAGCTATGGCAGTCTGATCCGGGTGGGGCATAGGCGGTGGTGAGCCGTTGAGAGCTCGGCGCCTGGCGTCGAGCGGTGGGGGAAAATAGCGGGAGGGGGAGAGAGAGGTCGATTCAGCGCTTGCCCGCTAAGTGAATCCCGATGTTGATCATGTTGTCTGCCAGGACTCCCAGACCCACCCAACGTTTGACGCCTGCCACGCCCTTGTAGCGGGACCGATTCAGCCCGTGTCTACGTTTGAGGACGCTGATGCGGCCTTCGCAGCCAGTGCGCCATTTCTGCGCCTTCTTGAACCAGCG
>SYKU01000101.1 GCA_005808865.1 Acidobacteriota bacterium
CTTGTGTCGATCAGCGCATATTGAAACACCCATCCCACCCCTGTCGCGTCCGGGCCGAGTTCGGTCGTCACGCCCTGGGGCAGCCTGGGCAGGACGCTCGAAAGGTACTCAAGAGTGCGCGAACGCGCCCAGTAGATGTCCGCGCCTACTTCGAAGATGATGTAGACGAAGGAATACCCAAAGTCGGAGAAGCCGCGCACGTTCCTGACTTTGGGCGCGCCCAGCATCGCGGTAACGATCGGGTAGGTGACCTGATCCTCCATGATATCCGGGCTGCGCTCCCAGCGAGAGTAGACGATCACCTGGGTGTCGCTCAGGTCGGGAATCGCATCGAGCGGAACGTTGACCATTGACCACACGCCCGCCGCCACCGCAAACGCAACAAGAGCAAATACCAGGAACCGGTTATTTCCGGAGAATTCGATCACGCGGTCAATCATGCCCGGATCCCCGCTTCAACTGGCTTTCGGAATCCAACAGGAAGTTGCCGGAGGTGACCACTCGCTCCCCGGCCTTCAAGCCGCTGCGGATTTCGACGCGGCCGCCGATTCGCTCACCTGTCTCGACCTGACGGATTTCGAGGGAACCTTCGCCTCGATCGATGAACACGGTTTGCCGGAGTCCCGTGTCGAGTACGGCTTCAGCCGGGACGGTGACGCTGCGGGGTGTTGCGGTTCGGAACTCCACGTCCACAAACATATCGGGCTTCAGCGCGATGTCCGGATTCGGCGTGTCCAAACGAACTTTGAGCGTGCGCGTCTCCGGGTCCACCTGAGGCAGGACGTAACTCACGACGGCGCGGAGCGCGCGGCCGCTGAATGGAATTGTGACCGTCGCCGCCTGACCGATGCGCACGGCGCCGGTCTCGGATTCGAACACGTCAGCGACAATCCAGACGTTGCTCAGGTCCGCGATTGCGTAAAGCTCCGTCTCGGGCGTCACTCGCTGTTTCGGAAACGCATTGCGCGAAATGACGAAGCCTCCAGCCGGTGCAAACAGCGTGATGTTGCGGACCGGCTTACGGCTGCGCGCCAGTTCTTCAATCTGCGCTTCACTCAAGTCCCAAAGCTCCAGCCGTCCGCGCGCGGCTTCGAGCAGCGAATCGGCATGTTCCCTCGCCGCATGCAACGTGCTGGATTTCATCATCTCCCTGCTCTTCAGCGCAAGCACGTACTCTTGTTGTGTAGCCAGCATCTCCGGACTGTAGATGGTGAGCATCCGCGAGCCCTTTTCCACGGCCTTGCCGATGAAATCGACGAACACTTCGTCGATCCAGCCTTCGACGCGCGAATGCAGGCGTGACATCCGTGTTTCGTCAACCGCGATCCTGCCCGTGGTCCGAAACGTCCGCTCGCCCGATGCGAGTTCGGCCGTGCTGTATCTGATTCCGATAAGCCGCTGTTTCTCCGCGCTGATCTGAAGCGTGTCTCCCGGGGCGGTGAGGGGAGCCTCACCACGCCCATGCCCGTGGGGCGCCGCGGCGCCGGCCTCCTCAAAGACGGGTTCGAGCCTCATCCCGCAGTCCGGAGCGTTGCCGGGCTTGTCTGAACGGTACGCGGGATGCATGGGATCGACGTAGTAAAGCACGCGCCTCGCAGGCTTCTCCGCGCCGGCCTCCTCAAAGACGGGTTCGAGCTTCATCCCGCAGTCCGGAGCGTTGCCAGGCTTGTCCGAGCGGTACGCGGGATGCATGGGGTCCACGTAGTAGAGCACCCGCCGCGCAGGCTTGTCGCCGACGCGCCGTGCCAACCGCCCACAACCGCCGCCCGCGGCAAACGCCAGCGCGATTGTCACGACTGTGAGCACAACTCGTGCCGGTATCATCGCTCGATCACCTCCGTGCCGCTCATTTCTTCGAGGCGGCTCATCGCCACGCGCAGCTTCTCCATCTCGTCGTGATAGCTGAGCTCGAATTCGAGCACCGCCATGTAGTTCATAAGCACCGAAAGAAAATCCACACCGCCGGTTTCGTAAGACGCGAGCGACGATTCAAGCGTCAGCCGCGCCTGCGGAATCACTGTCGTTGAGTACAACTTTAAGAGCCGCGCCGCCGTTTCGGCGGCGGCATGTTCGTCGGCGATTCGGAACTCCAGGTCCTTCGACACGGCTTCGTAGGCCCGGCGCGACCCGGTCAGACCGTAAGACTTCTCCGCCAACTCCGCCCGCTGCCTGCCGCGTCGCAAAGGAATTTTGATGTCGGCGCGGAACATGTACATGTCAGGCATGCTCCCCATGTTGAAATAGCCGCCCGTCAGCATGTAATCCGGATAGACGCTTTTCCGCGCCAGATTCACCGCGAGTTCCGCGCGTTCGATCATCTTCTCTTCGCGTCGCAACGCCGGAGCCCTCTTGCGGGCGTGAGCGAGCAGCGTTTCGAGAGCAGGGACGACTTCCGGCAGCGGGGTGTTGGCGGGTTTTGGCACGGCCGCTCCCACGCGGCGGTTCAGGAGACTGTTGATTTCCGCTTCCTTCGAACGCCGCTCCCGCTCGATCTGAGAGATCCTCGTTTCCAGGATCGACAACTGTGTCTGAGCCTTCAACACGTCCTGCTGCATCGCCCGGCCAGCGGAGTAGCGAATCCCGGTAATCCCTAAGAGCATTGTGAGAAGGTCCCGGCTGCGAACCAGAACGCCTTCCGCTTCGTACGCGTGATGCAGCCCGTGGTAGGCCTGCTTGACTCGCGTCGAGACAGCGAGCCGGGCCGACAGGTAGTCCTGGAAAGCAGCTTCCGCTTCCTTTGACGCGACCGCGGCGCGCAGCCTGAGCTTTCCGGGATACGGAAGCTCCTGTGACACCATCACTCCGGCATTCGATGTAGGCTCACGCCCGATTCCCGCGAACGGCCGCGGACTGCCGTTGCTGTTATAGCCGATCGAGACGGAGGGATCGGGCAAGCCGTTCTCCTGACGCGGCCGCTGGCTCAGCGCCTCATAGCGCTTCTGCGCAGCCCGAATTTCGGGGCTTCGCTCAAGCGCTTCCGCGACAATTGTCTTGAGATCCAGTTCTTCGCCCCACGCTGCGCGTTCGAGCGCAAGAAGCGTGAGCGATAGCTTCATGAAACGCATCTGTCTTCCTTCCTTGATGTGGAGCAGTCACGAACCCACACTTCGGGGAAGGGCTAGATGCGAATGGCGGAATTGAGAAGGTACAAACAGGGGGGAGAACAGCCGCCTGATGCCGTGGAAGATACTCTGGCGAAACTCTCCGCCGTCTCAGGCAGCGTTACCGAAGCCAGGATTTCCGAAACCATGCGTGGTGAGCCCAGATCGGATGGCACGGGGCTCGCCGAGGCCGCGCGGCTCATGTTAACGAGTTGCGCCGCGCAGTCCTTGTGGTCGGATCTGGCGGGGCTTGGCCTCTCGCATCTACCGGCGGGTGAACAGCAGCGCCCCGAATCCGCCTTGCGCACCGGCACATTGCAAGGAGTGCAGCCACCTATTGTCGCCGCCAGCAACGCGAGTGCCAAGAGGACGCGAGCCATGAACATCACTCCAACTCTATGTTACAGCCAAAGACCGAGCAATTCAGGCACCGTTCCGCGCAAGACGCTTCAGCGTGTCGACATCTTTCCGATCGGCCCCTTCGTCCGATGGCGTTTCCAGGATGAACGGCTTCTCCCGCAGGTTCGGATGCGTGAGGATTCGCGCGAAGCCAGCCTCGCCGATTTTCCCGGCGCCGATATTCTCATGCCTATCCAGGTGGGATCCCAAGCCGCCCTTGGAATCATTCGCATGGATCACCCTCACTTCGCCCAATCCGAGAATGTTCTCCGCATCCTCCAGCGTCTTCGCGAGGCCCGCCGCGTTAGCCACGTCGAATCCGGAAGCCAGAAGGTGGCATGTATCGAGGCAGTATCCGATGGGGACATCGCACCGGGGCTGTGTCAAATCGCGCAGCACGCGCAGTTCTTCTAAACGGGACCCGATCTGCGCGCCCGATCCCACTGTATTCTCAAGCAGAACCGTGACACGCCTGCCTGCGAAGCCGGCGGCGGCTTCGACGAAGCCTTCCACGAAAGCCGCCATTCCCTGGCCCAACTCCTGTCCCTTGTAGTTGCCGGGGTGAAGTACCAGAAGCTCCGCGCCGATGGTATCCGCACGCTCCAGTTCCCCTCGAAAAGAAGCGATCGAATTCGCCCTCACGCCGTCATCTACCGCTGCCAGATTCACCAGATAGTTGACGTGAATCACCAGTGGCGAGAGATCGAACTTCACCCGGGCCCGCTCCAACAGCCGCACCTCCGAGGGAACCGGTTTCGACGCCCGCCACATCCGAGGACTGGAAGAAAAAATCTGGAACGTGTTCGCTCCGAGAGCCGCGGCCTTTAGCGCAGCGTTCTCCAAAGACCCGGCGGTGGAAGTATGAATACCGATTCGCAAGGGTTCCATCGTAGCATTTAAGTAGTGACAAGACCGATCGCCGCGTGCCTGGCCGCGGGTCTCCTGTTCCGCGCCGCCGCCCAGGTTGCCGAAAACGCGCCTGCCGCCAAGGCGTCGGATTCTCAAAAGCGGGTCGAACTCAATATTCTGGGGACCACAGACGCGGCCGCGGGAGAGAGCCGCCGGAACGAAAACATCCAGTTCAACCTTGTCGACAACAACGCGCTTAAGGAGCTTAACGTTCGTCTGGGAACAACGGCTACCATTCAGCGCGAGTTCCTTCCGGAGCGGAACTATTTTGGTGCGGAGTTCGGCAATCCGCCCTCATCGCCAATCCATCTCCCCGCTGTCAAGCGATCGGGCATTCACGGCACGTTCTACGAAACTCATCAAAACAGCGTATTCAGCGCGCGTTCATTCTTTCAGGCCGGCAGCGTCAGGCCCGCCCACGAGAACGACTTTGGTTTCACGTTCGGGGCTCCGCTGGGCAACACTTCCGAGCGAACGTCTCTCTATTTTGAAGGCAGCCAGCAGAAACTGCGTGGAAGCGTGAATGGCAACGTACTGGTGCCTCGCGAGGATGAGCGCACACCGCTTTCCCCGGACCCCGCCGTTCGTGGCCTTATCGCGCGTTTCCTGGCGGCGTATCCCTCCGAGCTGCCGAACCGTACCGATGTCAACGCACGCGCGTTAAACACCAACGCGATTCAATCCATCGACAACAACAATGGCGCTATTCGTCTCGATCACCGCTCCGGCGTACGCGACCGCGTGACGCTTCATTACCAATTCATCTCGCAGGCGGTAGACGCATTTCAACTTGTCTCTGGTCAGAATCCCGATACCGATACCCGCTCGCACAGAGCGCGGGCCACCTGGAGCCGCCAGTGGAACCCGGCGCTGACCACCGACCTTTCGGCCGGTTTTGAGCGGATCGGCTCCTTCCTCCGACCGGAGCCGGGCGCGGTTGGGCCCATGATTTCCATAGCCGGTCTTGAAACGCTCGGCCCCCTGGCGATCATCCCGATCCGCCGCGCGCAAAATCTGTTTCGATATGCGGGTCACGCGCGCCGCACCGCCGGAAATCACACCTGGACGTTTGGCTTTGGAGTTCTCCGCCGTCAGCTCAACGGTCAGGAGACGGACGCCCACCGCGGCGTCTTCTCTTTTGCCTTCGATTTCGGGCGCGATGCTATCACCAACTTCCGCCTCGGCGCGCCCACGCAGTACATCGTTTCAGTGGGAGACGTGCACAGGGGCTTTCGCAACTGGGACACACAGTTTTACGCGGGCGACAGTTGGAAACTTCGGCCGGACCTTACCGTCACCTGCGGCCTCCGTTACCAGCCCGTATCGAGTCCTCGCGAGGCGAACGGTCTCAACCGGATTCCTTACGATTGCGATTGCAACAACGCCGCTCCCGCGCTGGGGATTGCGTGGAAGGCCCCGCGCCGCTCAGGGATCATTCGCGTGGGTTACGGACTACACTACGGCGAAATCTTCCCGGTGACGTTTCAGCAGGTACGGTTCAGTCCTCCAGGAAGCGTGAAGGTTGTGGTTCTGGCGCCGGGTCTGACGAACCCACTTAGCGGCCTGACGCAAAGCGGGGGAGTTCCGAACGCGCTCGGCAACCTTTACCTGCTCGACCCGGCTCTCTCCACACCTTACTCGCACCAGTATCATTTCAGTTGGGAACCGGAGTTGTCTTCCAGATGGAAGCTTCAATTCGGCTATGTCGGCAGCCGTTCTCACAAGCTGCTGAGCATGTGGTATCTCAATCGCGCTCATGCCGTAGCGGGAATTCCGCAAACAACGGCGACAATAAATCAGCGGCGGCCGGATCCCACTCATGCCGAGACGCGCTGGGTGGTGAACGGATCGCGCGGTTATTTCGACGCAGCGCGCGTCTCTCTTATACTTCCGCGGTGGCGCGGGCTGTCGATTGATGGCGCATGGTGGCTGAGCAAGGCCATGGACCTCGGCAGCAGCTACACCAACACAGCCTATGACCAGGATTCGCGGCTCGGCCGAAGCCAGTCAGAATTTGAAACCCAGAAGGACATGAAGGCCGTCAGTTCCTTTGACCAGTCCCGCTCTTTCCTGTTGCGCGGCTCCTACACTTTGAGCAAGTGGAGCGTTTCAGCGGTGGTGCTCTCAAAGACGGGCATTCCGTTCAACGTCGGCGCCGGTTCGGACGGCCCGGGATTCGGTAATGTGGATGGCAACGGCGGCGACCGCCCGAACCTGCTGGATGCCTCCATCCTCGGCCGCACCTTCGGCAATCCGGATACTTCGCGCGCCCGCCTGCCGCGATCGGCGTTCGCATTCATGAATCCTGCCGACGACCGTGGCAATCTGGGCCGCAATGTCTTCCGAAGAGGTGGCATTAGCAACGTGAACGCGGCGGTTGCGCGCTCGTTCGCCATCCACGCCGGACAGACGCTACTGTTCCGCGCGGAATCGATCAACCTGCTCAACACGCCGCAGTTCGCAGAGCCCGGTATCGACCTGACCAACGCCAACTTCGGACAGATCACCAATACGCTCAACGACGGCCGCGTTTTTCGCTTCATGCTGCAGTTGGCGTGGTGAAGAGTCCGTCCGTAGACGCTCTCCGACGGCATGCGTTCATGGAACTGCTGAAGATAGTCCTTGTCCCGCAACTTGGCCGGGGGTTGAATGGACGCAGCCAAGTATCACCGAACACGTAAAGGGTGGCGTCGCGATAGCCGGGCAGCGCTTCGTTAACGGAGTGCCCGCCTATCATACGGAGTGCTCGCCTATCATGGGGCGCGTATGTCCAGGCACCCACCGCGTACGGCCGCTCCTACAGCATCTTGTCGATGCTTGCCGGATGCGCCGTAACCCAGGACTTGACGGCAGCGGGATCGGACAGACTTCACAAATGGCGCTTTCCGCAGGCGACAAACCCGGCCCCAGGAAATTCTATCGCCTATCGGTCAGGGAAGCATGGGAGGGGTGTACGAGGCCCGCGACACACGCGGCTGGATCGTATTGCTGCTCGCAGAGTCCAGACCGAGTTCAGTGAGCGTTTCGACCGCGATGTCGCCAAATTACCTGGGTGTGGAGTACATCGAGGGGACGCGGGTTCAAGGCCAGTTCCCGTGTTGCCGGACCCTTCCACTACTCCGGTGATGGCATGCCCGGGTAGATCGGATGGCGACGCACGCGGATTGCCAACGCTACGACGATGGCAATCTCAATCAATGATGGTGCGTAGGGGACTATCGATCGGCAAGGGCGAAGGGCGCCCTGGGCGCGAGGTCGAGGCGCGGGTTGACATCAAGTAGCGTGCCACCAGCACTACCCTCGGATACGAGCTTAATGAGGCCAAGAATGTCGGCAAGCCGGAAGTGCGGATTTGCGGCTCCAGGGCCCGTATTATCAAGTGCGATGACCGAACTGCCGGCTGCGGCCACCTCCTCGGCGAGGGCATCGAAGACCACCTTTCCCATGCCGTGCAGGAAAGTCATTCCCGGATTGGCAATCAGAAAACGAACGAGCGAAGATCGGTCCCGGATGCCGGAGACGTTCAGGTTTCCGAGCCCCGTGTACACGACTCCTGGAAACATGCGTGAAGTCGGAGAAGTGTAAGCCACTGAGGCATCGCCTTGCAGGACGCCGTCAAAAGCAACGTCGTACTGGCCGCTCCTTAGCCCGGCTAGCAGCGCGTTGAAGCGAGTGGGTTCCTTGGTTGGACCCACTGGCAGCGTCACGTCGAGCTTCACCCATGCGGCCCTCAACGGTCTTTGATATCGTGCGGCAATGCGGCGGACGATCTCCTCACCCAGTTCGAAGTCGAATCCGGTTTCCGTTCCGCCCGAATCAGCGTAATGCAATGGGAATTCGGGAACGTAGCCCAACCGGATGACGCCCGCCTGGAGCATGGCTCGGAGGGGGGAAGTGGCGGCGCTTCTGTCGAGGTCGATCCAATCGACCGGGTCGTTGGGCCGGGGAAGGCCTAAAGTGACACCGAAATACTTCTTGTGCAGATCCGCGTACCGAGTGCCGGTCGCGGCGAACTCCAGAAGTGCGGCGGATAGCGTTTGCGCCAGATCGGAAGCGCGGATGTTCGTGAAGAGACGTTGGCCCGTGGCGATGCCGCCGGCAGAGAGGTCAATCGAGATATCTCCCAGAGCGTCGCCGCGCACATCGGGGACGCTGACGTCGAATCGGCAAAGTCCCACGGAGCCGGGTTCCAGGTAGCCGCGACTGATGGCCGGCGTACCGCCGAACGTGACTTGCAATTCCTGGGCCAGAGGATTGCCGACCGATACCGTTTGACCGGCGGGAGTTGGAGGGTTGGTTGCGCCGCACCCCACCGCATAAAGTACCAGCGTGTCGCCGGGACGCGCCGGTCGAAAATATTCGCCACCAATCAGATTCGGACGACCGACATACGCCTTGAGGTCGGAATGGAGCGCGGTGAGATACTGTTTGCCCCCGATCAGGAACAAAGGCGTGGTCAGCAGCGCGGGACTCGCGGTGAGCCCGTCGAGCGTCACGCGGTTGCTGGTCGCGGCGCCATTCACTACCTCCAAAGTTACGAGGGCTCGTGGAACCACGCTGTCGGGAGCCTGCACATTGATCTGACCGGGACTGATGTAGGAAATAGGCGCGAGAGTGCCGTTGATGCGCACACTGACACCATCAAGAACGTTTGGCGCGCGGGCGCCTTGAAAGTCGCGCGCCTCCCAGCTCCGAGTAGTAGCTGCGAGATTCGACCCAAAAACCTGGAGCCAGGTACCGGCGGAGATCCGAGGAGTATTGTCGAAGACTTGTAGAACCGGCTGCGAATCGCGAATCCGAGGCTGACCAAACAGCACGCCGCTCACCACCAGCGCGATTGCCGGTAAGTACCGGAATCGACATTGAGTCATTGGCATCAAGTTCATCGTACCATGGGGATCATGACCAAGGAGAAATAAGGGGCAGGTCCTCGCGAGGTTCAAGGTAAAGTCCAGTCTAAACTGAACGTTACCTTCCCGGGCGGTAGTGACGCTGCCCTGGGACGCGCCTGGTGGACCAGACTCCTGAATGGCCGGCTACTGGTAACGGCGCGACGTCAAGGCTGCGTAAGTATTGACAATCAATAAAACACTTTACGAAAAACGATAAAGTAGTTATTGTTATTCAATACAACGAAGGAGGTGTTGATGGTGTCAAGAATAGCCTCGTCATCGGCCGCGCTGCCGATTGCGCACGCCGGGCTCCGGATCACCATTGTCCTGAACTGGGTGTTCGGCGCCGCGATCGTGGCGCTGCTGGTCGTCATGCCCAACGAGCGATGGATCATGACCACGTTCAAACTCTCTCCTTCGGCCGAGGCAGATCGGCTGATCCTGGGCTTGCGCGCGATCGCGATCACCATCCTCGCTTCGGTCCCGCTGTATTACGTCGTCCTCAAGCGGCTGCTTGCGATCGTGGAGACGGTACGCGCGGGCGACCCGTTCGTCGCCGCGAACGCGCGCCGGTTGCAGGCGATAGCCTGGGCTCTGCTCGCGCTGCAGATTCTCGGCCTCGTGATCGGGGCGACCGCCAAGGCCTTATCGTCTCCGGCGCATCCGATCCGGTTAGACTCCGGCGTTTCGATTGGCGGTTGGCTCGCCGTGCTCCTTATCTTCGTACTGGCCCGCGTGTTCGCGGAAGCCACGTGCATGCGCGAAGACCTCGAAGGGACCGTGTAAATGGCGATTGCGGTCAAGCTCGACGACATGCTCCACGACCGGCGGATGACGCTGACCGAACTCGCGGATCGCATCGGCATCACCCTGGCCAATCTCTCGATTCTGAAGACCGGCAAGGCCCGGGCGATCCGCTTCTCGACCCTCAATGCGATCTGCGAGGCTCTCTCGTGCCAGCCTGGCGAAATTCTCCGGTTCGAGCCGGAACAAGTGGCAAGCGAAGCGGTGGTGACCACCAATCGCCCCGCAAGCCGATGAAAGGCCCGTGGAACACGTCTCGCGTTGGCGCGTTTCGAAAAGGCAAATACAAACCCAACCTGGAGACCTCCCAAGATGACGCACAGGGTTACATCGTGTTGGTTCAGCGTGAAATGTCCTTGAGAGCCTGCGGCCCGTGAAACCTCGTGAAAATGGCGGAGAGTATGATGGTAACGGCTCGGACCAGTGATGTCGTTTTACTCCTTCAGGTTCAGTTGTGGCGGGCAAAGGACAACCTGTCGGATGACCGAATAGCGCGGACCTCAGGCTACACTTGAGGACGGACCAGGCTCCTACTTCGCGCCGGTCTCGAACAAGGAGACCTCATGATCCAGGCAATGCTTGTCCTTTTGGCGGTGACCCTGCCGGTGTTTGCCGCCCTCCGGGCCATTCTGGGAAAACGAGTGCAGGCCCTCATGCTCCGGATGTCGAAGGAGATCCAAACGCAACAGCCGGCATCCGTGGAGGAGCCGGAGGTGAAAGCTACGTCCGTGCCGCGAGTGGCGCGTTTCGACTCGAGCGCCATCCCTCCCGCCGCCAGCGAAGCGCGTCTCGCGGCCACCCAGTCGGCGCAATCTCTGTTTCTTCGTCTGTGCCTGTACGACGCTCTCGGGGTGACCGGGGTGCTCGCCCTCCGATACCTAGCACTCGAAGATCCGACGTTGATCTGGGTGGGCGCCGGGTGGCTGACCCTGATGTGCCTGCGCTACGTACTCTACGTGGGCCAGTACAGGCACGGCGCCGTTGCCGGTACGGCCGCTCCTGGTTGGTTCCGCCGCTGGATCCTCGTCGCGCCGGAAGCGCTATTCCGTCTGTTTACTCACCCTCGGTATGGCTGGTGGCCCGTGCTGCTTCTCGCCTACATACTCTACGACGCCGGCAAAAATGTCCCCGGAACCGAATTCTGGGCCGCGCTGCTCGTTCTCGTTCCACTCCTGCTTCGCGTTCACCTCCGCCGCGTGGCGCGGAAAGGCCGCAATCGCCGGCTGTTGATCCTCCGGGTCTTCGGGAGAGACGAGAATGCCACCCTTACCTTCGGCGCCATCCGGAACTTCTGGAAGCACATCGGCTCGACGTTTACGGTGGTCGACCCCTCCTACGTGCGCTACAAATACCGAAGCCATTCCGAGACCCACGTTGCCGTCGTGTTCTTCTCCTGCTATGGCTGGGCTGTCGCCTTCGGCACGCCGGAGTTCAATGAATGGTGGGGTATCGCCATCCAACTGAGTGTTCTCCTCCTTCTGGCCTTTGCCATGGGAATCGTCGTCGCCTATCGCCGATCACCGCGCCTGTTCGCGGCAAGCTCCAAACAGACTCAGGATCGGCTGAGGGGATTTCTGCCGCGGGCGCGCCGGTGGGACTTGAACTACCAGGATCTCGACATGTACTGTTTCGACAATACCTGGCGGTCCGCCGTAGAGGAGTTCGTCCGCTCGTCGGACGTTGTGCTCATGGATCTGCGCGGCTATTCGGCCAAGAACAAGGGTTGCGAAACGGAAGTCAACTTCCTGTTCGACTCGATCCCGGTCGGCCGCATCGTTTTCCTGATCAGCGGGGGAAACGACAGCCGGGAAATCGAGGAACTGATTCAATCCGCATGGCGGTACTTGAAGCCGGATTCCCCAAACCGCAATCGGGCCACAGCCGAGGTAACCGTGTTCGATATCAAAGACGGGCGCCGGGAGGACGTCAAAGGACTCCTCGACGTTTTGGTTGCGGCATCAACGGAGGTGGGCGGCTAAGTGCTGGATTTCGCAATTGCGCTCACGTAACCCCGGCAGCTCCGCCAATGGCCCGCCGCCGTTTCAGATCCGCAAGCGTCAGCGAGCCGTCCCGCAGGCAAGGACTTCCCATCTTGCGGACGGCTTCCGTACGCTGCCGAAGTTCAGAAGTGGGGCACCATGCCGGCTTGCGGAGATGGGGGAGCCCTATGTCACGTCGATCTTCACGAATCCCCTCCAAATGCTGCGGCGAGCGGGGGCGCTTCCAGCACGCGCCCGCATACAATAGGCAGGCGATGAGCACCGTTACCGCGCCTGCCCGTCCGCGAAGTCGTTACGGCAGATCCGGAGCATGAACTTTGGCCTCCTAGGCATCCAGTTCGGCTGGCGATTGCAGATGGCCAACATGAGCGCCTCTACGAATACCGCGGGGCGAAGCCGGACGGGATCCCCATGCTGTGGCTGGCGGCGCCGCTCACCGGCAGGATCGTGCAGCCGTTCACCGGCCACTGGAGCGACCGCACTCGGGACAAGAGGCGCGTCGTCTTCGAAGCCCCGCCTGAGGGGTGGCGGTGCGTACGCAGGCGATTCGCGAACTGCTCGACTGGTACGACCGACTCCCTGGCGCCGGCACAGGCTTCCGCAGATGGTCGAGAGAGCCGGAGAATGAGCACGATCGACGGCGTCTGGGGACTGAACCGGCACCATCACGTCTCCACTCTCGATCCTGTTCCTGGCGTTTCACCTGGCGCACGATGTCGTCAGCGGGATGGATACGGGAGGCCTGCTGGCCATACGGAAACGTTGGCACTCGCCGTATTTCCGGGCCGGTTCGTCAGCCTGCTCTCCGGATCGATCCCTGCGTCTGGCGTCCCTGCTATCCAAGTGATGGGGGCGGGACTGGTGGGTGGCAGGATCGCCAATTCAAGCGGAGTCTGCTTTGGGTTTGGACGCTCATCGCGCCCGGCGTGACCGCGAATTTCGGCCCTATCCTCGCGGCGCGCGGGCTGTGGAGCCCGCTGCGAGGCCAGCCTCGGCGCTCCTCGAAGATCGACAGCACCCATGCGGCGCAAGGGTGAAGGAGAGTCGACGATACGGCGAGGTTCTGACGCACGTCAGGCCCGAGATCCGAATGAACTCCTTAATCTCCTTGGCGATGAACTGAGGACCGTTGCCCGAGATGATCCGATTTCTCGCTCCGTCATCAACTCCCGCAGATCCCGGTTGAAGACGTAGCGGCTACAGCCACCGAGAATTCCGCACAGGCAGGAAGTATACTGTTGACAGAAATGCAAGACAATTGGCTGCGTATGTCCGCCTGGAAGCACAACCCGGGGGAACTTGACTTCCAACAGCGTGATCGTTGGTTCGCCGGACAGCAACCCTGCCACCGCTACCCGCGCGACCGCGCTATTACCGCCGACGATATCTTGTTGGGCTGGTCACAGCCCGAGAAGTTGATTACTCGAGAGACCAAAGTCCTTGCTTTTGGAAGCTGCTTCGCGGAATACTTCATCAGGTTTCTGGCGGAGTACGGCTATAACGATTGGCAGGTCCCGGCGGAGAGGCATGCCCTCTGCGATGAGCGTCTCCTGTTTTCCTTGGGGAGTACCTTCGAGAATATCTTCGTCATCGTTCAGCAACTGCGTTGGGCGTTCGGCGAGTTCACGCCGCCGCGAGCGATCTGGTTCACCAAGGACAAAGCCTATTTTGAAGCAACGGAAGACCGCCGGGAAAAGCTTCGCGCCAGTTTTGAAGACGTGGATGTGCTGGTCATAACGCTCGGTTTGTCTGAAATATGGTTTGACAACGCTTCCGGTGAGACGATGTGGCGCCCCATCCTCTCCCAGGCGTATGAGCCGGCCCGCCACACATTCAAACTCGCCGGCGCGGCTGAAACCGTACTCGCGTTTCGAGATCTGGACCGGCTTCTGGAGACGTTCATGCCCGGCACGAAGGTCATCTTTACTCTCTCCCCGGTTCCTCTTCTCTTCACATTCCGCGACCAGTCGCCGATAACCGCGAATCATGTGTCGAAAGCGATTCTGAGAGTCGCCCTCGACGAATTCCTGTTTAGCGAAGACATTCGGGCGCGAAACTGGTATCACTACTTCCCCTCTTACGAGCTTGTCCTGAATCTGTTTGACAACCCGTTTGAATCGGACAACCGGCATGTGCGGCCCGAGGTGGCGGCGGCGATTCTCGATATTTTCAGCGCCGCCTACACGGATCTTCCGAGGGATCCCGGGAGGGGCGAAGTCGAAGGTGAGACAAGCCAGTTGCGGAACAGGATTCGCAGGCTCGAGAACGAGTTGGTTCAAACCTGAATTATGCACGAAAAAGCCTTCGGCGTCGGCTCTTCGTCGGCGCTGCGTGATCCTCGCGTGACCTTTACGATTGGATTGACTCTATCTTTTCTCGCCTCCTCCTGATTCCGTTTCCTCGACCGCCGTCCTCTAAC